>NZ_JBHSEP010000005.1:0-320299 GCF_042654645.1 Cohnella hongkongensis | reverse complement strand
GCTTAATCTGACTGCTTCTTCTTTGAATGCTTTGTCGTACCGTTTCATTGTCTCCCGTCCCCTCGTTAGCTTTCATTTTATTTCATATGAGGGTGTTTTTCGACTGCATTTTTATCGTAGCACTCCAGGTTAGCATGGGGTGATGGCTGTCGTGGACTTGTAAGTTGGCATAGGTTAGCGCGGCTTGGGGGGCTGAAATGGGTTGGTGAATTGGCATAGGTTAGCATGGGTTATGGGCTATCGTGGGCTAGTGAATTGGCGTAGGTTGGCGTGGGTTAAAACATCAGGGATTCGAAGTCTGAATGTTCCCCGTTCGATGTCTCATCTTTGAGGTGAAAATCGGGAACGCTACTACGTAACTGCCGCTTCGCGGCGGATTTTTCCGGAAGGAGATGACGGTATGGAAAGCCTGCTGCGATGGGCCTCGACCCACATCCTAAGCGTTCTGCTCATCCTCGGCGTTATTTATGCGGTCGGATTCGTGCTGACCCGCCGCAAGTCGCTGTTTTATAAAGAATAAGCCCCCGGCTCGAACTCCTGCGCCAGAAGCGCAAGACTCCGTACCGGAGGCTGCGGAAGCGATTGGAAGGGCGCTACACGAGCGCCTTCGCCGCTATGTCCGTGCGATTTAATTTGCCCTCGAACGTAATGCCGGCAGCCGCCGCATAGGCGCTGGCCCGCGCTTCGGCGATGCCCGGCCCGCGTCCGACGACGCCAAGCACGCGCCCGCCGTTGGTCACGATGCGTCCGTCCTTCAGCGCGGTGCCCGCATGGAAGACGAGCGCGCCGGGCACATCGACGCGATCCAGCCCTTCGATCGGCAGGCCCTTCGGATACGAGCCCGGGTAGCCGCCCGACGCCAGCACGACGCAGACGGCCGCTTCGTCGCTCCAGCGGATGTCGATATCCGCCAGCGTGCCGTTGATCGACGCAAGAATAATCTCCAGCAGATCCGTCTCCAGCCGCGGAAGAACGACCTGGGCCTCCGGATCTCCGAAACGGGCGTTGAACTCGATCGTTTTCGGACCATCCTTCGTGATCATCAAGCCCGCGAACAGCACGCCGCGGAAAGGACGGCCCTCCGCCGCCATCGCGCGAGCCGTCGGCTTGATAATGTTCTCGATCGCTTCCTCGATGATCGACGGATCGATATGAGGAAGCGGCGAGTACGTGCCCATGCCGCCGGTGTTCGGCCCTTTGTCGTTGTCGAACACCTGCTTATGATCCTGCGCGGGCGACATCGCCCGGACCGTTTCTCCGTCCACGAACGCGAGAATGGACATCTCCTGGCCTTCGAGGAACTCTTCGATGACTACCCGGTCCCCGGCCGCGCCGAACGACTTGCTCACCATCGTCTCCTCCAGCGCCTGGTCCGCTTCTTCGCGCGTGAAGCATACCGTTACTCCCTTGCCCGCAGCCAGTCCGTCCGCCTTAATGACGATAGGCAGCGGCTGCTTCGCCAGATAAGCTTTGGCCGACTCGTAGTCAGTGAACGTCTCGTACTTGGCGGTCGGAATGTTGTATTTGCGGAGCAGGTTTTTCATGAAGATTTTACTGCCCTCGATTTCCGCGGCGTTCTTGCGGGGCCCGTACACCGGAATCGAAGCCGCCTCGAACTCGTCCACGATGCCGGCGGCCAGCGGATCGTCCGGGCCGACGACGACAAGGTCGATCGCTTGCTCGCGCGCGAAGCCGACGAGACGGTCAAACTCCATCTCCCCGATGTCCACGTTCTCCGCCAGCTCTCCGATCCCGGCGTTGCCGGGCGCGCAGTAGATTTTCCCGACTTTGCCGCTCTTCCTGAGCGCCCAGACGATCGCATGCTCGCGTCCGCCGCGTCCGATGACCAACACTTTCACGCTCTTATCCCCCTCTGAAAACAACGGCGCAGCCGCCTTAATGTCTGAAATGACGAACTCCCGTCACGACCATCGCGATGCCCGCGGCATTCGCGGCCGCAATTGACTCCGCGTCCTTTACGGAGCCGCCCGGCTGAATGATCGCCGTAATTCCCGCCTGACCGGCAAGCTCCACCGTATCCCCCATCGGGAAGAATGCGTCGGAGGCGAGCACGGCGCCCCGCGCCAGATCTCCCGCCTGCTCGATGGCGATGCGGGCCGCGCCCACCCGGTTCATCTGCCCCGCGCCGACGCCGACCGTCATATTGTCCCGAGCCAGCAAAATCGCGTTCGACTTCACATGCTTGACGACCTTCCAGGCGAACAGCAGCTGCTTCATTTCCTCCGCCGTTGGCGCGCGTTCCGTGACGACCGTCAGATCGTTCTCGGACAGGCTGTGCACATCGCTCTCCTGCACGAGCATGCCGCCCTCGACGCTCGTCACGAGCCATTCGGAGCTGCGCTCCTTGGCCGACGGGAGCTCGCCGATGCGCATCAGACGAATATTTTTCTTCCGTTGGAGAATTTCAAGCGCCTCCGGCGCAAAGTCCGGGGCAATGATGATTTCCAGGAAAATCTCGCTCAGACGGACCGCCGTATCCGCTTCGATGACGCGGTTCGCCGCGATGATGCCGCCGAAGATCGAGGTCGGATCGGCTTCGTACGCTTTGCGGTAGGCTTCGTCGATGCTCGCGCCGATGCCGACGCCGCACGGGTTCATATGCTTGACCGCAACGACCGCCGGCTCGTCGAACTCCTTGACGATCGCCAGAGCCGCGTTCGCGTCGTTGATGTTGTTGTAGGACAGTTCTTTGCCGTGAAGCTGCTCGGCCGCCGTAATGTTATAAGCCGAGGCCAGAGGCTTGCGATAGAAAGCCGCCTTCTGGTGAGGATTCTCTCCGTAACGCAGATCCTGAACCTTCTCGTACGTCAGCGTCAAGCTTTCCGGCAGCGGATCGCCGAGCTGCTTGGCGAAATAGTCGGAGATCAGCGCGTCGTACGCCGACGTATGGCGGAACACCTTCGCCGCCAGACGCTTGCGGGTATCGAGCGTCGTGTCTCCGCCGGCGCGGATCTCCTCCAGCACCCGGTCGTAGTCTCCCGCGTCCACGACAACGGTGACGAAGGCGTGATTCTTGGCCGCCGAACGCAGCATCGTCGGACCGCCGATATCGATGTTCTCGATCGCGTCCTCGTAGGAGACGTTCGGCTTGGAGATCGTCTCCTTGAACGGATACAGGTTGACGACGACGAGATCGATGTAGTCCAGATTCAGCTCTTCCATCTGCTTCGTATGCTCGGCCTCGCCGCGGATCGCCAGCAAGCCGCTATGGACCGCGGGATGCAGCGTTTTGACCCGTCCGTCGAGAATTTCCGGGAAACCCGTCACTTCGGAGATGCCGACGACCGGCACGTTCTCTTTCTCCAGCAGCGTCTTCGTACCGCCTGTCGAAATCACTTGCACGCCTTGATTGGCGAGCTCACGGCACAATTCCACAATTCCGGTCTTGTCCGATACGCTGACCAGCGCTCTTCTAATCGCCACGAATGAATCCTCCGTTCAGTTGGTTATCGTTACTTTGCGTCCGTCAAGGCGCACCTTGCCGCCCGCGATCCAGCCTACGACCCGGGGCAGCAGCTCGTACTCCGCCCGATGAATTTTTGCGCCCAGCGTTTCCGGGGTATCGTCGTCCAGCACCTCTACCGCTTGCTGGGCGATGATCGGGCCGGTATCCATGCCCCCGTCGACGAAATGAACGGTCGCTCCGGCCACCTTCACGCCGTAGCGGATCGCCTGGCCGATTCCGTCCACGCCGGGAAACGCCGGAAGCAGCGCCGGATGGATATTGATGATTCGTCCGTCATAGGGCTCGATCAGCGTGGATGTCACCAGTCTCATATAGCCCGCCATCACGACAAGGCCGATTCCGCGTCTCTGAAGCTCCCGCACGATCTCCGCTTCATAAGCCTCTCTGGAGGCGTAATCCCGGGGGGCAAACACGTACGTGTCGACGCCCAGACTGCGAGCGCGCTCCAGCACGTAGGCCGAAGGCTTGTCGCAGACGACGAGGTCGATCTCCGCGCGGATCCGACCGGCTCGAACCGCCTCGGCCAGCGCCTGAAAGTTACTTCCGTTGCCCGAGGCGAACACCGCGACCTTCAGCGGGGAAGAAGACAACGCTCGCGCGGCTCCCTCGTTGCCGTACGTCATGGCAGCTCCGCGCCTTCGAACGTCACGATCTTCGCGCCTTCAGTTACGGAGCCGATGCGGTAAGCCTGCTCTCCCTGCTCCTTCGCGATCGCCAGCGCCAGTTCCGCCTGCTCCTCAGGAACGACGAGCACCATGCCGATGCCCATGTTGAACGTCGTGTACATGTCGCGGTCGGTCACGCTGCCGGCTTGCTGCAGCAGCCCGAAGATCGGGAGCACCGGCCAGGAGCCGGGCCGGATGTCCGCATTGACGCCTTCCGGCAGCATGCGCGGAATGTTCTCGATGAAGCCGCCGCCCGTTATATGGGCCATCCCCTTGATCGAAACGGATTCAAGCAGCTTCAGAATCGGCTTTACATAGATGCGCGTCGGCTCGATCAGCACGTCGCCCAGCGCGCGGCCTTCCAGCCCGGCCGGCTTGTCGGACAGCGAATAGCCTTCCTGCTCCAGCAGCAGCCGGCGAACGAGCGAGAAGCCGTTCGAGTGAATGCCGCTCGACGCGAACCCGAGGATGGCGTCGCCCGCCCGGATCGTCGAACCGTCGATCGCCTTCTTGCGGTCGACGACGCCGACCGTGAAGCCCGCGATATCGTACTCGCCCTCGGCGTACATGCCCGGCATCTCAGCCGTCTCCCCACCGATGAGAGTGCAGCCGGCCTGCTCGCAGCCGTCCGCGACGCCTTTGACGATCGCTTCGATCTTCTCGGGAATGACCTTGTCGCAAGCGAGATAGTCGAGGAAGAAGAGCGGCTCCGCTCCGGTCACGACGACGTCGTTCACGCACATCGCCACCGCGTCGATGCCGATCGTATCGTGCTTGTCCATCGCGAACGCCAGCTTCAGCTTTGTGCCGACTCCGTCCGTTCCGCTGACGAGCACCGGCTCCTCATACTTGTCTTTGTTCAGGCCGAATAACCCGCCGAATCCGCCAAGACCGGTCAGCACTTCCGGGCGGAACGTTTTCTTGACGTGCTTCTTCATCCGTTCGACCGCTTCGTTGCCGGCCGCGATATCGACTCCGGCCTGTTTGTACGCCTCGGACAATGATTTCAACTCCCTTTATTCTTGTTAACTCGCGCAACGTACGCCGTCAAAAGCACGTATGGCGCGTCTATCCCGATATTCGCCGACCCGGGCGGGGCCAATAAGCCGCGAGGCGCGCTTATTCGAGAGTGCCGATTCGGGCGGGGCCAAAAGCCGCGAAAGGCGCGCTTAATCGGGAGGGCCCGACCCGGACGGGGCGATTAAGCCCGCGAGACGCGCTTATTCGCGTGCTTATTCGCACGCCCCCCGCCTCAGAACCGGCGCCCTCGCGTCTCCCCCGCCCGCGCTTAATCGCAGCTGCAGGACGTCAGCTTCGCTTCCTCAAAACGAACCGGCGTCGGGTAGTCATTGTTGAAGCAAGCCATGCACAGCCCGTTGTTGTACTCCGTCGGGTGAATGCCGACGGCGTCGCGCAGTCCTTTCTCCGTGAGAAAATACAGAGAATCCGCGTTGATCGCCTGCCGAATCTCCTCCACCGACTTGCTCGAGGCGATCAGGTCGCCCGGGTTCGGCGTATCGATGCCGTAGTAGCACGGGTTCATGAACGGCGGCGACGTGATGCGGACGTGAACCTCGAGCGCTCCGGCCTCGCGGAGCATGTTCACGATCCGCAGCGACGTCGTGCCGCGCACGATCGAGTCGTCGATCATGACGACGCGCTTGCCTTCGACGACTTTGCGAACGGCGGACAGCTTCATCTTGACGCCCTTCTCGCGAAGCTCCTGGGAAGGCTGGATGAACGTCCGGCCGGTATACTTGTTCTTGATCAATCCGAGCTCGTAGGGAATGCCCGTCTGCTCCGCGTAACCGATCGCCGCCGAAATGCTCGAATCCGGCACCCCGGTGACGATATCGGCGTCCACGAACGACTCCTGGGCCAGAATCTGCCCCATCCGCTTCCGCGACGAATGCAGATTCGCCCCATAGATATCGCTGTCCGGACGCGCGAAGTAAATATACTCCATCGAGCAGATCGCCCGGCGCTTCATCGGCGCGAACCGCTCCTCGCGCAAGCCTTCCTTGCTCAGCACCAGCAGCTCGCCCGGCTGAACGTCGCGCACGTACTCGGCGCCGATCGTCTCCAGAGCGCACGACTCCGAAGCGAAAATATAAGCCGCTCCGAGCCTGCCCATCACGAGAGGACGAAGGCCGTGCGGATCGCACGCCGCGATCAGGCAGTCCTTCGTCTGGATCAGAAACGCGTAGCCCCCGATCAGACGCAGGAACGCGTCCTTCACCGCTTCGACCAGATCCTTGGAGGAACGCGCGATGAGATGCGCGATAACTTCCGTGTCGCTCGTCGTCTGGAAGATCGAGCCCGACTCCTCCAGCTCCTTGCGGATGGCCGGCTCGTTGACCAGGTTTCCGTTCGTGCAGACGGCCAGATCGCCGCCGCGGTATTTGAATACGAGAGGCTGCGCGTTCCCGAGCTGGCTGGAGCCGGAAGTGGAATAGCGCACATGGCCGATCGCCTGGCTGCCCTTCAGCGAATCGAGCCGGTCGCGATCGAACACTTCCTTGACGAGCCCCATCCCCCGGTGATAATGAAACGCACCTTCATCCGACGTGCAGATGCCGCAGCTCTCCTCGCCGCGGTGCTGCAGCGCGTGCAGACCGTAATAGGAAAGATTAGCCGCGTCGGGATGACCGTACACCCCGAACACGCCGCACTCCTCCCGCACTTTATCGAAAATGGATTCCCTGCTGCTGTTGCCCTCGTTGTAATAATCCCCGGTCCAGAGCCGCGTCACTTCTGTCCCCCCGTTCGCAACGCTAGATGTCATGCCGTCTTACCGTTCATATGGTTCCGAATCGCTTGAGACCAGACCGCCCGCAGCTCCTCCACGGACGCGTCGATCGCGTCGCGACCGCGGACTTTGACCTTCAGGCGGTCGCCGCCGACCGTTCCCAGAAGCTTGACGGGAATATCGGATTTCACCAGGAACAGCGCAAGCTGCTGCTCCAGCTCCGGCTTAACCGTCAGCAAAATCCGCGACTGGGATTCGCTGAACAGCGCCAGGTCGGGACGAAGATTCGTATCGAAATCCACTTCCGCGCCCAGACCGCGCCCGAAGCACGCTTCCGCTAGCGCCGAGGCCAGCCCGCCTTCGGACAAGTCGTGCGCCGAAGCGACCAGACCCGCCTGAATCGCGCCAAGAACCGCCTGCTGCAGCTTCTTCTCGACCGCCAGATCCAGCTCCGGAGGACGGCCCTCCGTCACGCCGTGAACGGCGTACTGGAATTCGCTGCCGCCGATCTCCGCCTTCGTCTCGCCGAGCAGGAAGATGACGTCGCCTGCCGCCTTGAACTCCTGCGTCGTAATATGATCGACGTCGTGCACGAGGCCGACCATGCCGACGACCGGCGTCGGATAGATGGCTCCGCGAACATTTTCGTTATAGAGAGACACGTTGCCGCCGATCACCGGCGTATCCAGCACGCGGCAGGCTTCCGCCATGCCGTCGACCGCCTTCTCCATCTGCCAGAACACTTCCGGCTTCTCCGGGCTGCCGAAGTTCAGGTTGTCCGTAATCGCCAGCGGCTCGGCGCCGGAGCAGACGATGTTGCGTCCCGCTTCGGCGACCGCAATGCGTCCGCCAACCTCTGGATCGAGATAAACGTAGCGGCCGTTGCAGTCGGTCGTCATCGCCAGACCCTTGCGCGTGCCGCGAATCGTGACGACCGCCGCGTCCGAGCCCGGACGAACCGCCGTCTCCGTGCGCACCATGTAATCGTACTGATTGTATACCCACTCTTTGCTGGCCAGCGACGGAGAACCGAGCACCTTCAGCAAAGCCTCATTCAGATCCAGCACTTGCTCGTAACGATTCGTATCGATCGAACCGTTCTTCCGATAATAATCCGGCACGGCGGACGGCTTCTCATACACCGGGCAGTCGTCCACAAGCGCCTTGACCGGCATATCTCCGACCAGCTCGCCTTTATGGAACAGCTTCAGGCGCCCGTCGTCGGTCACCTTGCCCACCTTCGCGCAGTGCAGCCCCCAACGCGCGAAGATCGCCTTCGCCTGCTCCTCGTGCTGAGGCTCGCAGACGAACAGCATCCGCTCCTGCGACTCGGACAGCATCATTTCGTACGCCGTCATGCCTTCCTCGCGCTGCGGCACTTCGTCGAGATACAGCTCCATGCCGTTGCCCGCCTTGCTCGCCATCTCGGCGCTGGAGCAAGTGAGTCCCGCCGCGCCCATGTCTTGAATGCCGAGCACGATGCCGGAGTCGATCAGTTCCAAAGTCGCTTCCATGACCAGCTTCTCCATGAACGGATCGCCGACCTGCACCGCCGAACGCTTCGCTTCGGACTCCGCCGTCAAATCCTCGGAGGCGAACGTCGCGCCGTGGATGCCGTCGCGTCCCGTCGCCGGTCCGACGTAGAACACCGGGTTTCCGATGCCTTTGGCGACGCCGCGTTGAATTTTATCGTGGTCGATCAGCCCGACGCACATCGCGTTAACGAGCGGGTTGCCTTCGTAAGCTTCGTCGAACATGATCTCGCCCGCAACCGTCGGGATGCCGATGCAGTTGCCGTAGCCCGCGATGCCGCTGACGACGTGCTCGAACAGGTAACGCACGCGCTCGTTCTCCAGCCGGCCGAACCGCAAAGAGTTCAGCAGAGCGACCGGACGCGCCCCCATCGAGAAAATATCGCGAATAATGCCGCCCACGCCCGTCGCCGCGCCTTGGTACGGCTCGACCGCAGACGGATGGTTGTGCGATTCGATTTTGAACACGACCGCCTGATTGTCGCCGATGTCGACGATGCCCGCTCCTTCGCCCGGCCCCATCAGGACGCGCGGCCCCGAAGTCGGAAATCTCCGCAGCAGAGGCTTGGAGTTTTTGTACGCGCAGTGCTCCGACCACATGACGCTGAATACGCCGATTTCCGTATAGTTCGGCTTGCGTCCCATAAAGTCGCAGATGAGCTCGTACTCTTTTTCCGAAACGCCGAATTGCTTGTATATTTTCTGATCCGCGATCTGTTCGACCGTCGGTTCCTTAGCGGATACTTGCTGCGCCATTGCGTTCCCTCCAAGCGTTGAGTACTGACGTAAACATCCGCGCGCCGTCGGCGGAGCCGAGAATGTCCTTAACCGCCCGTTCCGGGTGGGGCATCATGCCGACGACGTTGCCGGCCTCGCTGCACACGCCCGCGATATTGTCGACGGAGCCGTTCGGGTTTTCTCCCGCGTAGCGGAACACGATCTGGTTTTTCGCCTTCAGCTGCGCCAGCGTCTCGCCGTCCACATAGTAGCTGCCTTCCCCGTGCGCGATCGGAATCGTGACGACCTCGCCTTGTTTGTAATCGTTCGTGAAGGCCGTCCGGGCGTTCTCGACGCTCAGCTCGACCTGATGGCAGCGGAACTTCAGCGAGTTGTTGCGTATAAGAGCTCCCGGCAGCAGGCCCGCTTCCGTGAGAATCTGGAAGCCGTTGCAGATGCCGAGGATGAACTTGCCCTGTTCGGCCGCCTTCTTCACCTCGGCCATGACCGGGGCGAACTGCGCGATCGCGCCGCAGCGCAGGTAATCTCCGTAGGAGAAGCCTCCCGGAACGAGGATCGCGTCGTAGGCGGACAGATCGGTTGCCGTGTGGAACACGTAATCGACCGCTTGGCCGACCGTATCCTCTACCGCCTTGTAGCAGTCGATGTCGCAGTTGGAGCCGGGAAACACGAGTACAGCGAATTTCATGAGCGCCTCAGCCCTCCAATTCGAAACGATAGTCTTCGACGACCGTGTTGGCCAGAAGCTTCTCGCACATCACTTTAAGCTTTTCCTCCGCTTGCGCGCGATCGTTCGTGTCCAGGTCCAGCTCGAGATATTTGCCGATTCTCACCTTGCCGACTTCATTGAAGCCGAGCGAATGCAGCGCGCCCTGCACCGCGTTCCCTTGCGGGTCGAGCACGTTCTGCTTGATCGTCACGTAAACCTTTGCTTTCATGGGGGAGTTCCTCCTGATCTCGATTGGATGGGGTATGCGAATGGAATAAGAACGTCTGGCTTGTCAAAAAGTAAACCCTCGTGCGGATGCGATCCGTTAGATCCATTAGGTGGTGCGTTATCATTGGCGAGACATCGGCGTCGTACTCTTGCAGCCGGCAGACCGTTATGCGCTTCCGCTGGCCGCTCTCGCCGCCTCTTGCGGCCTGTCAGACCGTTACGCGCTTCCGCTGGCCGCTCTCGCCGCCTCTTGCGGCCTGCCAGACTGTTACGCGCTTCCGCCTGTCGCGTTCGCCGCCTCTTGCGGCCTGCGTCATCTCACAAGCGGCTGATGCGACCGGCGCCCGACCTGCGAGCTACTCCGTCAGCCTGCGGGCGATGTCGCGATAGCGGGCTGTCGTCGCCTCGACGACTTCGGCAGGCAGCGGTGGCGGCGGGCTATTCTTGTCCCAGTCCGACCCGGCCAAGTAGGCCCGCACCGGCTCCTTGTCCATGCTGTCGATCTCGGCGTCGAGCTTGTAGTTTTCCTCCGCCCAGAAGCGCGAGGAGTCCGGCGTGAACAGCTCGTCGATCAGGATGATCTCCCCGTCGATCAGGCCGAACTCGAACTTGCAGTCGGCGAGGAGGATGCCTCGCTTCGCGCAGTAGTCGCGCCCGAACTCGTACAGCTTCAGGCTGCGGTCGCGAAGCGCCTCCGCCAGCTCGGCGCCGACGCGGCGGGCCATCTCCGCGAACGGGATGTCCTCGTCGTGGCCAACGTCGTTTTTGCCCGCCGGAGTGAAGATCGGCTGCTCCAGCTTCTCGTTCTTCCGCAGGCCCTGAGGCAGCGGGATACCGTTGACCTCGCCCGAAGTCTGGTACTGACGCCAGCCGCCGCCCGTAATATAGCCGCGCACGACGCATTCGATGTCGATGCGCTTCGCCTTCCGGCTGACCATGATGCGTCCGGCCAGCTTCTCCGGCTCCTTCACGATGTCGCCCAGCAGCGCCGCGTCCGTATGCACGACATGGTTCGGCTGAAAGCCCGCGGTCTGCTCGAACCAGTGGGCGCTCAGCCCGTTCAGGACGCTGCCTTTTCCGGGAACCGGGGGATCCAGCACATAGTCGAACGCCGAGATGCGATCCGTTACGACAATTAATAAATGCTCTCCGAGATCGTACAGCTCCCGGACCTTGCCCTTGTGAATGAGCGGGGCGTTCACGAGCCCTACGGCCGTGGCCAATGCTTCGGTAGTCATTGCTGCCTCCTAGCGGCGCCAGCAGGCGCGCTTATTCGTTCAATCCCAACCGGTCGAAAATCGTATCCACATGCTTCAGATGCCATGTCGGATCGAAGCAGTCGGCGATCTCCTCGGCGGTCAGCACGTCGGTAATCTCCTTCGTCGACTCCACGATGTCGCGGAAGTCGCGCTGCTCCTCCCACGCCTGCATCGCGCGAGGCTGCACGGTGTCGTACGCCTGCTCGCGGGCGAAGCCCTTGTCGATCAGCTTCGTCATGACGCGGCCGGAGAACGGCACGTTGTACGTGCGGGACATGTTGCGCTTCATGTTTTCCGGGAATACGGTCAAATTCTTCACGATGTTGCCGAACCGGTTCAGCATGTAGTTCAGCAGCATCGTCGCGTCCGGCAGGATGACCCGCTCCGCCGAGGAGTGCGAGATGTCGCGCTCGTGCCACAGCGGCACGTTCTCGTAGGCGGTCAGCATATGGCCGCGGATGACGCGCGACAGGCCGCTCATGTTCTCGCAGCCGATCGGGTTGCGCTTGTGCGGCATCGCCGACGAGCCCTTTTGACCTTTGCCGAACGGCTCCTCCACCTCGCGGAACTCGCTCTTCTGTAAGCCGCGGATTTCCGTCGCGAACTTGTCGATCGACGTCGCGATCAGCGCCAGCGTCGCCATATATTCCGCATGGCGGTCGCGCTGCAGCGTCTGCGTCGAGATCGGCGCCGCTTTAATGCCCAGCTTGCCGCAGACGAACTGCTCCACGAAAGGATCGATGTTCGCGTAAGTGCCGACCGCGCCGGACATTTTGCCGAATTCGACGCCGGCCGCCGCATGCTCGAACCGCTCCAGGTTGCGCTTCATCTCCTCGTGCCACAGCGCCAGCTTCAGCCCGAACGTCGTCGGCTCCGCATGGACGCCGTGCGTGCGGCCCATCATCGGCGTTTTCTTATATTTAATCGCCTGGTCGCGAAGAATCGCGATGAAATTCACAATATCCTTCCGTAAAATCTCGTTCGCCTGGCGAAGCAGGTAACCCATCGCCGTATCGACGACGTCCGTCGAGGTCAGGCCGTAGTGTACCCATTTGCGCTCCGGTCCAAGACTTTCCGATACCGCGCGGGTAAAGGCGATCACGTCGTGGCGGGTTTCCTGCTCGATCTCGTAGATGCGGTCGATGTCGAACTTCGCGTTCCGACGCAGCGCCGCCGTGTCTTCGTGCGGAATATGCCCCAACTCGGCCCACGCCTCGCACGCGCACAATTCTACCTCCAGCCAAGCTTGGAATTTGTTCTGTTCGGTCCAGATCGCCCGCATCTCGGGACGGCTATAACGTTCTAACATGTGTGATTAGACCCTCCATATGTTCGATTGGGATATCCATTCCAGCGCCGATTCCACGTTCGGAGCCAGCACGTTCAGGTGGCCCATCTTGCGCTTAACCTTCGCTTCCGCCTTGCCGTACAGATGCACCTTAACCTCGACGCCCAGCTTCTCGGCGGCCGAATCCTTCTCGCCCATCCAGGCGAGCAGAGGCTCCATATGCTCGCCGAGAACGTTCGCCATGACGACCGGCGTCAGCAGCGACGGATCGCCGAGCGGCAGATCGCAGATCGCCCGGACGTGCTGCTCGAACTGCGACGTGCGGCAGGCTTCCATCGTATAGTGGCCGGAATTGTGCGGTCTCGGCGCCAGCTCGTTAACGTACAGCCGCCCGTCCGCCGTCAGGAACATCTCGACGGCGATCAGTCCGACGACGCCGAGCGTCTCGGCGATCGACACCGCCAGCTTCTCGGCCTCCGCGCGAACCTCGTCCGTAATCCGCGCCGGCACGATCGATAGATGCAATATATTATGAACGTGGATATTTTCCGCCGGCGGGAACGTCTTGACTTCTCCCGACGGGCTTCTCGCCGCAATCACGGAAATTTCCTTGTCGAAAACGATAAACTTCTCCAGCACGAGCTGCGTACCGCTCCGCGCCGCCTCTTCCCAAGCCGGGGCCAGCTCGTCCTCGCTCCGCAGCACCCATTGGCCTTTGCCGTCGTAGCCGCCGGTCGCGGTTTTCAGCACCGCCGGCAGTCCGAGCCTCGCAGCCGCTTCGCGCAAGCCTTCCAGGCTCGCGATCTCGGCATAAGGCGCTACCTGCACCCCCGCCGCTTCGACCGCCCGCTTCTCGCGCAGCCGATGCTGCGTCGTATATAGAAGCTTGCTGCCCTGCGGCACGTACGATTCCCGTTCCAGCATCTCCGCCACGCCGGCGTCCACGTTCTCGAACTCGTACGTGATGACGTCGGAGCGCCGGGCCAATTCCCGCGCCGCCTCCCGGTCGTCGTACGCCGCCGTGATCTGGTCCGCCGTCTGTCCGCAAGGGCTGTCCGGCGTCGGATCGAGCGTCACGAACCGGTAACCGAGCCGGCCTCCGGCATGCGCCAGCATCCGGCCGAGCTGGCCGCCGCCGAGCACGCCGATCGTCGCCCCCGGCAGAATGGCGCGGCGCGGCAATGCCGTCGCGCCCTTCCCGCCCGCTTCGGCGGACGGCGCCTCAGTCCTTGCGCTCGACCGCTGCTCCGCTTCCGCGCTGGAGCCTGCGGACGGCTCCATCTCTGCCGCCTGCCCATCCGCCGCGCCCGGAACGGCGCAGCCGAATTCGTCGCAGGCCATGCCCTCTCCGTCAAACAAATTCACAAGCTTGTTCACGTGATCCCCTCCGCTCATGAAGGCAGCTCCGCGTTGTCCAGCACTTCGCGCGTCACGCGCTCGCGCCTGGCGGCGACGCGAGCCTGCACCTGCGGATCGAACGCGCCGATGAGCTGAGCCGCGAGCAGGCCCGCGTTCGTCGCCCCGGCCGCGCCGATCGCCACCGTCGCCACCGGAATGCCTCCCGGCATTTGCACGATGGAGAGCAACGAGTCCAGCCCGTTCAACGCTTTCGATTGAACGGGCACTCCGATGACGGGCAGGACGGTTTTGGCCGCGACCATGCCCGGCAGATGAGCGGCGCCTCCGGCGCCTGCGATAATCACCTTTAAGCCGCGGGATGCCGCGGTTTCAGCGTATTCGAACATCAAGTCCGGCGTCCGATGCGCGGAGACGACTTTTTTCTCGTAAGGAATGTTCAATTCCTCCAGAATCTCGCACGCTTTCTTCATCGTTTCCCAATCCGACGTGCTGCCCATAATGACGCCGACAAGTGACGACATGATTCCACCCTTCCCCGTTTCGCCTTATGTTCTATTTCGACCATGAACCAAACATAAACGGCTTACGCCGTCCTTGGGACCGGCGAGATAACGTTTATGTCGGAGGTGATTCGGATAAGGATAACGAATTTGATCCTTTCTGAATCACAAAAAAGGTCGTTGGGAACATCTTCAGTATTCCCCAATCGACCCTCGAATCTCTTGCCTATGACGGCCATCTCGAACGGCGACAAGACAAAGCCCGAACCTGATCCGGTCCGCGCTCTATATGGGCTCCGTACGATGTGCCGCGTAGTCCGGAAATTAGGGTTTCCGGGTAGAGACGTTCGGGCCGATCCCCGACATATACGCGCTTGAAGCTCGCTGAATAATAGCCAAGTCATTTTGCTTCTTAACGTAACTAAGTGTACCCCAGAGAAGGCGGCGCTGTCAAACAAAGGCGAACGCTTTCATTGAGAAATATTATTAATGTTCGTGTTTTGATCAAATCTGGACAGAGGAAAACCCCGCCCCACCTCCGTCGATTCGGAAGTGAAACGGGGTTGATCTATGTCATGGGCCGCAAGCGGCCCATAAACGCGATTATTCTCCGCCGACGAACACGTAACGCGCGATGACGATGACGAACAGCACCCACATCAGCCAGTGGATTTTATGCTTTTTGTCTCCGACCAGATTCGTCACGAAGGCAAGCAGCACATAGGAGACGATGCCGAATGAAATCCCGTTGGCGATATTGTACGTGAACGGCATGATCGTAATCGTCAGGAACGCCGGAATGCCGACGGTCAGATCGGTAAAATCGATTTCCTTGATCGACTGCACCATGAGCACGCCGACGATGATGAGCGCCGCGCTTGTAGCCGGAGCCGGAATGAGCATGGCGATCGGCAGCAGGAACAGCGCGAGCAGGAAGAAGACGCCCGTCGTCACCGCGGTCAGACCGGAGCGCCCGCCTTCGGCGATGCCCGCGGAGCTTTCCACGTATGCCGTTACGGTGCTCGTGCCGAGCATCGCGCCGCCGCTGACCGCAATCGAGTCTACGAACATCGCTTTGCCGACTTTTTTGTTGCCCTCTTCTTTATTCTTGAAGAACCCGGCTCTGTTCGCCGTACCGACCAGAGTGCCGAACGTATCGAACAGCTCGACGAAAGTGAACGTGGCAATCGCCGTCAGAAGCCCCGTCGTGAACAGATCGGCGAAATCCATATGCCAGAAGTTCAGCTCGCCGAAGTTCGGAGCCCAGCTTGCGCTGCCCAGATCGGCGAAGTTGACAAGGCCGACCCCTGGAATCGCACCGATCAGCGTGATGGCGATCATCCCCAGAAGTATCGCGCCTTTTACCCTCAGCACCATCAGCACGCCGATAATGCCGAGACCGACGATCGTCAGCCACACGTTCGGATCTTCCAGATGTCCCATCGTCATCAGCGTGCTGCCGTCATCGAAGGCGAGGATGGACAGCACGCCGCTGTTCTTCATGCCGATAACGGCGATGAACAGCCCGATGCCGACCGTGATCGCATGCTTCAGCGCATCGGGGATGGCCACGATCAGAATTTGCCTGATCTGCGTCACGGTAAGAATAAAGAAGATAATCCCCGAAATAAATACGGCAGCCAACCCCATCTCGGGCGTGATCGGATGTCCCGTCGCCTGAGAGGTTATGACCGTCGTCGCGAAGAAGGCGTTCAGCCCCATGCCCGGTGCGAGCGCAACGGGGAAGTTGACGAACAGTCCCATCGCAATGGTAAAAATGCCGGCCGCCAGCGCGGTCGCGAGGAAGACGGACTCGAAGCTCAGTCCCGCTCCCGACAAGATGGCTGGGTTCACTGCCAGAATGTAGGCCATCGTCATGAAGGTCGTAATTCCTGCCATGATCTCCGTGCGTACGTTCGTTCCCAGTTCCTTCAGCTTAAAGAAACTTTCCATGTTCCCATAAACTCTCCCTTCAACTTTTGAATGAATTGGAACTCCAGCAAACAAACAAAAAACCTAGAAGACTTCTCTTCTAGGTTCCGCACAACCGGGAAAACGATTCCTGCGGACGCGGCGGTCCTCCGGATTTGTTTTCCCTTTTCGTAGACAGATCATTTGCGGTGACCTCGTAGAGACTCCCGGGCCGATTCCCGGGATTATACGAAAAGTGGATTCAGTTGTTTGTCCATTCCATATTCTAGGTCGAAAGCCCTCCCCTGTCAACGATTATTTACGTATGTTCAACCGCCGTTAACGGTGAGAATGTTCGGAATTGACACGCATTTCTGCCGCTTCCGCTCCGAAAATACCATTGAAAACGAAAACAAAACATACGCTGGGCGGAATTCTCCTTTTATGGAAAAGAGCCGTCGCCCTGGACCGTATTCGTCTGGGGACAGCTCTTCTCGAATTTGCTGAGCGCGCCTCGCATCCCAGCGTTTATTTCGCGTTCTCCGCTTCGCGCTGCGTCAGCAGCTCGACGGCCAGATCGATCTGTCCGGAAATCGCAAGCGGATCGTACGGATACCAGGTGTCGAAGTCGTTGATGAACAGCCTGTTGTTCTTCACGGCCGGCAAGCTGCTCCAGATGGCCGATTCCTGCAGCTTGCGCAGCGCCTCGCCGGTCTTGTCGGGATCGTAGACGGTCAGGAACATGTAATCCGCATCATACTCGGGAAGCATCTCCATGGACAGCTGAAGCGTCTGCTCTCCTTCCTTGTCCGGATGCGGCGAGCCGAAGCCCAGCGCATTGTAGAACACTTGTCCGCCACGTCCGGCATTATCGCCGAAGATCCAGAACGAACCGTCATTGACCAGCTCATAGATGCCGATCGTCGCCTTCTCGTCCACAATTCCCTGTAAAGCCTCTCGCGCCTTCCGAGCCTTCTGATCGAATTCCTCGATCAAGCGCTCCGCATTGTCCGGAGCTCCAGCCAGCTCCGAGAATAGCTTAATCGTCTCATAGACGTTCTTCGCCGTATTGTACGGAATATGAACCGTGGGGGCGATTTTGGACAGAGCCTCGTATTGGGTGTCGTTCATGACGACGATCAAGTCCGGATCTAGCTCCAATATTTTTTCGATATTCAACGGCTCGCCCACATCCTCTGCTTCTTTCAGATCGTCCGCCAAAAAGGGATTGTTGAAAGTAAGCGGTTCTACGCCAAGTACGTTTAATCCTGCGGCCAGCAGCTCTCCGCCGTAATAGTCCGTCACGACCCGCTGCGGCTTGGCGGGAATTTGAATCGTTCCTTTCCCCGTCTCGAATGGGCGGAGCGCCTGATCTTCCGGCTCAGGGGACGCAGCGCTTTCCGCCTGCGGGGCTGCGGAGGCCGGCGGCGCTTCCGCGGAGCTCTGCGAAGCGGACGGAGCAGTGTCTCTTCCGTCACCGCATGCGGATAAGATCAAGCCTATTGACAGCAGCAGAATACCGATTATGCCAACCTTTTCTCTCTTTAACACCTTGTTCTCCTCCTGTACACAGCAACGACGTTTGTGATAATGGGAATCATTATCAATTAAAAATGATAACAAGCCCCTTTTCCGCCGTCGATAGAAAAAGAACATAACTTTATATGGATTATGATCATCTTGCGCCCAACAGCTGATCCTCCAGCAGCCGTATCTGCTTTTCCAGGGACACGCCGTCATTGTACCAGATTTGGCCGATGGGGATCCAATACACCCGATTGCGGCGCACTGCCGCAAGCCTCTGCCAGCTATCGCTGGACAGCAGCCGTCTCGTAAGCTCCATCCCTTCCTCCTCGTACACGCTGACAATCATGTTGTCGGCTGCGTATTCCTCCAACTGGTTCGGCTCCAGCATAATGCATCCCCCGCTATGCTGCAGATGACGCTGTATCCTGTGAGGCGGATTCAGGCCCAGCATCTGATAGGCGGCAAAGCTGCAACGGTCGTAGCGGCCCATCACATATACTCGGCCGGCGGCGATTTCGTATACCGCGGTCGTCCCTTCCCTGCCTGGCCATTGCGCCAGACGTCCCCGCGCCTTGGCGGCCAAAGCGTTCAGGCGCTCCAAAGCCTGCTCCGCCTCCCGCGGTCTTCCCAGCAATCGGCCGAACGTATGCAGAATGTCCAGCGGACTGGCTTCTTCGGTGGATTGCGTCAGCACAGGCGCGATTTCGGCCAGTTGCCGCTGCAAATCCTTGCGCAAATAGCCGGGAGCTACGATCAGCTCGGGCGCCAGCGAACGCAGCTTGTTCAGATTCCACTGCTCGAACTCGGGCATGGAGCGGATTTCATCGCGCAGCTGATCGGAGTATCGCAGCATGTGGGACTCTCCCGCGATCGGCCTCAGCCCCAGCTGCAGCAGCGTGCCGAGAAACTGAAAGGCCGCTATTCTCTTGGGCTGCCTGCGGTATTCCGTCGGGTAGAAGCCGGTATGCCGTTTGAATTTGCGGCTGAAGTACAAGGCGTCGGCATAGCCGACATGCCTGGCAATTTCGCGAACCGAGCCGGCGGTCGTCAACAACTGCTCTTTGGCTTTTTTCATTCTGAACGCGGTAATGTAGTCCGTCACGCTGAGGCCGGTTTCTTTGCAGAATTTGCGTGAAAAGTAGTGCGGATGGTACCCCGTCATTTCCGCCAGCATCCCTCGGTTCAGATCATCCCCGTAGCGCTCGTTAATATGGCGAATCGCCTTCCGGATCGGCTCTTCCTCCGCTGGCAGGCTCTGATCGTTTATACCAAGGCTCCGCTCGATCGTCTCCAGCAGCAGCCGATGCCCCTTCAATGCGGACGAAGTCTTATCCGGCGACTGCCACCATTCGAGCAGCAGTCTGAACAGCTCGGCCAGCCTTGGGCTGCACTGGCTTGTCAGCATGCCGGGCGCCGGCAGACCTTCATACGAGCGGCGATGCAGCAGATGATCCCGTCCTTGCTCGATCAGCCGATATACGTCGAATTGCAGCACATAGGCGTACAGGCTGGCCGCGTCGGAGCAGCGAAGCTGCGCGTGAGTCCCCGGAGCCAGCAGCAGCAAGCAGCCGTAGTGCAGGTGATAAGAAGCATCGCCCAGTTGCAAGCTTCCCCCGCCTTCCGTTACTAGAAGCAAAGCGGGCCCGTCTGTCGCCAAGGTCGCCTGTTGGCCCGAAGAGCCGAGCGCAAGCTCGCTCGCCTCCCGCAGCTCATAATAACAGTCGAGCATCGGCAGCCCCCCCTTCCTTTTTAATAGCTCCCGCATTTAGCAAAAAACCTGCCAATGCAGCTTTGGCAGGTTCTTCGCCGGTTTTCAGCCTGTTTTCTTTCGCGGCGGCGGCCGTCAGGCCATGGGGCTGAAGGCAGCCCCGTGCAGAATCGGCTTGTTTATAGCTTCAACATCCTGAGTGACGGATAGGATACGGGTTTGACGACGTTACTCCCACTCGATCGTCGCCGGCGGCTTCGACGTAATGTCGTAGACGACGCGGTTGACGTTCTGCACTTCGTTAACGATGCGGTTGGAGATTTTCTCCAGCACGTCGAACGGGATGCGCGCCCAGTCCGCGGTCATGCCGTCGATCGACGTCACCGCGCGAATGCCGACGGTGTGAGAGTAAGTGCGTCCGTCCCCCATCACCCCGACGCTCTTCATATTCGGCAGCGCCGTGAAGTACTGCCAAATCTCGCGGTCCAATCCCGCCTTGGCGATCTCGTCGCGCAGAATTGCGTCGGACTCGCGGACGATCTCCAGCTTCTCCGGCGTCACTTCCCCGAGCACGCGAATGGCCAGACCCGGACCCGGGAACGGCTGGCGCATGACGATGGCTTCGGGCAGGCCGCATTCCGCGCCGACCTTGCGCACCTCGTCCTTGAACAGCGTCTTCAACGGCTCGATCAGCTGAAACTTCATATCCTCCGGCAGGCCGCCGACGTTGTGGTGCGACTTGATCGTCTGCGCCGTCGCCGTGCCGCTCTCGACGATGTCCGTATACAGCGTGCCCTGCGCCAGGAACGTGAAGTCGTCGAACTGCGCCGACTCCTCCTCGAAAACGCGAATGAAGTCGTTGCCGATCAATTTGCGTTTTTTCTCCGGATCTTCCACGCCCTTCAGATTGCCGAGGAACCGCTCGCTGGCGTCGATCTTCACGACGTTCATCCCGAACTTGCCGACGAACGTCTCCATGACGCTCTCGGCCTCGCCCTTGCGCAGCAGGCCGTGATCGATGAACATGCAGGTCAACTGATCGCCGATCGCCTTATGGATCAGCACGGCGACGACGGAGGAGTCCACTCCGCCGGACAGCGCGCACAGCACCTTTTTGTCTCCGACCTGCTGGCGGATGTCCCTGACCATGTCGTCGATGAAGGAGCCCATCGACCAATCGCCCTTGCAGCCGCAGACGCCGAACAGGAAGTTGCGGATCATCTCGTTGCCGTGCACGGAATGGCGAACCTCCGGGTGGAACTGCACGGCATAAAACCTGCGGTCCGGGTCGCTCATCGCCGCTACGGGAGCGTGCTCGGTGCTGGCGTCGACGCGGAAGCCGGCCGGAAGCTCGGTCACGTGGTCGCCGTGGCTCATCCACACCGTCTGGCGGCTGTCCAGCCCTTGCACGAGCGCCGCCCCCTCCGCGAAATCGATATCCGATTTTCCGTACTCGCGCTTGTGGGCCGGCTCGACTTTACCGCCTTGCTGATGGGTGATGAGCTGCATGCCGTAGCAGATGCCGAAGATCGGCACTCCGAGCTCGTAGACCGCAGGATCGACCATGGGCGCGCCTTCCGCATACACGCTGGCCGGTCCTCCGGAGAAAACGATCCCCTTGGGCGCAAGCTCGCGAAGCTTGTCCGCCGGCGTATTAAATGGAAGCAATTCGCTGTACACGCCCAAGTCGCGAATGCGTCTGGCGATCAGTTGGTTGTACTGTCCGCCGAAATCGAGTACGACGATCATTTCATGCTGGTTAGTAGTCACTGGTTAAACCGAGCCTCCCTCAATCAATTGAAGCTATTATAGCTTTGCGCCTTTGGCAGCGTCAAGGACAAGGGAGATCGACCAGCAGCCGTTATGCAGCGATGCGCCGAGCGCTGGGAGCTGCCCGCTGTGAAGCGTATCCGCAGCTGCCTCTCGATCGGCGTTCTCCTGTTAATCCAGCCCGCGATAGCCCTCCTGCCCCGTCCATGTCAGAATCGCGCGTTCGTTGTGCCAATGAACGGTAATGCCGGTTTCGAAAAAGTCGGTCAAAATCGGCTCCGTCAGCACCTCCTTCGTTCTCCCCGCGCGAAACACCTCCCCTCTGCGCATGAGCAGACAATGGCCGAAAATCGGCACGATTTCCTCCGTATGATGCGTCACGAAAACCAGATTCGGCGCGTCGGGCCGCCGCGCCAGGCGTTCGATGCTGGACAGCAACTGCTCCCTGGAGATGAAATCGAGTCCGTTGCAGGGCTCGTCCAAAATAAGCAGCTTCGGCGACGCCATAAGCGCTCTTGCAATGAGCAGCTTCTGCTTCTCTCCCTGCGAGCAGGTCTGGTACGTCCGGCCGATCAGATGCGAGCAGCGCAGCTGTTCCATAAGCTCGACCGCGTATTCCTCGTCCTCCTTCGTCGGCTTGTCGTACAGTCCGATCGAGGCGAACTTGCCGCTCAGCACGACCGACTGCGCCTTGTCGCCCGCGGACAGCCTCTCCTGCAGAGAGGAGCTGACCCAGCCGATCGACTTGCGCAGCTCGCGAAGATCGATCGTGCCGAACGGGCTTCCGAACACGCTGATTTTTCCTTGAGTCGGCCACAGGTAGCCGTTGATCATGTTGAGCAGCGTCGTTTTGCCGGAGCCGTTCAGCCCCAGAATCGCCCAATGCTCCCCTCGGTTCACCGTCCAGCTGACGTTGTGCAGCAGCGTCTTCTGCTCTCTGCGCCACGAGACGTTATCGACTTCAATGACAGTCTTCATCCTTATCGTTCCCCCTATAGTAGCGGCCCCGCTCCCAGCAGCGGGCGCGCGAGTGGCGTTTACGCTTTGGCAACTGCCGGCGATGAATCGGGCGCAGCGGACAGCGCCTGAAGCTTGCGGTCCGTCGGCAGGAATGCGGCCAACAAACCGAGCAGCGGCAAATACGCGCACACTTGAATGACCAGATCGATGCCGGACGCGTCCGCCACCTTGCCGAGCACGGCCGAGCCGACCCCGCCGAGCCCGAACGACACGCCGAACACAAGTCCGGAGACGGTGCCGACTTTATTCGGCAGCAGCTCCTGCGCATAGACGACGATGACCGAGAAGCCCGACATCAGAATAAAGCCGATAAAGACGCACAATACGACCGCCCAGAGCATGCTGTGAGCATAGGGAAGCAGCAGAGAGAACGGAGCCGTGCCCAGAATCGAAAACCAGATCATGTTGCGCCGTCCCAGCCGGTCGGCCAGCGGCCCGCCGAAAAACGTCCCGGCCATGCCGGCAAACAGCAGAGCGAACAAAATCAGCTGCGCCTGATCGACCGTAATGCCGAAGCGGTCGATCGCGTAGAACGCATAGAAGCCCGTCATGCTGGCGACGTACACGAATTTGGAGAACAGCAGCAGCAGCAAAATGACCAGCGATACGCCTATAATCGTCCCTCTTGGGCCGACAGGTCCGGAAGCCGCTTCCTTCCTGGCGGTCTTCGGGCGGGCCGAAAGATTGCCTTTGTACCAGTAAGCGACCTTCGTCTGGAGAATCAAGGCGACGATCGCGGCGATCGCGAACCAGGCGATCCCTTTTTGCCCGAGCGGTACGAAAATGAGCGCGGTCATGACCGGCGCAAGCGCCTGGCCCATATTGCCGCCGACCTGAAAAATCGACTGCGCCAGCCCGCGCCGGCTGCCGGCCGCCAAATAAGCGACCCGCGACGATTCCGGATGGAGCACCGAAGAGCCGATGCCGATCAAAACAACGGCAAGCATGATAAAGATGAAGGACGGCGCAAGCGCCAGCCCCACCACCCCCGCCAAGGTGAACAAAATGCCGATAGGGAGCAGATACGGCTTCGGCTTTGTATCGGTGTACAGACCGATAAGCGGCTGCAAAATCGAAGCGGTCACGTTCAGCGCGAAGCCGATCCAGCCGATCTGCGAGAAAGACAGGCTAAGCGTCTCATGAAAAATCGGAAACATGGCCGGGACGACAGACTGGATCGCGTCGTTCAACAGGTGTACGGAGCTGATCATAAACAAGACGGAAAATACGGTCATATGCCGGGCTTGCTGCCCGTCGCTTGCGGTTGTGGAGCTCATTTCTGCATCATCCTTACGATAGAATGGAAATTAAACATCTTATCATCAGATGTTTAACGGCAAAGCTCGATTACGAAGTTAGTCCATCTCGCCGAACAGCTCTTCGAGAGTTCCCTTCAAATAGCGGGACGCGCTGGCTACCGCGCCCGCCGAATCGCGGTCGCGAATGCATTCGTACAGCCGGGTATGCGCCTCCGTCTGGGGGTCGTGTCCTTCGGGATGGGCGAAGATCGCGGCCAGCGTCTCGCGAAGGAATACGGAGAAGGTCTGGTACAGATCGACGACGACGGCATTCTTGCTGGCGGTCGCAACCGCGATATGAAAGCGGATGTCGGCCTCGAGATACGTCTTGATATCGCCGTTCGCCAGAGCCCGATTTCGCGTGTCCAACTGCTCCTTGATCGCGGCCAGATCGTCCTCGTCCCGGCGTTCTGCGGCCAGCCTGGCCATCTCCAGCTCCATCATCTGCCGAACCTCGTACACTTCGATAATTTCCGCTCTGCGCAGCCTGCTGTCCAGCGGCTCCCGAATGACGGCGGCACGCTTCAGATAAGTGCCGAAGCCCTGCTTCTTCTCCAGCAGTCCGGCATGCACCAGAACCCGGACGGCTTCGCGGATCGTGGAGCGTCCAACCCCGAATTGCTCCATCAGCTCCGGCTCGGTCGGGATTTTATCCCCTTCCTTCAGCCCGCCCTCGGTAATCTTCTTCTGCAGTTGAATAACGACGTCGTCTACCAGCTTCGTGCGGCGTACCGTTCGGAAAGAAACCTTCGGCTTCGAATTCATCAGATCATCTCCCGTTATACGGGATTATAGCGGCGTCATGCGTGCAATGCAAGAGAAATATCGGGCGAGCGGCGATGACAGCGCGGAAGGGTTCGGGCGGAAGGTTTGGCGGAAGAGTCTGGCAGAAGGATTTGGCGAAAGGGTTCGGAGGAAGTGGTCTGGCGAAAGGGGCTGGCGAAAGGGTTCGGCGGGAAGGATTTGGCGGGAAGTCGTGCCGTAGGGGCTCGCGAGGCGGCTCCGGGCTCGCCGGTCCCGGCCTCAACCCGATAAGGACCGCCCCCGGCCGCTGCTCGCAGGCCGAAAGAGCGATCCTCGCTGGGTCTCTAGCGCAGGCTCGTAAAATCGGTAAACCAGTGGAATTTCAGCTGCCTCTGCCAGGCCTCCGGGTTCGAGAGGAAGTTGCCTTGCGCGGTGAAGCCCGCGGCGTCTCCCTGGAAGTTAAAGCTGAAATCGAAATGCCGGTCGCGGCGAACGAGCTTGAATACGACCTCGTTGACGCCCTGTCTCAGCTTGACGCCGATGCGGTGATTGTACGGCGTCCACATCGCGACCTCATCGCTGGCGGCCGTCTTCTCCCCGTTCAGCCAGCAGATGAAGCCGTCGTTGTTGCCGACGACGAGCATCGCTTCCCGCTCCGAGGGGGATTCGAAGCGATGCCGCACGTACACGCAGGAAGGTCCGACATGAGGGAACAGGTCGTCCAGAGGCAGCTTGTCCTTCGCGGCATCGAAGATCGTCGCCTCTTCCCCCGTGCCCAATGCGCCGATCTCCGCCTCTTCCAAATAGCATTTGTCCACACGAATGAAGTTATTGAAGTTGTAGCGCCCTCCCGGCGTACGGTTGCGATAAGGATTGTCCGTATGAACCGACGAATCGTACGTATCCCAGAACGGACCGAACGCCTCGAACCTTCTCGCCCCTGCCAGGCCGAAGGAGCTCTTGACGGCGGGACGGTTCTCCGGCGTCCAGAGCAATTGCACGAGATTTTCGAGCGGCAGCCGGTCGCACGAATCGGCCACGCGAAAACGGATCGTCGTTGCGACCCTCTCCCCGGGCTCAAGCCGAAGCTCTAGCAGCGACACGCTGGCAACGATGCCGCCCGGCGTCATGACTCGAAGCTGCCCTTGAATCGATGCGTTTCCCCGATGAACGACGACGACCCGAACCTCCGCAGGCGAATCGAACGCAATCGACGGCTCTCCGACGTATTCCACGGTCACTTCGGTCTCCGCGGGCTGGCGCGCGACGGGAAGCGACGGCTCGATCCCCGCAGGCACCTCGACGATCTCGGCGGCCAGCAAGCCGTCGCGCTGCAGCGACAGGCCCGCCCGGCAGGTGTCCTCGGCCAGATCGCGGATTTTCGTCGTCCGGCGCTCCACGTCGATCCCGATCACATAATCCGGGCCCATGCGCTCGATCCAGTCGGTTGGCAAGCCGTCCGCTCCGGCGATCTGGCCGAGAATCGCGCCGGCCGTCGCCGCCGTGCAATCCGTATCGTAGCCGCTGTTGACCGCGATCAGCATCGTCTCGGCGAAGTCTCCGCCCCCGTACAGCAGCGCCAGCACGGTCAGCGCGATGTTCTGCACGCTGTGCGAGGCGTCCGGCGTGCCGAACCGGCTCAGCAGCGTTCTTCTCGCCTGCTGCCAGGTCGCCCCCTTCGCGCGCTGCTCGCTCACCAGGGCGAGGCTGCGGGCCAAAGCGCTATCGTGCGGAACGTAGCCCAACCCGATCTCAATCAATCGTTCGAGACCGCTCTCCACGAAGGCCGCCGCCTCCAGCGCGGCGATGAACCGCTCCCCGTATACGGCCTCTCCGTCATGATCCAGCTGCCCGTCCAACTGCGCGTATTCCGCCGCCTTGTCCGGATCGCCGGGCGCGATAAAGGCCCAGATCTCGGCGCGAATCGGACACCCCATCGAATGATGGAAGTAGCTGTTGTTGAACGTTCCCGAAGCCGGAGGCAGCAC
The DNA here is from genome assembly GCF_042654645.1 of Cohnella hongkongensis. Lineage (NCBI taxonomy): Bacteria > Bacillati > Bacillota > Bacilli > Caryophanales > Paenibacillaceae > Cohnella > Cohnella hongkongensis. Next base: position 293,819 of record NZ_JBHSEP010000005.1, on the reverse strand, counting down.
GCCCAGCCGGTAATTTTTCACGAAATAGCCGTACTCGTTGAACGGATACCAGCAATGCCGCAGCCAGGCGTCCGCCAGATCCTTGCTGCTCAGCCGGGCACCCTGCCGTTCCAGCACCTGCAGCCAGAGCAGCTGCAGATCGAGATCGTCGTTGGGCGGAACCACTTCCGGAAAGACGTTCTCGGCGGTGAAGTCCATCAATTCTTTGTTGTTTTCCATTCGGGCCCCGATCGTTCCGCCGATGCATTTGCCGAGCCAACCGCCGTACACTTTATTGAAGTAATCCGTATAGCGAATCGTCATGATTCGTATCCCCTTGTTCGTTATTTGATGGAGCCGGAGGTCATGCCGTCCTCGAAATATTTCTGCAGCAGGATGTATGAGACAAGCACCGGAAGACTGATCAGCACGAGCGCCGCGAACACTTTGTGAATGTCGGAGGAGTACGTATCCACGAAAAACTTCGGCGCCTGCGTCACCAGCTGCATCTTGTCGCTTCTCATGAACACGAGGCCAAGGAAATATTCGTTCCACGAGTTCAGGAACGTCCAGATGACGACGACGATCGCGATCGGCTTGCTCATCGGCAGCATGATGCGCGTGAGCGCGGAGAACGAGTTGCAGCCGTCGATGCGCGCCGCTTCCAGCAGCCCGTTGGGAACCTCGTCGAAGAAGTTTTTCATCAGCAGAAGGTTAAACGGAATCGCCAGCGCCGCGATCGGGCCGATGACGGCCAGATAGGTGTCGAACAGCTGGAGATTTTTGACCGTAATGAACAGCGGCACGACGAGCGATACGCTCGGAATCATCAGACCGATCAATATCAGGTTGAACCAGCCGTTCTTGAAGCGGAATTGCAGCTTCGAGAATGCGTAAGCGCCGAGCAGCACGCAGACGAACACGATCGCGATCGTTCCGGCGGACACGATGGCGCTGTTCAGGAAGTATCGCGGAAACTGCTCGAGCTTGAGCACGGCCAAGTAATTGCCGAAGCCTTCTCCTCCAAGCGACACCTTGACCATGACATAAGCGGGAAACGCGAAAATCAGGCCGAATATCGTCAGCACGATCTGATAGAACGCCGTCGCTCCCTTGGAGCTGTGATCGAACATTGCGGGGATCCTCCTTTTCTCCTTATTTGCGATAGGCTCGCAGCTGTATCCACGTCAGCAGAAGCGCCGCCAGCAGCAGCACGATCGACAGGGCGGAAGCGTAGCCCGCATTGTATTCGAGCAGCGTTTTCGTAAAAATGTAGGTCGACAGGAACTCGGTGGAATGGGCCGGGCCTCCCCCCGTCGTCAAGTACACGATATCGAACGTTTTCAGCGCGCCGATTACGCCCAAGATGACGAGAGAGAAATGCGTAGACCGCAGCAGCGGAAAAGTAACATAACGAACCATGTGCCGAATGCCGCCGCCGTCGATGCGGACGGCCTCGTACAGCTCCTTCTCAATCATCGTCAGCCCGGCGAAATACATAATGAAGCTGAAGCCGGTAAACTGCCAGACGTTGATGCCGATCAGGCACAGCAGCGCCAGCTTCGGATCGGCCAGCCAGGTGAGCGCCAGGCTGTCGAGGCCGATCGCTTCGAAGAAGACGTTCAGCTCCCCGTCGTTGGCGTCGAAGATGCGCCGAAACACGTAAGCGACGACCGCGTTGGACAGCACGACCGGCATGAAGAAAACGATTTTGTAGAACACTTTGCCGACGACCTTGGACTTGAGCAGGATCGCGAGCATCAGGCCGAGCACCATCTGGATGACGATGGTCGCGACCATAAAAATGAGCGTATGCCCCAACGCGCTGTGGAAGATCTTGTCCTGCAGCGCCTCTCGATAGTTGGCCAGCCCCACGAACGTCTTCTGGGAGCTGATGCCGTTCCATTCCAGCAAGCTGACATATCCGATGTAACCAATCGAATAATAGATGAACATGCCGATCAACAGGACCATCGGCGCGATATACAGAAGATGGGTCCACGGAGGGCCCTTTTTCTTCGAGACGACGGAGACGTCGCGGCTCACTCGGTCACATCCTTTCTGTGCGATAACGAGGAACGCGCCCGCTTTCGCGGGCGCGTCCTCCCGTGAGGAGATTCGGCGGACGGCTTGTTATTTCTTGATCTTGTCGAACGCTTCTTGAACGAGCTGCATCGCTTGCTCCGGCGTTTTGTCGCCCGTGGCGACGCGATCGAGCGCATCCTTGAGCGCCGTTCCCAGCTCCGGATACAGAAACTCGCGCTTGCCGGAGACGTCGTTCATCTGCTCGGACTGCAGCTTGAGCGCTTGCTTCTGGAAGTCGGTGAGGACATCGCTATCGTCGAGCGGCACCTCCTTGATCGCCGGATTTTTGCCGTTCTTGGCGTTGATAGTTTGCGACTCCACCGAGCTGAACCACTCCAGCACCTTCCATGCGGCATCCTTGTTCTTGCTGTTCTTGTACATGCCGAACGCCACGTCCGGTCCGCCGAACAGCTTGCTTTTCACGCCGGTTCCCGTCATGTCCGGGAATAAGACGGGCACGACCTCGTATTCCTTGTCGATGCCGTATTTTTTCTTATGATCTTCGATCGAAGTACGAGTCATATGGCTGTTGTTCCAGGTGCCGTTGTAGATCATCGCGGCTTCGCCCTTGGCGAACTTGTCGTAGGCGTCCGGGTAGTGAGCGATGCCCAGCGCGCCCTTCTGCATGATGCCTTCGTCGAACATCGTCTTCCAGGCCCCCATCGCTTGCACGAGCGACGGGTCGGTCCACGGAATTTCGCCGGCTTCCGCCTGATAGATTTTGCCTTCGCCGAACTGGTTCGCCAGTACGATGAACGTATCCTGGTCGATCCAAGCTTCCTTGGCTCCCTGGATAAACGGGGTGATGCCAGCGGCGCTCAGCACGGAGTTAACGTGCTTCCATTCTTCCAGATTCGTCGGCGGCTGCAGACCGTGCTCGTCGAAAATCGTCTTGTTGTACCACAAGTATCCCGTCGCCGATACGAAGTACGGCAGCGCCGTCGTGCGCTCGCCGCTCTGAAGCTGCTTCAGGCCAAGCTCGACGTAGCGGTCTTCCCATTCGGGGCCCCAAGCGGACTCGGCAAGCGGGCTCAAATCTTCCAAGTATTCATCATAGAAATTCAACATCGATCCCGCTTGCAGGGCGATGATGTCAGGCGCGTCGTCCGCATTGGAGATGACGGCCAGCTTCAGCGCGTTGACATAGTCGTTGTACTGCATGCTCTTGAACTCGATCTGAACATCGTCGTGGGAAGCGTTAAACGCGTCGGCGACCCGCTGCGCCTGCTCCGGAGCCGGCTGCCAAGTCCACCATTTAACGATCGTCGGAGAACCGCTTCCGCCGGAGGACGATGCCTCCGAGGTTCCGCTCGGAGCGGAACCGCCCTTGTCGTTCGAGCCGCAGGCGGCCAGAACGGTGCCCAGAGCGAGCACGAGCGTCGTGGCAAACGCAAGCTTCTTCTTGAAATGGAATTTCATGTCATAACCCCTCCGTCTCTATTTCCTCAGTGCGTCTCCGGTTGGTGCGGATGCAAGCCCGGAGCCGCCGTCAGCCGGCAAGTCCGGCCTGAAATCAGTATAAAAGTCCGGAGAGAGCTTCCGATACTGCGAACATTCGACTTTTACTGCTTTTTGTTTACATCCGTCCCGCCGCAGCGGCGTCCCGGTATTCTTGAGGTGTCATATGGACAGACCTTTTGAAAAATTTGTAAAAATAGTGCTCGGACGTCAACCCGATCCGCTTCGGAATCTCGTGGATTTTGATCATACTGTCGCTCAGAAGCTCCTTCGCTCTAGCGATGCGCGCCTCGGCGATTTCGTCGGACAATCCTTTGCCTGTCGTCTGCTTGTACAGTCTGGATAAGTAGGAAGGGTTCAGCCCGACCGCCTCGCCGATCTGCACAAGCGTCAGATCGCCGGAGAGATGCTCGTGAATATATTTCTGAACTTTGGCGGCGATGACTCGTTCCCGATTATTTCGTTCGTCCGTTCTTCGCCGAAACAGAACGTCCGACAGAGCGAGGAAATAGGATCGAACCGAATCCCAGGAGCCGTGCGCGTCCCATCGGGACAGCAAGGACAAGTCCAGGCCGCTCCTGTCCGCGAAGTCCAGATCGATGCGATTCAGATAAGAAATAAAGGCGGCGGCAAGCGTATGGAACACCTCCATCCGATAGCTCTCCATCAAGAGCGGAGGAATTTCGTCCACGTTCAGCAGCGATTCGAGCAGCTCCCGGCAGGGCTCCTCCTGACCGCTCTCCAGATACGTTTTCAACAGATCGATCTGCCGGAGCCGGGAGCGATTAACGAAGGGGACGCCGCGCTTGCCCGCCGCCGTATCCCCTTCCGTCAGCAGAATCTCCGAGTCCGAACCGAGCCCGAAGCTGAGCATCGATTTCAGTCCGGCGAATTTGCCGTCGGCCTCCCGCCAGACGACCGGCTCGTCCGCCAATGCGAAAGAAACGCTGAGCTGCAGCAGCCGGCGGCATGATTCCTGCACCGATTCCAGCGTTCCTCTCACGAAGCGGTGCGCAGCCGCCCAGTCTCCGTCTCCCCCTTCCGAAGGTCGCGGCTGGATGAGCCATACCGCCTTGTTGCGCTCGTGAGGCAGCGACACCGCCTTCGCTTTGGGCGACAGCCACTCGTCGGCGATATTGCGGAAGGCGAACAGGAACAGCTCGCTGTCCCCGTCGCTCATGCCTTCCCTCCATCGGTCGACCCTCCCGAGCAGCAGCAGAACGGGAAGCTCCGGGGACAAGGGCACTCCGTAGCGCTCGAACTGTTCCCACGCCTGCCGCTTCGCGGACAAGCTTCCGCTCAGCAGCTCGTTCAAGTAATTCCGCCGAAGCTCCGGCAGCGCGGCGCGATATTGGGAGGTCGCGCGTTCCATCCACTCGGAGGCGAGATTTTCCTCGCGAACGCGCTCCAGCGTTTGTCCGACGCGCTCCAGAATCGTATCGAAGCCGTCCGTCTTCAGCAGATAGTCCTCGCTCCCTTGCCGAATCGCTTGCCTGGCATAGGAGAAGTCGTCGTACCCGGTCAGGAAAATAATTTTGCACTTGGGCCAGCGGTGACGAATTTCCCGCTGAAGCTCCAGACCGCTTAAGCCGGGCATCTGAATGTCCGTCAGCACGAGATCGATTTTCGTTTTATCCAACCAATCCAGCGCCTCCTGCGCGGAACTGGCGCGATATACCTCCACGCCCGGCAGCTCCGCCTCCTCGAACAGCGCGACTAGGCCGTTGACGATAATGGGCTCGTCGTCCACGATCAGCAGTCTCATTCCGTCTCCTCCTCCGTCTCCTCCGCCGGGATGCGCAGCAGCGCGCGAACGCCTCCCAGACCGTTGCGCGAGTAGCGCAGGCCGTAGCCCGGACCGTATTTGATCCGCAATCTCTGATGCACGTTGACGATGCCGGTCGTCTCCTGCTCGCCGTCCTCCAGCAGCTTGTTCATTTTCGCCAGCTCGAAGTCGCCCGCGCCGTCCCCGTTATCGTCCACAGTCAATTGCAGCGATCCCTTTTCCAGCTTGGCCGAGAAGGCAAGCACCCCGCCCTGCTCTTTCTTTTCCAGCGCATGCAGGATGGCGTTCTCCACGAGAGGCTGAACGATCAGTCTCGGCGCCTTGAGGCTCAGGCATTCGTCCGGCAGCTCGCCCCATTGAATGGCCAGCCGGTTGGAAAAACGGATTTGCTGGATCTCTGCATAGGCTTTCGCGTGCGCCACCTCATTCGACAAGGGAACCTCGTCCGAGTCGTTGCGGGTCAGGAACCGGAAATATTCGCCCAGATGCCGCGTCATCCTGCCAATCGTCGCATGATCGCGAGCCATGGCCAAATGCGAGATCGTAAAAAAGCTGTTGTACAGAAAGTGGGGGCTGATCTGCGATTGAAGCTGTTTGACTTCGGCTCGCTGCGACCGGATCTTCTGCTCGTAGACTTCGCGAATCAGCGTCCCGACCCGTTCGACCATTCGGTTGAACTGGTTGTACAGATAGCGGAATTCGTCCGCGTGATCGTGCTGGACCGAGACCGTCAGGTCGCCGTCCTCCACCCTGCGGAAGGCTCTGACCAGCCGCTTCAGCGGCTGGTGGATCAGACGGAAAATCTGCCAGGAGAAAAACAGCACGATGACGAGAGCCAGTCCCGACAGCGCCCAGGTCCAGTTCCGGTACAGATTGAGCGGACCGAGTATTCTCTCCTCGGGCAGGCTGACGATCAGCGTCATCCCCGACTTCTCGGAGCTTTCGTACGTCAGCAGATGCGGCCGCCCCTCCATCGTTACCGTTTGCTGGCCGGCGCCTGCCGCCCCGGGGTTCAGCTCCTTGAAGGCCTCCTTAACCTTATCCGTCGTCTCGGCGTTGCTCCCGACCGCGATGACCCAGTCTCCCGAATGCCCGACTAGCAGAACATGGCCTTCCCCCTCCGGAACGACTCGGCTGAGCGTGCCGCGAATCCGCTCTTCGGACACCTGAACCTCCAGCGCGAAGGCCGGCATCTCGTTCCATTCTTTGGGCGTCGGATAGTATTCAGACAGGTACAGCTTGTTCTGCCAGTAGAACGGAGCCGTTCCCGTCTCCGGGGAAGCCTTCAATGCCCGGATCTCCTCCGCCTCCAGTCCGTAGACGTAGCCGTTCTTGGTAATTCTCAGCTGCCGTCGGGGGAGATAGATCGTCGCCGACTCGATGAGCGAGTTGGCCTCTTCCATCAGCACCAGTTTGTCTTCCAGGCTGTTGACAATCCGCAAGCTTTCGTAATCGGTTAAGTAGCTGAGCTCGTTCAGCTGCTTGATATCGTTATCGATGAGAAAATGACGCTTGAACGTGGCGATCTTGTCCCATTCCTGCTCCAGCGTGCCCACATAATAATGAACGCGGGAAGCCATCGATTCGGAAATCTCTTCCTTGACGTTGCGCTTGGCCGTGTCGTTGACCAGCAGACTGCTCGCGTAAATCGGAATAATGACGAGCAGGAAGAAGAAGACCAGCCTGGCATAGATGGAGCGTTCGCGCCATCTCTTGAGCCCTTTGTTCATGTCGCCTCTCCTCCGCCCCGAAACGACTCCCTGTAGCTCTTGGGCGTATCGCCGTTCAGTTGGGTAAACATGCGTATGAAGTAGGACGAGCTGTTGAAGCCCGTCTCGCCGGCGATCCGTTGGATCGGCAGATCGCTGTTCTTCAACAGCAGCTTCGACTGCTCAATCCGGTAATGATTCAAATATTCCAAAGGCGTGCAGCCGTAATACTGCTTCATGCATCGCGTAATGTACACGGGATGAAAATGAAACGCCTCCTTCATCGCGTTATGGTCGATCTTGTCCGCGTAACGGCTGCGCAAATACTGCGCGACGCTGTCCGCCAGACGGCGCGGAGAAGTCTCCCATGCCGGACGCTCGGCGTTGCCGAGGGCGTACAGCACCTGCTGGAACAGCAGCTGCTGCTTCCACTGCGGGGCGATCCCTTCTTCCTCCTCCGAGGCGCGGGCAATCTCCTCCAGCCACTCGAATACCTGAAGCGCTCCCGGGAGCTTGCGATATTGGGGCAGCGTCAACGTAAACCGCTCGATCGGACGAAAAAATGGCGTTTCCTCGGCAGGGTCCGCCTGAATGCCGCCCCCCGCTTCCTGTCCGGCCTGCCACTCTCCCGTCGTCTGAAAATGGGCCCAGTAAAACTCCGTCGTCTCGTCGCATGGTTTTGAGCCGTAGTGCCGGACGTCGGGTCGCAGTATGAGTGCCTCCCCTTCGCGCACCTCGAACGTCCGGTCCTCTTCCGCAATATGCAAAGCCCCCTTGCGCACCGCAAGCAGGTCAAACACCTCGATCGCTTTGCGGCTCGGGTGGCGATCGCCGGCTTCGTAACGCATCCTTCCGCTGCTGATATAGTGGGGCAGCGGAGGAGCCAGAAAGTGAAGGAACGCCATACCGCTCCACTCCTTTCAAGTTTATTTTGTGCAATTTATAGGTTTATCCAGAGGATTTAATATTAAAATCATAACATGTATAGTTTGTTTGTGAAGTTTAAAATGTATGATTGGTGGGATTGTCATGCGATTGGATCTGAACACTTATCGGGACAAGGTGATGGGCTGCTGGATGGGCAAAAACATCGGAGGCACGCTCGGAGCTCCCTTCGAAGGCCGGCGGAGGATTTACGATCTGACCGGCTACGCGCAGGAAGTCAACCAGAATCCCCCTCCGAACGACGACCTCGATCTCCAGCTCGTATGGCTGAATGCGGTCGAGAAATACGGACGCCAGGTGGATGCTCGCATTTTGGGAGAGTATTGGATGTCGTTCATCATCCCGGACTGGGCGGAATACGGAGCGGCCAAAGCCAACATGAGAATGGGCCTCGTTCCCCCGCTGGCCGGCCATGTCGGCAACCCGTTCAAGGACAGCTGCGGCAGCTTCATCCGCTCGGAGATCTGGGCTTGTCTCGCTCCGGGGCTTCCGGAGATCGCGGCACGGTACGCCTACGAGGACGCGATCGTCGATCACAGCGGAGAAGGCGTGTATGGAGAAGTGTTCTGGGCGGCGCTGCAAAGCGCGGCATTCGTGGAATCCGACAAGTGGAGACTGATCGATATCGGCTTGTCCTACATTCCGGAAGGATGCGGCGTAGCTCGCGGCGTGAAGCTCGCCATCGACGCGTACCGTTCGGGCGCGGATTGGAAGGAATCGCGGAAAATCGTCATGAACGGCGTGCCGGGCACGTTCGGCGTGCTGGGCCAGCCGATCGCCGACATGGAGTCCGACATCGCCGTCGGGGAACCGGGATGGGACGCCCCGAGCAATATCGGGATTACGATTCTCGGCTGGCTGTACGGAGAGGACGACTTCGGCCTCAGTCTGTGCACGGCGGTGAATTGCGGGGAGGATACGGACTGCACGGGGGCGACGCTGGGCGCGACGCTCGGCATCATTTTGGGCCGCCAGGCGCTGCCCGAGGAATGGACGGCGCCGCTCGGGGACGCGATCAACACGAAGTGCATTCACAATCTGAGCGCGACGCTGTCCATTCCGTCCACCGTCACCGAGCTGACCGAGCGAGTGCTCCGGCTGACGCCTTCGTTCCTCGGTTATCCGACCGCGGACATTCTCGCTCCGGGCGGCTACACGCTGCAGGTGAAGGAAGGCGACGAGCTGATCTGCCGCAAGGACGACCTGTACTGCACGCGGGTGTACAACTACGGCCCCCCGAAAAATCCGACCAAGCTCGGAGACGTCGTCGCTCGCGCGCCTTATGCCGTGCTGTACGACTTCATCGCGTTCTCGGTCATTCTCGACTACAAGGAGGACCCGTTCTTCCGTCCCGGCGAGCCGAGAACGGTGCGGGTGCGGCTGGAGACAAGCGACTTCCTGAACCATCCGCAATGGCTGGAGCTGAAGTGGCATCTGCCGGAGGGCGTAACTCTCGCCGAGAATCGCTCCTGCAGCGTCTTCCTGCCCACTTACAATATGGGTGACACCGAGCTGGAATTCACGTTCGTGACCGACGAGTACAGCGGAGATCGGCTGGAGGCGCTGCTTGATATCAGCTCTCGCGGACGTCATTCCCGGGGCACGGTTCCGGTGCTTCTGCTGAAGGGTACGGCTTCGTTTTAACCTGTAAGCGCAGTGCGAACAGCCAACAGGCGCCGCTCATTCGAGCAGCGCCTGTTTGACGTTGTCCACGTGGCCTTTCACCCGGATATTGCGCCACTCCCGCGCAAGACGACCCTGTTCGTCGATCAGAAACGTGGAGCGCACGATTCCCATGTAGGTTCTGCCGTACAGCTGCTTCTCCTGCCATACGCCGTACAGCTCGCAGACGCGATGGTCTGGGTCCGACAGCAGCAGAAACGGCAGCTCGTACTTCTCCGTAAACTTGTAGTGCCTCTTCAGCTCGTCCGTGCTGACGCCCAGCACGACGGCATTCAACCCTTCGTACTCGGATCCGGCATCCCGGAAATCGCAGGCTTGCTGCGTGCAGGCCTGGGTCATATCCTTCGGATAAAAATAAAGCACGACCTTGCGGCCGCGGTAATCGCTCAGCCGGACCGCGCCCCCGTTCGTGGCGGGAAGCTCGAAGTCCGGGGCGGGCTTTCCGAGCTGCGGCTGCGCGTATTTTTGCTGCTGTCGCGGCTGCTGCTGCCTTGTCTTTGGCTGCGGTTGGGCGGGCGGTTGCGGCTTTGGCTGCTGATGTTGCTTTTGCTTCGTCATGCTTCCGGCTCCTTTGCGACTATCTTATCCTTACTATTATAGTACGTGGCGTCTGCGAGGGCGAGTTAACGTTTGTCGAGTGCCAGATTGAGCAACGGGCACAGCCGTCTCGAGAAATCCAGCGCAGAACTGGCCTCGGCACCACGCCTCCGCCACTGACGGAGCCTTGAACGTGCGAAGCCGTACGCCAAACAGCCCGGCCCAAGCAGGCTGTCCCGAAAGGGACAGGCTATGCTCCGGGCTGAGCCTCAATCTGCGAACAGAGGAATACTGCGGGTAGATTCGCTTGTACTTCTCGTATTGACGGTCGTAGTAGGCGCGCAGCGTTTCGTCGGGCGCGAACACGACCGCTTCCTTCAAACCTTTGAAGATTTGCCCGAGCGACGAGTAGTCGCCGCTCCAGCCTGCATGACGGAAACCGAGCGCGGCCGCGCCGATGGCAGCAAATATTGCGAGTCCTTTGGAACGGCCAGCTCGCAGCCGAACACGTCGCCATGATCCGGCGCCACGCCTTGCTCGCGCCGCCGCCGATCAGCGTCACGCGCCGGCCGCCGGACTCCTTCGGCGTCACCAACTCCAGAACCTAGCGCATCGAAAACGCTACGCCCTCCAGCACCGCCGCTCCCATGCGCTCGCGCGTCGTTGTCGACTTCAGGCCGATAAAGCAGCCGGAGGCGTTCGCATCCTGCACCAGACAGCGTTCGCCGTTGAGATACGGCAGGAACAGCACGTCGTCCTTGCCCCGCTCCGTCTGCTCCACGCCGCGATCGAACATCGCGATCAGCCTACTTTCAGTTAAGAGTGGGGCTATCCAAGTGGGTGCACGGCAAGAAGGAAAAGCTGGGAACCGCATAATTCGCGGTCGGGATTAACGTCACTCAAACATAAGTTCTGATCCGCTTCATGGTCAAGGTGACCGCGATGCCGACGGCCAGGAACAGCATGGAAATGATCGATAACGTCCACGATGCTCCATAACGGTCGGCGACGGAGGAGAAAACAGCCAAGCCTAGCGGCGGGGCAATCCCGGACAAAGCCCCCATCGCGCCGTACAGTCGTCCCTGAAACTCGACGCTGACTTCCGATCGAAGAATGATCTGGATGAGCATCGTGCTGAAGGCGAACATTAATCCGCAGCCCAGCACGAACGGCAATGCCGGCCATGCGCTGCGCATGATCGACAAGAGATAGAACACCGGTCCGAGCAGCAGCAGTCCCGCGCATATCCATAGGCCTCGTCGTCCTATCCGCGAACCGAGGCTCAAAATCAAGCTCGCGCCCAGCATGTAGCCTAGCGGAATGCACAGCTCGATAAATCCGAACGCAACGGGGCCCGCTTTCCATTCTTTTACCGCCATCACCTGAACCATCGTCAACGACGACATAAAGAAAAGAATAAGCAGCGGATGAAGCACGACGATCGCTCTGGCCAGGGAGTTGGCGCCGATATAACGAAAGCCTTCCTTAAGATCGCCGACAAACGTCGAGTTGCTCGGCTTCGCGCCGCGATTGGAGGGAAATTTTCCTGCCGCCAATACGCACAGCATCGACAGGAGATAGGCCAGCGAATTGAACAGAATCGCCGCAAACCCTCCTAACATCGACACGATGACGCCTGCCAAGGCCAAACCCGAGATTCTGGAAAGATTATCGGCAAGATGAATCCAGCCCGTCGCCTGCTGCAGGTTATCCTTCCCTACGATTGGATTGATCGAAGCATGAAAAGCGGGGGCCTGAAATAAACCGGCCGTCGCCAACAATGCGACCAGGACAAGGACGATAGGGAATGAAACCTCGGCATAGAAAACGAAATAGGCCAAGGCGGCCGCGATCGCGCATCTCAGCGAGTCCGATACGAGCATCAGCTTGCGGCGATCCATCCGATCGGCGACCGTGCCGGCCACGGATCCGAGCAGGACGCCCAGGATCATATGCGTCATCAGCACGGCCGCCATCGATTTGGCGCTGCCGGTCGTCTGCAAAATCCACAAGCTGAGCGCGATTCCGTTGAAGCAATCTCCGAATACGGAAATCGCGTTGCCGGATAAGATCCACATAAACGTTCGATTGCGTACGAGTGGCCTGGAAACTCCGGTTCCCGCTTCCTGCGGCGAAAGGTTAACCGATCCTTGCGAAGCGGAGACGATCTCGCTTTCCATTCCCCTCACCTCCTCTAGCCCTTGTTGGCGCCGGCCGTTAACCCGTCGACGAAGTGACGCTGCAAATACATGAACAGCAGCGTGATCGGAATGGCAATGAACACCGCTCCCGCGGCGAATAAAGTGAAATAAGCGTTCTGGTAGGAATTGACCATGTCGTATAAACCGACGGCGACCGTCCATTTCTCCTTGGACCGCAGCACGAGGCTGGCAAAGATAAAATCCACCCATGCGCCGGTGAAGGTCGTTAAAGCGACGAAAACAAGCATCGGTTTGGACAAGGGCAGCATAATGCCGGTGAACACCCGCAAATTCCCGGCTCCGTCCATACGCGCCGCCTCCTCGATTCCTTTCGGCAGCGTATCGAAAAAGCCCTTGGCGACAAATAGATTGAAAATAATCGCTCCGAACGAATAGACGATAACGAGCGCCGTATGCGTGTTCAGCAGCCCGATCTGCATGAGCAGGATATATACGGCCACCATGCTCATAAAACCGGGGAACATTCCGAGAATCAGCATCAAGGTGAGCGAAGCCTTTCTCCACGGAAACCGGAAACGGGATAAAGCATAGGCGGACAGCGTCACCAGCAGCGTACTGAGCAGCATGCTTAATACGGCCACCTTAAACGTGTTGAAGTACCAGGTCGAGAACATCAGGCTTTCGGATTGGAACAACCCCGCATAATGGTTTAGCGTCAGGCTCCTCGGAACAAACGTCTCGCTATACAGCGATTTGCCCGGCTTCAAGGAGGAGAGAACGACCCATGACGCCGGATACAAGCTCCAGCATACGACCGTCAGCAGGAAAAGATAGCTGCCGGCGACCCTGACTTTCGTCGATGTTCGGGTCTTCTTCATTGCGCCATCTCCTCCTCTTTGAACGACCGGGTTTGCCTGTAGTTCCAGATCGATAATCCGGCGATGATGATAAAGAGAATGATTCCTATCGCGGAAGCGATATTGTAAATATTGTTATTAAGCGTCAGCTTGTAAAGCCAGGTAATCAACAAATCCGTATGCCCCGCGAACTGATAGTTCGGGTTGGTCGGACCGCCGTTCGTCAGCAAATAAATGACGTTGAAATTGTTGAAATTGCCGGCAAGCTGAATAATGAGCACCGGTCCGAGCGCGAAGAGGATAAACGGCATCGTGACAAGTCTCGCCTGCTGCCAGCGTCCGGCCCCTTCCACTCTGGCCGCTTCGTACAATTCGGCGGAAATCGAGGATAAAATCCCGCTGACCAGCAGGAACGACAAAGGCATTCCGATCCAGACGTTCACGACGATGACCGTAAACTTCGCCCAGTAGGGATCCGTAAGCCAGGGCAGCCGTCCCAATCCGAAGTACGACAGGTACTGGTTGATCGGACCGAACTGCCCGTTGAACATCATCTTCATCGCCAACAAGGAAATCATCTGGGGAATAGCGTAGGGAATGATGATCAGCGTCCTCCAGACTCCCTTAAGCACGATTTCTTTCTGGGAGAGAACGAGAGCGACGATCAGTCCGCTCCCGAACGTCGTCGCGGTAGCTACGAACGCCCATAATACCGTCCAGCCCAGCACGCCGAAAAAAGTGCCGCTCCAGCTTTTTAACCGGAACAGTTGGGCGAACGAGTCCATTCCGGTCCAATCGACCAGATTCCCCGGAGGAATATGGTGCGGCGAGGAATAGTTCGTGAAGGCAAGCAGAATCATGAACACGATAGGCAGAATGGTCAGGAACAGAATGCCGGTTGCCGGAAGAACCAGCATCGCCTGCGCGAACTTGAAATCGTGAATAAAGATCAGCGTTTGCCTGAAGCTTGCCGGAGATCGGCCGGAATCCCGGCCTCGTCCCGTCCGGTAAGCGTCGCGAATGACATTGGCATAGAACAAAACATAAAGCGCGAACAGAAACAGCACGATCAAGCCTTGAATCATTAGATTGATGGAATGGTCTCCCGGAATGGATACGGACTTGCCGTCGACCTCCGCAAGCCGGGACGGAACGTCCCCGAGCGTGACGATGCCCCATATCGCCTTCGGCAGCACGGTCCAAAAATAACCGGCCGAGACCGTGCCGAGAGCGAGCAGACAACTCCCTTTTATCCATTGACGGTTGTAGATCTGGCCCGCTCCCGGCAGAAGAACCGAGAGGAGCGCCGCGGTCGGCCCATGCTTCTTCGTCTTCATCGGCCGTCAGAAGGGAGCCTTGGACGAGTCCGGCTCTGCGGCCGGCTGATCCGCTTGCCGGGCGTTGAGCGCGATGGCGTCCCGAATATGTTGAACCGCCCGATCCAGCACCTGCTTCGCATCCTTGCCGTCCCATATTTCCACCATCGCCGCATCCATGGGCACCCATATGCTAGTCACTTCCGGTATGGAAGGCGCCGGGTGCGAGGCGCTGAATTGCTTATAGAAAGCGCTGGCGATCTCGTCATCCTGAATGATCGGATTCTGCGCCGCTTCCATATGCGTAGGAATCGCGCCGGTCAGCTCGTAATTCAGCAATTGCGCCGACTTGTTCGATGCGAACCTGGCGAACAGCATGGCAGCGTTCGGATATTTGCTGTAGGCGCTCACATACCAGGAATTCACCTGAGACAGCGTCACGGAATCATGCCCGCCGATGGCCGGAACCGGCGCCACCCCGAAATTGACGCCCGCCTGCCGGAACGTATCGATAAACCAGGAACCGGTGACGTTCATTGCTACGCTTCCTTCGCTAAACAGCGTCGTCTTGATGTCGCTGGCGATGTCGCCCGCGGAAATCGGCAGAATCTCCTTTCGCAATCCCGCGAAGACTTCCATCCCTTTGACCGCGCCGTCGTTGTTTAAACCGATATCTGCAGGATCGGTGCCGTTGTTTCCGAAGATATAGCCGCCGGCGGAGCCGATGAAGGGATAGCTGAAATAAAAGAAAGGCGCGTCGAACATAAACGCGTACTTGTTGCTATCCGGATCGTTGAACGTTGCGGCGAACTCGACGACCTCTTCGATCGTCGCCGGCGGCTTGCTTATCAAATCCTTGTTATAGAACATCGCATAGGTCATCACCTTGATCGGATACCCGTACAGCTTGTTGTTGTAGGACGCGGCGGCAACGGCGACCGCTTCGTGCTCGCTGCGGGTCGCGGCCTCGAATTCGTCGTTGGGCAGGATCAACCCGGCGCTGGCCGCTTTTCCCAAATGATCCTGAGATGTCGTAATGACGTCCGCGGCCAGCCCGGCCGGACCGTCCAGCTCGAATTTGCCGATCTGATCCATCGTTCCGAGCTCCTGCATGCTGACCTCTACGCCGTAGATTTCCGTGAATTCCTTCATTATCGCTTCCACGAACGGAAGCGCTTCCTTGCTTTCCCAGATCAGCAAGCTGGCGCCGGGCTCCGGCGTCAGCTCCGTATCCAGCCTCTCGAACTTCAGATCGAACCTGCTCTGCCCGCCCGCGCCGCTCTCGGCCGCGCCGGGACCGGCCGCATCGTTCGAGCATGCTGTCGCGATGAACAGCGAAAGCGATAAGATGAGGAGCGAAAATCTGGTTGCGCCGCGAGTCGTTGTTGAATGATTCATTGAATGTCCCCCGTTCTATATGGTTTGACCTTGAATCCAGCTCAGCACTTCGTAACGAAGCGTTAAATTCTCGTTCGCGACGAACTGCCTCTTCGGCACGGCCCTGCCTCCTGCGCCGGCCTCCCGCAAACCGGAATATTCGCAGACGTGGAAGGAAAACCCCGTACCTCTTGGCAATACGAAACGCCTTCGATACGTCCGCGGTCCGACTTTCTTCAGTTCCACTCCCGCGTACACTCTAGCCTCCGCCGCAGTGTCCACCGGAACGACAACCTCGAGATCCACCTCGACTTCTGCGGATAATTCGGGCACGATCTTTAAAGGCTTCGATACCGAGAACGCAGGCCCGAAATATTCAATGGTGCATTCCCCTTCTTTCACCGCCTGAATTAAACCTTGCGGGGTGATATGCGCCGAATCGCCCGGCGTTACATTAAAGCGCGCTTCCAAATCGACTATTTTTAAACCGCTTTCAAGCGAGATAATCGGATAGACGCAGCTGCTTGCCCCGCTTATTCCCGCAACGTCTCCACCAATCAATTCCGCTGCGGCAGGCGATCCTTGATCTCCGAAAAAGTAAATGAGCGGAGCGTGCACCCGTTTCTCCCACGCCTCTTCGTTATGCTCGGCCTGCGGCTCGTAGCAGAACATGAGGTCTTCTCCGGAACGGTAACCGATCTCCGCGAGATGCTCCGCCATGCGCCTTACATGATCGACCTGAACAGTCATCCCTTCCATACCGCCCGTGTCTATCCACAGCCGCAGCGGACGCTTCTTGGCAAAATGCTGAACGATAGGCAAATGCGTCATTTCTCTTTCATCGTATTGAGCGAAGTACGGCGAGATCATGGCCAGCTTGCCGAACACGTCGGAACGGCGGAACCCGATATGATAGGTGACGAGTCCTCCTCTTGACGAGCCCATCATTGCCGTGTGGCGGCTCTCCCGCTTCGTCCGGTAAATCCGATCGATATAGGGCTTCAGCTCTTCCGCCAAAAATTCCTCGTACAGCTCGCCCCGGCAGGGATATTCGAGCGTATCGGAGTACGGGCCGTGGTGCGCGAACTCGCTGTTTCGCTCCAGCCCCATGTTCGCTGCGGCCACGACGATCAATTCTTCGATTCGTCCCTCCTCGATCAAGCGGTCGCATATGTGATGCAAGTTCCAGGATTGTCCGTTAAATGCGGCGTGAAATACGTTCTGACCGTCATGGACGTACAGGACCGGATACGTTCTGTCCGGTTCCTGGTCGTAGCCCGGCGGCAAATAAACGAAGACGTCCCTCTCGTTGCGCAAACACTCCGACCGAAAATGGTTCATGGTCTCGATTCTCGATGGGCTTGTCATCGATCCTCCATCCTTTCCTTAAGACTCGGGCCTCAAGTCGATCCAATTATGCACCGTATAGCCGACTTGCTTGTCTCCATCCGCGACAAGCCTTCTGTAGGGCATCCGTCCGAAATCCTGGTCGACTTCTTCCTTCTCGTAACCGCGGGTAATCAGAAAGTCGAACGTTAGTCCCCGAGGCAGCCGGATCGTTCCGCCGTACAACCCTTTTTCAAGCTTCGGAACTTCGAACGTGGCATAGATCTCCGCGTCTTCCGGCGTCGACTCGGGAACGCGAATTTCGAGCTCGATCTCTACCGTCTCGGACAACCGATCCACGACGGTATACACCAGAGCCGTCTCATGGCCTTCGCAGCTATAGATGACCCTCGCAGTGCCGGGCTTCTTCGGAAGCAACCTACCGTCGGGAGCGACCTCGAGAATGTCCGGATTCTCCGTCCGGTAGCTGCCGTTCAAGTCGCTGAAGCGAAGACCGTTGTCCAGCGTGACGACCGCATTGGCGCACATCGCCGGGCCGACGACTCCGACGATGTCGGAGCCCTGAAGCTCCACTCCGGCCACGGCGCCCTTTCTTCCGAAAAAATGAAGCAGCGGCATATGCGCTCTTCTGCCCCAGTCCCATTCGGAATGCGCGGCTTCCGTATCGTGGAAATAATAAAGCTCCTCTCCTTGCTTCCAGCCCGCTTGCAGCATGCTCTCAGCTACGTTTTTCACATGGAACGGCATGAAGAAACCTTCCGCTCCGCCGATGTCCAGCCAGATCTTCTGCCCTTCGTTGTACGGGTACAACCGGTATTGAGGCGTTTCCTTCAGCGTATAAGGATCCACTTTCATGAAAAACGGCGACAGGATCCCCAGCATGCCGAATACCTCAGGGCGGCGAAGCCCGATGTTGTACGTAGCGATCCCGGCTGCCGAGGACCCCATCAAGGCGGTATTCTCCGCTGCCGGCAGCGTTCTGAAGCGGCGATCCACGATCGGCTTCAGCTCCTCGATCAGAAAGTGCTCGTACTGCTCGCCGACGCAGCGGATCGGATAAGCGCACAGATCGTGGAAATATTCGCTGGTCCCGTCTTCGTACTTGTGCTCGACGGCGACGATGATGATCGGCCGGATAAGTCCCTCGGATATTAATCGGTCGGCTACCCGATGCATCCCCCAGGATTCCCCAGATGGCTTTCGAGGTTCGAACACATGCTGGCCAACGTGCATATACAGCACCGGATACCGCTTCGTCGGCTCGTCGTCGTAGCCTGCGGGCAAATAAATATAGACTTCTCTTTCATTCCCAAGACGGGATGCGCGTACCTCGGATAGTACAATCAATTTCGATAGAGCCGAAATCGCCATTTTGGAATCCCCTTCTGTAAGGTTGTTGCTTAAAATCTTTAACTTAACCGGTTAAGTGATTTCAGTATAGGGGGTTGCGCCGAACCTGTCAACCGGCAGGTTTGACATTTTTCCGAGCCAGGATTTATGATAAGCTAAGCTTTCGATCCCAGTGAGGCGGTTCCGATACGATGAAGAAAACGACTTTAAGAGACGTGGCCAAAGAAGCCGGAGTCTCCGTCGCCACGGTCAGCTACGTGCTTAATAACGTGAGTACGCAGACGATTCCGGAAGAGACCAGACAACGGGTGTTCGCTGCGGCAAGCAAGCTGCACTACGTGCAAAATTTGACCGCCAAGGCGCTGTCGCTCGGAAAAACGAACTTCTTGGGCGTGCTGTTCGTAAGCACCGACAACGCCCGCATTCCCAAGCCCGTCAGCTATGGGACATTCCTCGACCGGCTGGAGCGGCGGTGCCGCGACAAAGGCTATCACCTGCTTGTCTCCCAGATCGATCCGCTGAAGCCGAATTTCGAAATTATCGCGGAGAGGAAGCTGGACGGCGTTTTCCTGATCGACGCCATGGAGCAATCCTTCCACGCGATATCGAGAAATCTTCAATACGGCTCGCCGTTGGTCATTGTGGACAGTCTGATCAACGATTCCCTGTTTCGCCAGGTCAACCCCGATTTCCAACGTTTGTTCGCGGATCTGAAAACCACTTTATCGGCTGACCAGCCTTATGCCCTCATTCACGAACAGATGTCCAACAAGCGGTATCACGAAAAAATCCAATCCGCTTCCGGATTGGACGAATCCTGCATATGCGCGGCCACGAACGACGAGGACCAGCTTCAACGCTTCATCGAACGGCACAACGACAAGCTTCTCGTCGTCTTTAACGAATTTCTAGCTTTTCAGATCTTGAAGTATCGCAGCTCGGAGAGCCTGATTGTCGTCTGCACCTCGGAATGCCCGGATTATCTGCCGAGGCAGACCAAAAAAGTCGTTCTCGGCCGGTCGAAGGCAGACGTCGCTTTCGAATTGATGAGCGCTCTTCTGCAATCTCCGTTCAGTTCATCCGAGGATCAGAACATCGCTTTACGCGTATTCGAGTAGCCGCCTATCGCTATACTCCAACCCGGTTGCGAAGGCTGCTTCCCCATCGCCAGGTAAACCGCCCCGTCTTCCTGTTTGCGTCTTTCGGTCAATCCATTGAACACTTGATAATCAAAATGAAGCGATCTGTCTTATCTTTGCTATCTTTATTTCCATTTCATAGCTGTTCTTCAATCGTCTCCGTCAACAGCTCTATTTTATCACAGTTCGCAAAGCCTTCCGGTATGAAAAGCTGTTTAAGATACATGTACGTGATGAGGATGCACCATCCTGTATGTCTTTATGACTGGGGGTAGACCACTATAAAAAAGCTGTTTCTCTGAAGATTGCCCCCGCTCCGGATTGGCCAAGCGGGGGCAATCTTCATACACGCAGCTATTTGTTAATCAAATCCGATTTCTGCAGCAATCTCTGCATGATCGTCGCCACTTCCGCCCTCGTCAGATTGGCTTTCGGGGCTAACGATTCGCCGCTTCGGCCCGAGAAGACTCCAGCGCTCACGCTGCTCGCCGCACCTTCCAGCGCCCAGTTGGAGATATCGCCGACATCCTTGAACGTCTGCAGACGCTTCTCCGCGCTCAGGCCGGATTCGTTCGCTTGCAGCCCCGTCAGCGCGATCGCCTTGGAAAGCATGCGCATGGCCTGCTCCCGCGTCAGGTTCTCGTTCGGACGGAAGGTTCCGTCCTCGTACCCGTTCAGCAATCCGTAGGCGTAAGCGGTCCCGATCGCTCCGTCGTACCACTCCGACGCATTCACGTCGAGGAACCTCCCTGCCGCGCTGCTCGGCTTCAGCCCCAGCCCTCGAACCAGGATCGCCGCGAACTCCGCGCGGGTCACGTCGCGGTCCGGACTGAACATGCCGGCCCCGGTTCCGTTCACGACCATTCTCGAGCCCATGTCGTTGATGGCGTCCTTCGCCCAGTGAGCTGCCGCATCCTGGAACTCCAGCGGGTGCCATACGACGGAGTAGGCGCTGTTGGTCAGGCTGTTGATCTGCGCGTAATATTTGCCGTCCTTCACGATAATCTTCGTCGGAACATGGCGCACCGTACCGTCCGGATCGATGACCACGCCGGTCGTAATCCGGCTCGGATCTACTCCGTCCGGAATAGCCAGAGTACGTTGAACGTAGGCGTTAAACGTCGCGACCTCCTCCGACTTGCCGCCGTAAACTGCTTGGACGCTGAATTCCAGCGGGGGCGCGAGGATCGTCAGGCCTTGTTCGGAAGCCGATGCTGAAGCAATCTGCAGCCACTCCGCGGAAGGTACGGCAATCTCGATGCGAATCTTGATGTCCTGAAGCTCCGGATTCGCACCGAAGCGCTTCGCGAGATCGTCCATATTGATCTGCAGAGCCGGAAGCGTGTAAGAAGCTTGCTCCGTGCGAAGCTCGATCACCGCCTGCCGCGCCTCCATGTTTTTCACCATGCGTCCGTTCAATTCGCCGACGACCGTCTCGCTGTCAGCATTAACCGGAATGGTGATGACAGCGCGGTTCCCTTCCGCTTCCAGACGCTCTTGCAGCTTGTCCTCGTCGACGGCGACCGTCGTCACTCGCCGGCCTCCGGTTTCCACGGTCGTGATCGTTCCCGCATTTTCCGCCTTGCCGTTGACGAGCACTTCGACGCCTTCAGGCTTCGCGGGCGAAGTCTCGGCCGGCTGGGACGGCGAGCCGCTGCCGTTGTCGCTGCCGCCGTTATTGCCGCTCGGCGGCGCGGTCGGCGTCACCGCGTTCGACACCGCCGAAGCTTCGCTTTTATCGACCGCGTTGATCGCCTTCACCGTAAACGTGTAGCTCGTCCCGTTCGTCAAGCCCGTAACCGTAATCGGACTGCCTGCGCCGGTTGCCTTCATATTTCCAGGCATGGCGGTGACCTCGTAGCCGATTATCGGACTGCCCCCGGTGTCCGTCGGAGCGGTAAAGCTCACCGTCGCGCTGCCGTTGCCGGCAGTTGCCGAAACCCCGGCAGGCGCGCCGGGAACGGTGGCCGGAGTCGCTTGCGCTTCAGCGGACTCGGCAAGAAGAAGGCCGCTTGCGTCTTTCGCTTGAACCTTGAAGTAATAAGGATGGCCGTTAGTCAACCCGGTAACCGTATAGGTGCTCGAGGTTACGGTCGCCTCCGGCTGGGCCCCGTATTGTCCGGGGCCGGGCGCCTGATACACGTCGTACTCGATGGCTCCCGTTATCGCCTCCCAATCGAGCCTCACTTCCCCGTTGCCTCGGGTAGCCTGTACCGTCCACGCACCCGGTTGAGCGCTTACGGTCAATGTCGCCGCATTCGACGTCACCGAACCTCCGTGTCCCGTCACGACTACCCGGAAGCGCTGGCCGTTCTGCTGCTCCGTCAAATTCACCAGCGTCAGAGTCGGGCTTGTGGACATCGGCATATTGATGAATGTACCGTTGCCCAGCGCGTCGAACTCCCACTGATAAGTCAAATTCATCCCTGTCGCCTGCACGGAGAAAGTCGCGCTTCCGCCCGGCGCGCCTGACGTGTCCGCCGGGTGGCTTATAATCGCCAATGTCAGCGAGTTCAGCTTGTCCGTCATCTGCGACGGCAGCAGCGAAGCGGTCGCCGCGATGCGAACTCTCAAATCCGCGCTTGGCGCACTGGCATCGATCGTCTCCGCGCCGCCGGCGAGTCCGCTAGTCACCGCTTGCCAAGTCGCGCCGCCGTCCATACTGTACTCCATCGCCGCCGTCGCGCCCGACAGCTTCACTGCCGACAAGCCCCCGCTCAAGTCAGCTCCTACGCTCGGGGCAGCCGCCTGGGCGGGAATGCTGCCGACCTGGCGCACATTGGACGGATTCGTACTCTCCCTGACGTACACGCCCTGACTCGGTCCGAAAACAACCGACGTACTTCCCGGTGACGCGCTCAGCCACGTCCCGTCTGTCCCGTCCGTGGAGTCCAGACTATACTCCATCCCCGCCGTCGTCCCTGTCAGCAGCCCTGCCGCCACATCGATGCCGACCGCGTTCAGATCGACAGGCGCGGCGGCCGATACAGACTGGAGGATCGTTCCGTCCCTGCCTACGGCTACAAACCCGCTGTCGCCATGGACGACCCGCAGCAGCTCTTTGTCGATGCCCGCAGAACGCAGAGACCAGTTGACCCCGTCGGAAGAGGTCGCGATTAGGGCCTCGTACCCGACAACGTAATTCCCTTCCAGTTCATACTCCGCTCCGACAGCAAGGAAAGTATTGTCCGCATAGGTGACGCCGCCTCTAAAATAGGCCGTACTGGGTTGAGGATGCAATTGCCACGTTAGCCCGTCCGACGAAGTCGCGATCTGCCCTTGACCGCCGACCGCAACGAAAACGCCGTTCGCATAAACGACATCGTAGTAATCCTTCATCGACTCGAGCTTCGTCCAGGTGCTTCCTCCATCTTTGGAAACGCCCATCGCGAGCGTTCCGGTGACGATAAACGTGCCGTTGCCGAAGGCCGCCCCTCGATTGTAGTTTGCCACCCCCAAAGAATGCTGCGTCCAACTCGCGCCTTTGTCCCTGGAGACCAGAATCAGGTCGGCGCCTCCGACAAGGCCTCCCCCGACGACAAAAACGCCGTCGCCGTAGGCAACATCCAGAAGGGTCACATTATTGATATTGTCAACGTTCGGAACTTGCACCGTATGAACGTCGAAGGTTTCCCCGTCCGAGGAGACGACCATAGTCCCCCTGTAGCCTACTGCCATAAAAATGCCGTCGCCGTAAACGACTCCGTTCAGCGATTGTCCCCCGTCCGAAGAGCGGTGAATCCATTCCTCGCCGTCTGCGGAGGTGAGGATTACGCCGTTCAACCCTACAGACACGTAGATCCCGTCGTGATAAGCAACGTCGCTAAGCATATAGCCGGTTCCCCTGTTTCTTTGGACCCAGTTCGCGCCGTCCGCCGAGGTGACGATCGTGCCCCAGTCCCCCACCGCTACATAGACGCCGTTGCCGTAGGCCGCTGCGCGCAGACTGATCTGACCCTTATTCGGAAGGTCCAGGAGCTGGCCGGTCCAGCTCTCTCCATCCGGAGAATCGACTATCGACGCATTGCCTCCCGTAATGAAAAGGCCGCCATCGACGTAGTTCACGCCATAATAGTGACGGACGAGAGGAGGAGATTGGCTTGTCCAGTTCGTCCCGTCCACGGAGGCCAGAATCGTGCCGCTGAAGCCGACAGCCGTAAACCCGGCGTCCCCGTAGACGACATCCGTAATGCTAAGGTTGGGAGCAACGCCGGAATTCTGAAGCGTCCAATCGGATCCGTTACTCGAGCCCCACACCGTTCCTTGAGGGCCAACCGCCACAAACCCGGCGCCCGGACTATAGGTGACTCCCGTAAGATTATTTGTCGACGGCGGGTTCTGAACCTTGGTCCAGATTTCCCCGTCGGCAGAATGGACAATGGCGCCGCCATCGCCGACGGCTACAAACCGGCTGCCGCTGTACACAACGCCGTTCAAGTTGTTGGCCACGCCGGAGGCGCGGACTGTCCAAGCGCTGCCGTCCTCGGAGGCAAGAATCGTGCCTCCTTCTCCAACAGCCACCCAGAGATCATCCGAACGCGCGATTCCGGTCAGAAATTTCGAGGTTCCCGAGCTTTGGCTCTGCCATTCGATCCCGTCCTCGGAAGTCATCAGTGTACCGCCGGTTCCGACCGCCATGAAGATTCCGTTCGCATACACAACGTCCCTCAAACTCTCCGCGGTCGGCATCGGACTTCTAACCTTCCACGAATACGACGGGCCTGCCGGTTCCGCCGAAGCGGGCGCAGGCGCGACGAGTTCCATAAACAGCAACAACAAGGCCGATAAGCCGGCAACGCAACGCTTGATCGAGCGCATGAGCAGACGTACCCCTTCCAAAAGTAGGATGACTTTATTCCATTCGACAATCTTCGTCTTCATTATACAAATGGGCGATAAACAAATGATAAACAAGCCGGGTGACGAGGAGGAATCCCTAAAACCAACGGATACTTGTCAAGCTTTCAGTATTGGAGTGCGACAGGTTCATTGGTATACAATCTCTGGCAGGCATGACAAAGAGCCTTCATTCTCATGAAGGCTCTGGGGCTGCATCCGCAGCCCACACAAAAGGCTGACGGCTCATGAAAGCTTATCCCCTCACTCGCCTGCAGCTAAATCAACTCACACGAACATCGCCAACAAAGTATAGAGGAGATTTCAGGCGCGCCATTCCATGCCAATCGGTTCCCCCGGATACTTTCAAGTCCAATCTCTCGCAGCAAAGTTCATACCAACTGGACTCCTTAGGAGAGTGTTCGGGATAATAGGCTTCGATCCCATCCAATCCCAATTCCTTCAACTGGTGAAACATCCGATATTCTTCGTCCGGGTTCAGCTTCATCAGCTTCGGGTGGGCAAGGAAGGCTTTGCCGCCGCTTTTCTTGATCGCATCAAAGCTTTTCTCGACCGAGGATCCGTATTGCTGCTCGCTGAATTGGAAGCAATAAGCGACAAAAGCCGAAAATTGCGTCCAGTCGTTGAACACTCCGTCCTTTAACATAGCGGAGAACAAATCCGAGAGATAAAGCCCTTTCTTGTTCCTGTGGCTTAATACTTGTTCCCAGGAATAGTTGAACTTTTTCGCTACATATTTTTCAAAGGTAATCTTGGTGTATTCCGTCGCTTCCGCGGTCAACGCCTGCAACAATTCAAGCAGTTCAACATTTTTAGTGTCTATTCCGTAACCAAGAATATGCACGTACTTATGTCCAATGCGCGATGAAATCTCTACGCCGGGTATGGCCTCGAGATCCGTTCCCTCAGCCGCGGCCATGAAAGCCGCCACGCCGTCAATCGTATCATGATCCGTTAGGGCGACCGCTTTTATTCCGTGTTCCCGGGCAAGATCAATCAATTCCTCCGGGGTATTCGTAGCGTCGGAATGGATAGAATGCATATGATAATTATACTTCATGTTTCTCTCCCTTTTTTACGCCGGTATTGTCGAAAGCGAGCTCATTTGTCCTTTTCTGTCCCGTGGGGAAATCTTTTGACCATCACCCAGTTGCCGGCCTTCTGAAAGTCGGAAGGAGACATGCGGGTATACTTCTTAAATACGGAGCAAAAATGTTTATATTCGCTAAAGCCGGTCTTGTCGGAAATTTCATTCATTCGGTATTTTTGCGTATGCAGCAGTTCAACGGCTTTCTGGATCCGATACTTGTTGAGGATCTCCAGGAAGGTCTGCGAAGTGGTCTCCCTGAATTTTCTGCTCAAATAGCTGGGACTGATCCCAAGATCCTTGGCGATCGATTCCACGCTGATCTTGCGCTGATAATGGGCTTGAATTTGTTTGATCGCCTCGCCGACATAATAATTCACTCTGCTATCCGCGGACATATAGACGTCCAGCTCCGCTAAGTTGAACTCGCTGTTTTGCTTCACCTTTTCCGCAATATCCCCGAACGCCTTTTCCTGACTCACCTCAGACTTGACGGCCTCAATAATCTTGAGAAGCTTGGCTTCGTTAACCGGCTTCAGCAAATATTCGGATACTCGCAATGATATGGCCTGCTGGGCATACTCGAACTCGGTATAGCTGGTCAGAATGACGCTATGGAACGGGTAACGATTCGTCATCTTTTCAAGCATCTCGATTCCGTTCATATGCGGCATCATAATGTCCGTAATGACAAGATCCGGGCGATGCTCCTCGAACAGCCTGAGCCCTTCGAAGCCGTCCCCCGCGTCCCCGACGATTACGCAGCCCATGGAAAGCCAGTCGATGGTGTGCACGAGCCCTTTGCGAATAATTTCTTCGTCCTCGACAATCAGCACCTTCAGCACGGTGAGCCCCCCCTGTTGCTCGGCAGCCTAATTTTCACAACGGTACCCTGATTTTCCTCGCTTGAAATCTCAACGCCGCAGGCCTCGCCATACATAAGCCGCACTCTGCGATGAACGTTATAGAGACCCATATGAATCGAATGGTTAATGCCCTTCGCTAAGATGTCCTTCAACTCGGCAAGCACCTCGGGCCCCATGCCTCTGCCATCGTCACTAATGACGACCACCAGCTTATCTTCTACAAAGCCGGCTTGAATCCGGATCATCAAGGCCGACTTGGCGGCAAATCCATATTTAATCGCATTCTCGATCATCGGCTGCACCAGCAGCTTCGGAACGATACAATCGTAAGCGGCCTCATCCACGTCGATGGAATAGTTCAGGTTTTTGCCGAAACGATACTTCTGAATCAGAAGATAGTTCTGCGTATAATCGATATCTTCCCTTAGACTGATCTCCGAAATGTTGTTATTGATGCTATACCTTAACAGTTCCGACAAGCCTACGATAATTTGATTGACGGAGTCCGGATCTGTCTTCACCATATAGCGGATCATTTCCAGCGTATTAAAGAGAAAATGAGGATTGAATTGCGATTCCAGCTGTTTAATTTCCGCAAGAACGGTTTGCAGCGCTTTCTCTTTATTCACTTCAATCAGATGTTCAATATCGGACAGCATTTGGTTGTAGGATTCGGCAAACACCTGAAACTCATTATTCGTATTCACTTCAAGACGCGTTTGCAGATTGCCGTTCTTCACATTCTCGACGGCTCTGATCATATCGTCAATGACTCGCGTTTTACTGCTGGCAATCTTCCGTGCCGACAAGTAGGTCGTCAGAGTCAGCATGGCACAAAGCAAGACGAGTAAACCGCCTACCAGCATCCGGATGGAATTAAAAAAGCCGATGGACGTAATCGTATAGACGTACAGTTCGCCTCCAAGGATCTCCTTTTTCGCGACATAATGGCTGTCGTTCATCGACTTGACGACGCCAGACTCGTCCCTGAACTCTTCATCGATTTTGCCAAAGCGGTCAACCAGCAGCTCATTGGTGTAGGCGATGACATAACCGAACGAATCGGTGATCACCGTGCTGGTTGAAAAGTTCTGACTGAACATACTAATCAAATCTTTTTCTTCCAGATCGAATGCGGCGAATCCGATAACGCTTTCATTTATGACGATCGCTTTGCCAATCGTTAGCGTACTGCGGAAAGTCGAACTAGAATTCTGTCTGGCAAGAACCACTTGATCCGGAGAGTCCATCATTCTTCGCAGTACACCCCAGCCTAACGCATCCCGGGATTGGGCGTATTCCGGAATGCGGGTAGAGCTGGCGATAACAGGATGCAAATCATTGTCGAACACAAAGAAGTTGGCCTTCGTTGGGCTTTGGTTAACAAAATCGTAAAAATCTCCGTACAATTCCGTGCTTGCAGCCCCTGACTTAAGGGCGGACAACACGGATTCGCTGCTCGATACGTCGTTCACTTTGTTGATGTATATGGAAACAATAGACTCGGCAGCTTCGGCGACATTCGAATTAAGAGCGGAATTGCGCGTTGAAATCGTGTTGTAAAGAATGGAAAATGACAAAACATAGCTGGATAACGTAATAAATATGACGGGTATCAAAGCATAAACGGTAAACGTTTTTCGGATGTCGTCTCTATATCGCCCGTATGTTTTGTTCATTTTTCACCCGTCCGCTCCGTCGTTAAACGCTAACTTCCTTGCTCCCCGTCAGCTTAAAGAAAATCAGCAGCGAAATTACCGTTGTCACCGTCAGAACGCTGGAGATCGCCGCCGCGGTTCCATAACTCGACTTGATGACTTCGGCGTAAATGGCAACCGACATCGTTTTGGTGCTGCCCGTATAAAGAATGATTGAAGCGCTCAATTCATTAATGACCGTGATCCAGCTCAATATTGCCCCTGCAAGCACGCCCGGCATCATCATAACGGCGGTGACCTTGAAGAAGCTTTTCACCGGAGAACAACCCAGACTAATGGAGGCCTCCTCCATGCTTGGACTGATCTGATAAAGAATGGCCGCGCTCGAACGAAGCGTGTAGGGAAGCCTCCTGACGACAAATGCAATGATCATGATCAAGATCGTTCCGCTCAGCAGCACAGGTTTTTTGTTGAACGCCAGAAGCAGCGTAATGCCCAACACCGACCCAGGCAAAATATAAGGGAAGATGGTAATCGTGTCAATAAAAGAAGTTAATGCGTTCTTCTTCCGGGTGGACAGGTAGGCAATGAACATGCCCAATATAATAATGAGGACGATCGCCTCAAGACCTAACATATATGTGTTGGAAATCGCTTGTGCAAGCGAGCCGAACACCGTTCTGTAGCTCTCCAGCGAAAAGGAAGAGAGAAATCGGGAGCCCTTAGTCGCCAGAAAGGAAGTATATATAACGGTAAGCTGCGGGATAACCGCAAGCAAGACCAGCAAATAAACGGCAGCATGAATGAAAACTCCTTTGATCCCCTTCAGCTTAGTGGGCTTCAACGGTTTCAGAGAACTCATCGTAAAGGATTTCTTGTTGGACACGTATTTCTGTCCGATAAATAGAATCGCCGTAATAAGCACCATAATCACGGCCATGGCCGCCGAGAAATTTGCCCGTCCGCCGACTTCGCTGATAAACTCCGAGTAAATCATGACCGGCATGACATTATAGCCTTCCCCGATCAGCATCGGTGTGCCGAAATCCGCGATCGCGTTCATAAAAACAAGCAGCGAACCGGCCAGTAGCGTGGGGGTAATTAACGGAAATATAACCGTAAACACTTTCTTCAGCGGGCTGCATCCCAGACTTTCCGCCGCTTCTATCAGCGAAGCGTCAACCTTCTTCAGAGCCCCCGATACAAACAAATAGATGAACGGGAACAACTTCAACGTCAATACAAGCAAAATGCCGCCAAAGCCGTATATGCTTGGCATCTCGATCCCCAGCAGACTCTCCGCCCATTTCGTAACAAACCCGCTGCGGCCGCCTAACAGGATCCAGGAGTACGCGCCGATAAACGGAGGGGACAGCATGGAAATAATGATGAGGATTTCGAGCAGGTTTTTACCCTTGACCTTATAGGCCGACATAACGTAGGCCAACGGCGCTCCGATCAGGACGGCGAGAACCGTCACGCAGCTCGTGATGGCAAAACTGTTGATCAAGCCTTGATAATAATATTTTTTATCGAAAAATCGAATAAAGTTGTCGAACGTAAACGCGCCTGTCGCAGAATCCCTAAAGCCGCTGATGAAAAGAGATAACAAGGGATAGACCAAAAACAGGGCGAAAAACAAGGCGATTACCAAGGTCGCGACTGTCCAGAAATCCAGCTTGAACCTGGTCTTAGCCATAGGCTCTCACATCCTTGATTAAGCTCCGTTCCCCGTCCTCCGTAAACACATTAATCTTGTCCGCCCTCAGATCGAGCTGCAGCGAATCCTTTACATTGTAGAAGGTTTGTACACTGCCCGAATCCTGAACGAACTCATTGGACAGATCGGGGTCTATCGATATCCCGTCCTTAAATTTGACCACATAATTAACGTACTGCCCCAGGAAGGTGCTGCCGATAACTTCGGCCTTCAAACCGCGGTCCGCCACGATGAATTCCTCGGGTCTTACCGCGATCAGCACGCGTTGTCCGTCTTGAACATCGTCAGCCAGGTTGGTTAACGGGATCTGATAGCCGTCCATCATGAAAATCCGTTTCTCGCTTCCTTGAATGCGAATCTCGCCCTTCAACAGGTTGGAATGTCCGATGAAGGTCGAAACGAATACATTCGCGGGACGGGAATAGATTTCCCGAGGGCTTCCCACCTGCTGGATCACTCCGTCCTTCATGACGGCGATTCTGTCGGATATGGCCAGCGCTTCCTCTTGGTCATGCGTTACATATACGGTGGTGATCCCTACCTCTTTTTGGATGTCCCGAATGGCGCTTCTCATATCGATTCTCAGCTTCGCGTCCAGATTGGACAGCGGTTCGTCCATAAGCAATACGCTCGGATGAATTACGATTGCCCTGGCGAGCGCTACGCGCTGCTGCTGTCCTCCCGAAAGCTTCTCCGGAAGTCTGTCCTGATACTCCGCGATTTTGACTACATGCATGATGTCGTCCGTCTTCTGCCGTCTCTCCGCTTTGGACATCGTCCGGAACTTTAATCCGTATTCTACGTTCTGCCTTACCGTCAGGTGGGGGAAAATCGCATAATTCTGAAAGACCATTCCGATGTTCCTTTTATGGGTCGGAATCTCGTTGATCACTTGGTCGTTAAAGCGGATTTCCCCCCCTTCTATGGAATTGAATCCTGCGATCATCCTTAACAAAGTCGTTTTCCCGCATCCCGAAGGCCCAAGCAAGGTGAAGAATTCGCCATCGCTAATGTCGATCGATAATCCGGGTATAACCGTGATTTTGCCCTCGTCATATCGTTTAACCACGTTTCGGATATGAATCTCTATACTCATACGGTTTCTCCCTTGCTTACTAAGTTGGCGATCATCCGGTTCGGGAGACATGGCCTCGTTCACCCGATCGATGACAATCGAATCGACTGATCGGCGACTGCGTCTCCCTGTCGGTTACCGCTGTAGAATCTGCCCCGCATTTAATCCGGCGTCATTCACGACGCTTAGCTGGTGAAAATATCCTTGAACTTATCCAGCCAGATTTGGCTGTTCTGCAGCGTTTTTTCCACGTCCTCGGGAACAATCTTGAAAGCCGAGATTTCCGCCAAACCTTCCGGCGCAGGCACATCATTCCGCGAAGCGCGCATGCTAAGTTCGGACGCGGTAAGCGTTTGCAATTCCTTCGAAGTAAGGAAGTCTACAAACTTTTTGGCATTCTCCATGTTTTTGGCGCCTTTGATAATTTGGACCGTGCCCGGCGACACGATTGCGCCTTCTTTCATATACACAATCTTGACGGGCGATCCGTCTCTGATTGCCGAAGAAGCCAGCTCTTCGTGTGTAAGTCCTACCACATATTCACCATCCGCAACGCCTTTAGGGGCAGCCGACGAGCTGGCCAGAAGCTTCCCGTCCAGGTTCTTCGTGAAAGATTCGATATACTCCCATCCCTTGCTCTCGTCCTCTGCGCCGATCGTGCTCAGAATGTTGACCATATGGGAGAAGGAGGTCGAAGATTTCGCCGGATCGGCAAAGGCGATCTTCCCTTTCAAGCGCGGATCAAGAAGATCTTCATAGCCCTCGATTTCGATGTCGCCGATCAGCTTGGTGTTGACAATCAGAACCATTGGAATGATGTTATTTCGGGTAATCATGCCTTCCGTATTCTTCGTCGAATCCAGTTGAGCGCTTTCATTCGGAGACAGATAAGGCTCGAATAAATCCTTCTTCGGCGCGACAACGGAAACAACGCCGCCCCATTCGATGTCGCCTAACGGATTCGCCTGTTCGGCCTCGATTCTCTTTAACAGCTCTCCCGTACCCGCCGTGACGAGTTCGACCTTAATACCGGTTTTCGCTTCAAATTCTGGAATGCAGGCATTAAGAACATCTTGGGCTGCGGCTGTATACACGACCAGCTTGCCGGAGTCCTTCGTTTCCGCTTTGTTTTCCTGAGTTTGTCCGGCGCTTTCCTTACCCGATGAATCCTCCTTTGTCGCCGTTCCCGAACATGCGACAACTGTGATCCCCAGGCCAATTGCCATCAATAATGCGGTAATTCTTTTCATTGTCTACCTCCTCGGGTTAGATTCGCCTTTAATAATAAAGGTTCGATTTACTTGCAACAATCCGATAAAAGGGTACAAATGTCCTTAAAAATGAACAGGCATGCTCTCCCATCGTTACGAGTTCGTTCTCATCAAATTAACCTGTGCATCAATGGATCAAGGAAGGACGGTTTCAAGTAAGCCCTTTAATATCGAACGCCATTCGTGCGGAAGAGGCTCCCGCCTTCTTCTCCGGAACAAGGGATCCTCGAGTCTTGGAGACACAAATCGTTTTCGATTGAAGTCGACTGTGACGTATCACTCTACGAACCAAGCATAAACAGCTTTCGCCGTCCTTGGGACCGGCGGGATAACGTTTATGTCGGAGGTGATTCCGACAAGGATAACGAATTTTATCCTTGCTGAATCACCAAGCAAAAACGCCGTCGGCGTCCTCTAGGCGCAGAATCGCGTTTTTGTCGGAGGGGATTCAGATCAGGATAGCGAATTTTTACTTGCTGAATCACGGACAAAGCGCCATCCCTTAGTCAACTAACGTTGCATAGAGATGGCGCTATTTATTTGTATTAATGAACCCGATACACCAAATTCGGCGTCAGCCCGATCGCATGCGGCGGCCGTGCTGCTCGCGGAACTTCGACGGAGACACGCCGACCGTCTTGCGAAAGACGCGACTGAAATAATTCGGGTCGCGGTAGCCGATACTTCGGCCGATGTACTTCAGGCTGAGGTGCGGCTTCTCCATCATATCCTTCGCTTTCTCTATCCTCAGCTGCGTCAAATAATCGATGAACGTAATGCCGCTGCAGGTCTTGAACAGCCTGCTGAAATATTGCGGCTTCAACCCCATCGATTCCGCTACCTGCTCCAGGGACAGATCGCTCGTGTAGTTGGCGTCTATATAGTCCTTGGCTTGCCGGATAACCGCGAACGGATCGATGGAGCCCCTCGATTCCCCGGCCGCATCGCCATAATAGCAATATGCCGTAGCGGCATGCTTGTCGGCGGCCGCCAGCGCTTCATGGTAGGAAGCCGCCAGCCCCCTGATTGACGAATAACAGGTGCCGATTCCCGCATGAACTCGTAATTGCCCGAACTGCCGGCCCATGGCGCCGATGATCTGCCCGGCGAACTGAACGGCATGGGATTTGGCCGCTCGCGGACAGTGCCAAGCCGCTTCGTCCGGAAGCATGACGAATACGGGAACGCGCGAGCCGCTCATCGGGCCTACTACGCAGGAGGCCTTCTGCTTGCAAACGCGCTTCAAGAAATTGTACACCTGCCGCTTGCGGGCTCCCGGCCATTCGCCGATTTCGTCCGCCAATGCGTAAACGACGGAATAGCCGGTTTCCGACCGTACGCCGATCATTTCGCTCCATTCGGCAAGCGGCACCTCGTACATATGATCCAGCATGACGGCGGATGCCCATGCGGTCTCCACGAGGGAAAGCGCTTTCTCAAACTCGGCTTTTTCGCCTTCCATGGACGCATGTTTTTTCTCTTCGCTCAGCAGCTTGATCATCGACTGCCCCCCTGTCCTGCCCTCATGCGCAACCTCGCTTCGTAGATGAGTCGTTACGATCATCATATCGGATATGCGGATGCGAATTGAATGAGGTGATTCTATCATTTCTTCCACTTTCGTGTTCCGCGCACGAAAAAGGGGCCGCTCCCCGGCCTTTGCAGACCTTGCGGGACAGCCCCTCGTACGGCTAACTCATCTTTTATTCGCTTGTTTCGGAAAAGATCGTCTTAGGTGCAGAAGCGCTTGAATGCTACGGTTGCTGCCCCTCCGGCGGCTGCTGCTCTTCAGGCGGCTGCTGCCCCTCCGGCGGTTGCTGCTCCTCCGGCGGCTGCTGCTCTTCAGGCGGCTGCTGCCCCTCCGGGGGCTGCTGCTCCTCCGGAGGTTGCTGCTCCTCCGGCGGCTGCTGCTCCTCCGGTTCCTGCGGCTCCTCAGGCTCCTGCGGCTCCTGCAGTTCCCCTGGAACGCCTGCCTCCATATAGAAGGCGGCATGGTCGAAATTGCCGATGTATCTGTAGGTCGAGCTTGTCGTGCCGACAAGCACAAAGTAGACGTCGTGAATGCCCGTCACCGTTTCGCTTAATTCGCCCGCGGCCGTCCTGTACGTCCCCCAGCCGCTCCCGGTCGGCGGCGTGGCAATTCTTCCGACGAGCCTGCCGTTCACGCCGCCAAGCCGGATTTCCACGGCCGCATCCGCCGCCGTGTTGCCGGTATTTCCGGCATAGGTAACGGCGATCCGGTTCACTCCCTCAAGACCGAAGTCCATCCGGTTGTACGCCAGCCAAGCGCCGTCGTAGGTGTTGGCCACCTGTCTTCCGCTCTGGCCGGGTTCGGTTTTCATCGGCGCGTTGTTATGCGGATTCAGCTCTTCCGACCAGGCGTTATAGGTTTCCAGCTCCAGATTGGCGTAGTCGTCTCGCACCGCTACATAACTTAACGTAAAACGGTCGAAATTGCCCACGAACGGCAAACTGCTCGTCGTGCTGCCCCGCATGACCAAATATACGGTACGAATGCCGGTAACCGTCGTCTTGAGGTCTGCCTTCGCGATGCGGTAGCTGCCCCAGCCGCTGCCCGTATTCTGCAGCGCGACCGTGCCGATCAGCTCGCCGTCCACGCTGTCCAGACGAACCTCCAGCACGCCGTCCGCCGGCGTTCTTGTCGTCGGAGCATCGTATTCCACTTCGATGCGGTTCTTGCCCCGCGGTCCGAAATCGACGTCGCGGTAGGCCAGCCATGCCCCGGTAAACGTATTCGCCACAACGGTCCCGCCGTTGTTCGGTTCCGTCTTCAGCGGCCCATTGTTAAACGTATTGACCGCGCTCGTCCATTCGCTTCTGTCCTCGAACTCGATCGTCATGCCGTCCTTGGCCGGAGGCTCGCCGCCGCCCGGCGGTTCGCCGCTGCCCGGCGGCTCCAGCTCTTCGTCCGGCTCCTTCACCGGCAGCGGAAGCGGTTCGGGAAGAGGCTCTTCCCCCGGGTTGCCCGGCAGGTCATCGGGAACCGGCTCCGGCTGCGGCGCGACCGGCCGAGCCAGCCATACCGCGTCGTAGACGTTGCCGTTGTAGGCGTCCATGACGTAGACGTTCACTTGATAGCGCGGCGCGTTCACGTTAAATCGCTGGTCAAGCGTGAAGCTTCCCTGTTCGACGGGCACGGCGCTGGACAGAAGGGCTTGCCTGTTCCCGTCCGTCAATTGAATGACGACGACCGCCAAGCCGTCATAGCCGTCCGTCGGATTGCCCTGCACCTGTACGGTCATGTTGCCCTTGCGTTCGATCTTCACGTCCAGGTCGTACGCTTCTTTCATGCTTCTTGCTCCCGTGTAGGGCTGATTCGATGCGAGTGCGCGGCCCGGCGCTTGCTGCCTCGACTCGTCGCCCTTGACCCGCACCTGAACGGCGCCCGCATCGTACCGAACCGGTCCGACAGGCTGCGGATTCGAGTCGGCCGGATGCCAATGAAGGCCGCCGTCCGTGCTGTATTCATAGTCCGATGCGCGCTCGAAGCCCGGGACGAAGCTCCACCCGAACGTATCGGCGCGATCGTCCACGACCGGCCCTGTCGGCGCCGGCGGCACATCCAGCTCCCGGATCGCCTCCAGCCGGAAGTCGAACGCCAGGTCCGAGCTCGTGGCATTCACCTGGTGGACCTCCGCCGTCACGATGTTCGTGCCTTCGACCAGATAGGACGGATCGAGCACGTATCCGTTCCAATCCCGCTCGTTGCCGACCGTGCCGTTCGCATAGGTGTCATAGCCGACTTCGCCCGGAGGCATGTTCGTGCGAATGACTTCATGCCCGTTCAAATAGACGATTGCGCCGTCGTCCCGGATCAATCCGGCGCTCAGGCTGATGATATCTTCGATATTTTTCGCTTCGAACGTTGCTCGGAAATATGTTGTCGGGTATTTGCTGCCGCTGCTCGGCCCATAACCGACAACCGTATTCAGCAGCTGTTCCGGACCGCCATAGCCAAGCATGGCGCGGCCCGAATTCCAGTCGCTGTCGTCGAACAACAGTTCCGTCCAGCCGTCGCCTGCATACCTTCCCTTGTCGAAATATTTCCATTCCGACTCTGCTTCAATCAGGGAGTCCCGTGCGAGAAAGTTATCGATTTGCATTGTAAAATCATACGATGGAGGCGCTGCGCTCGGCTTCGCTCCCCATGCATAATTAGGCTCTGAAGCCATTTCAAACTCCAGCGTGCCGCCCGCCATAATGTCATCGTAGGAGATCCATGGCTGATCGAACGTTTTGCCGTTCAGCGCGGCCGACCGGATGAACCGGTTGTCGCTCGATACCCCGTTGGCTTTGATCGTAAAGGTATGGCCGTTGTCCAGACTGAGCTTCACTTCGTCGAAGATCGGCGAACCGATGGTGAAATACGGATCGCCCGGATTCGATGGGAACAAGCCCATCGCGCTGAACACAAACCAGGAGGACAGTGCTCCCGCGTCATCGTCCGCGGACGGCAGATACCCTTCGGGATCGGCGCGGTAGACGCGGGATTTAATCGGGTAATTGTACAGCCCGTGGTTGTGATAGCGCTGAACGACCACTTCCGTCGTATACTCTCTTGCGTAATATTGGGTCAAATAAGGCATCCCAACATAGTTAAACAGGAATGGCGCATGCAGATCCGGCTCGTTGACCGCCACATATTCATCGATGTCAAAGAAATATTTCAAATCCTCGGCCAGCTTCCGCTTGCCGCCGCTCAGCTCGGCGAATCCCGGGATATCGTGCGGAACGGTCCAGCGGTACGTCCACATATTTCCCTGGTAAGCGAATCGGTTCACCCGGGTAATGTCGCTCCGGTCTACCGTCGTTCCGTTCGGCGTGAAGAAGCCGCGAACGTTGCCGCTCTCGTCCACCTGGCCGGGATTCCAGAGCTCCTTGTAGGATAAAGCCATTTCCCTATACCGCTCATACACCTGGCGATCGCCGATCATAGCGGCGAGCTTCATCGGATAGTAAGCGCTGTACGCCTTTTCGAGCTTGCCGGAAATTTCGTTTTCATTAATCGAATAATTTTCCGTATCCGAAATCATGCCTTGAAGCACGGTGTACAATTCGTCCTGATCAAGCTCGACGCCCTTGGCAATGCCGTCCAGGATGACCGCGCCGTTGAATTCGTTCCTGACGGTCGGGCTCGGCCAATAGCCCGCTCCCCACTGAACGTAGGAGCCTCTCGTCTTGTACAGATCGATCATCGACTTCACGATGTTCTCGAACCGCTTGGGCTCCAGGATGGAGTGCAGCGGGTACTTGCGGAAGTCGTCCCAGGTCGACCAGCCGTTGTAATACTCGAAGTCCTCTCCAATTTCCGACGTATGCCGGATCGTCTCCTCGTCTCTGCCCGCGCGGAACGTGCCGACCGAGCTGGACACCTTGTTCGGATGGAGGAACGAATGGTACAACTGCGTGTAGAAGATCTTCTTGTTCTCTTCATCTCCGCTCGTCACGCGAACTTTGTTCAACAGCTCGCGCCACGTTGCCCGCGCCTTCTCGTGCTGTCCGTCGAAATCCCAGCCCGCGATATCGTATTCGCGCTCGTATTTGGCCTGCTCGACGCTGACGGGGGAGAGCCCCACCTTCGCTTGCACGACCGGACGAGCCGCCGCGTTAAAGTTCAACCATATGCCGGCGTTCGTGCCGGTCCGCTCGGCAACCTGTCCCTCCGATTGCCCGGACCACGACGTATAGGCATCAAAGGGCTGGTCGAGTTTGATGGAATAATACATCGTGTAATGGCCGTGCCCGCACACGTTCCGCGATTTGATCATGCCCGAAATTTCCGTATCGCTTTCCACCTTCAGGCTTGCATCAAGCATGCCCGCGTACGAGGCGGAGAGATCGACCAATACCGCCCGGTCCGTCGCCGCGTCCGGGAAGGTGTAGCGGTGGAAGCCGACGTTGTCCGAAGTGGTCAGCTCCACGCCGACGCCGGATGCGAGCTCGACGGCGTAGTACCCCGCGGAAGCCTGCTCCGCACTCTTCTCGTACCGCTGCTTGTATGCGTTGCTGTCGCGCGTGAAGGCTTGCGTTAACGGCATCATCAGAATGTTGCTCCCGGCGCCGCTGCAGCCGACTCCGATGAATCGCAGGTGCGAGAACCCCCTCAGTTCTTTATGCTCGTAATAATAGCCGCTGAACGCCCTGCCGCCGTGACCTTCGCTGTCGGGCCCGAGCGAGACGAGACCGAACGGCGTCTTAGGACCCGGGTTCGTCTGCCCGTTGTCGCCTAGCGTATTGATGAACGGATCGACATAATCGATCGGCTCCAGGTTGACCGGCGGATAGGCCGGCGACTGTCCGAGCTCCACTCCGTAGACTTCAAATTCATAGATCCGAGCCGTATTGCCGTCGTGCGCGCCATGATGAATATAGAGACGGACATACTGCGCGGAGAACGGTTCGACGTACCGCGATACGATCGTCTGAACATTGTTCCGCACCAGGTCGACATCTTCCCACGTTACGCCGTCCATGCTTTTCTGAAAGCGGAAGTCTTTCGTATTCCGGAACGGACTGTTGGCGGACTCGCCGATCGCCGCGTTTTGCACGACCCACTGATTGATCGTGTACGGCCGGCCCAGGTCCAGCTGCAGCCACTTATGGGGGGCGGAAGAATTGTCGCACCACTTGGTGTCGGTCTTGCCGTCGATCGCGAAGCTGGCCCGCTCGCCGTCGTTGCATTGCCCCGATGCGGTTGCTTGCGCATCGAGAGCCAGGTTGCGGGTCGGCGCCCCTCCCGCCGGCGCGGCAAGCTCGTTCGCGGAAGCGGTGCCTGCGCCCGGCGGCCCCAGCAAGCCGAACAGAAGCGATGCGATGATCGTGATCGATAGAAACTTTTTCCTCATAGCTCGGTTGTCCTCCTTCTCTCGTCGATTAGAGCGCGCTGCCGGCAAGCAGCCGCTTGATCATGACGGCCACTTCCGCCCGGGTCGCCTGCCCCTTGGGGTTGAAGCGCTTGCCGTCGCCTTGAATCAATCCCTTCGTCCATGCTTCGTTCACGGCCGATGCCGCCCAGGATGCGACATGCGCCGCATCGGCGAAGCGAGGCGCCGATGTCCCCGTGTCGTCCAAAGTCACATATTGAGCCGCGCGGACGAGCATGACGACCGCTTCTTCGCGCGTAATTTGCTCGTTCGGCCGGAAAGCGCCGCCGTATCCTTGCACGATGCCAAGCGAAGACGCGGATGCGACATGATCGGCATAATAGCTGTTGGCCGGCACGTCATGGAACGAATCCGGCGCATCGTGCTTCGATCCGTCGCCGGACGCGACTCCTCCCGCCCGTTCGAGCGCGCGCATGAGCAGCGTCGCGAATTCGGCGCGGCTGATATTGCGGTTCGGCTCATAATGGCGATCGGTTACCCCGCGTACAATATGCCTCGCCGATAAGTAAGCGACTGCCTCCTCCGCCCAATGCCCGGCCAGATCGTCAAAGCGTTTGTCGTATTCGAGGATCGTGTAATAAGAGAAGTGCGACGCCGTGAACGAATATGCCCCGTTCGCCACCGTTCCTCCGACGTATTCCAGCCGCTCTCCGTCTGCATAATACACGCCCGCAAGCGGCTTCCGGAGCGAGCGCTCCTGCTCCCCGGTCAGCCGAATCGTCACTCGGGCGGGTTTGTCGAGCGGGAGAATTCCGATTACGCGCTCTCCGGCGACAAGCTCAAGCACGGCGGACAAGACGATTCCCGTCGCCGCATAGTCGGCGTTCCCCCGGATCGACTGCTTTACGATGCGTCCGGCTTCCTCGGTCCAGGCCGTATGCAGCGTGATTCTGACCCGCACGTCCTGCTCCGCGGAAGCCTGCAAGGCATCCGCCGGAAATTGAACGGCCACGTTCCCGGATTCGATGATCAATCCCTGCCGCGCGTCTTGCAGCTGTCGCAGCGAATCTGCCGGGAATTCAAGCGCCGCCCCCGACTCGCCGGCCGCGGCCGGCATCCGGATCGTGATCGCCGATTCGCCCTGCTCCACCGCCCGGCTCATCGTCTCGCGGCCAATCCGGTACTTCCCGTCCGCATCCAGCCGCGGCTCGATGACGGCGCCTCGCGCGTCTCCGGCAAGCGGCGGAATGCCCGTCTTGTCCTCTTGATCGATCGCCCCTCCGCCGCCGCCCCCGTTCGAGGGGCCGCCGCTCGACGCTCTGACGACCGTGAACGTGCTGCGCCCGCTCGCCCCTCCGCCTCCGGCAATGACGGTGTATACGCCGTTCGGAGCGACCGTCTCGTCGTTCGGAATGGCCGCTTTCGCGGAATACCGCCCCTCTACGGGAGTGACGACATCCAGAAAAAATACAGTATCGTTCGGACTTACGATCTTCACGACAATTTCTTTCACTTCGGCTCCTGCCGTGCCGGTCAGCGTAAGATCGCTGCCGCGCTGAACCTGCTTCGCGCTCAGATTAAGCGTAAACGGTTCGGCTGCGTATCCGGTTTCCGGCGGCAAAAAAAGGGATACCGCGATCATCAACGCCAGAACGGCCCCTATCGTCTTCTTCACTAGAACGCCCTCCCTCTCTATGCATTCCATGTTCTATCGGTATCATTGCAACGCGACCGGCCTTGCCAGCAGCGTCGGAGCTTCCAGCTCGCTGTCGAAGGCGTCGAATACGAATATTTTCACCGTATACTCCGGCCCGTTGACGTTGAAGCGCTGTTCGATGTTCATGTCGCCCTGCTTGAGCGGAACGGCATTGATCAGAATAGGCGCGTTTCCTCTCATCAACTGAACGACGACATACGCTTCGCCGCCATAGTCGGGTTGAAGCCGCTCCACCGCAAGGTCGACCCGCAATTGCTCCCCTCTGGTCAAAGCGGCCGTAACCGCATACCGGTCTTCCCGATCATTTACGCTCGCCGCCGCGGCATGCCCGCCGTTCGCTCCGAATCGCGGCTCGCGCGGCGCGAAGATGCCGCCGATCGCGACGATCAGGCACAAGACGAGCTTCACGGCGCGACCCGCCGGGCGCTGGCCGTTTATCGACTCCATGTCCATTCCTCCTTCGGCTTGTTCGCAGATTCGTCTGTCTTCTCCGCCCTATCTCCTCGCCGGTGTCGTCCCCCTCTCCAGCCTGCCTCCCCCTTTTCGAAAATCCGGCTTCGTGATATCGTAAGGGCTATTTTTTGAGCCTGTCGATTCATGGTTGACGAATTCGATCCAAAAGAAATGTTGCCTTCCTAAGCTCAAACCTCTTGTTTTACATTCCTTGATCGGACAAGGGACTAGCGGCATGGAATGTAAAGCCGAAACTCGCCGAAAGGCAATCCTTTCTCTTTCCTCTCGCGTATCTGCATTGAATCGACAGCCTCACATCGCCATTATAGCTTGTCAGCGCTTACATTTTTGCTGGACATTTTTGATAAAACGCTGGATTTTTTCGCCGGGATTTTTTACTCGCCTTGCAGAAAGGAGGATGTCGCCATCCGAGCCGCGGCTAGACCGGTCTCGATTCGCACCATTCTGTTAACCGCGCTTTTGTTGCTGATGATTTTTCCGCTGGTCATCATGACGCTGATTACCTACACAAAGGAAAATGAAATCTTCCAGAGTCAGGTCAGTCAGGTCAGTCAGCTCATCAAGCAGTCGGTCGGCCAAATCAAAGGCACGCTGGATTCGAATCTGGCCGAGATCGCCCTCTTGACCTGGTCCTTGCTGTATCAGCAGTCGCTCGATTTCTGGACAAGCCGATCGTTACGACGTATCAGTGGGACGAAGCGAATCCTAAATTCAAGAAAAGGTTTACTCCGATCTGTTCAGCGGCAGATTGAACCACATCCATACGATTTCGTTCGTTACGCCGGAACGAGTCGTCCTCTCGACCGACAGCTCCCTGCACTACTTCAACCAGTTGAATCAAGACAATTTCAACGTCATCGTGAGCCGTTTCGACGAAGAACCGCTCAAGATGCACTGGTTCAGCGAGCAGCGGGCCGTCTACCGCTCCCGCACGGGCTTCGAAACGCCGGTCCACCGAAGCGATCTACAAGCATCCGTCCGAGCCGTTGGCCAACCCGAGCATCATCGCCGCGATTCGGGTTTTGCCCCCGCATGGCAGCGGGACGCACACCGTCGAGGGCAAATTGGTTGATCTCGTACGACACGTCCGAGATCAGCAATTGGACGTTGACGGCCGTCGTTCCGCTCAACGAGGTGCTCGGTCCAAATCAGAAAATCCTGCGAGGGCTGCTCGTTATGACCGCGCTGGGCGCGATCGTATCGCTTATCATTGCGCTGCTGTTCACATCGGTGATCTCCAAGCCGATCATCGGCTCGCGAAGGTGATGAACCTCGCCTCGGTGGAC
This sequence comes from Cohnella hongkongensis, assembly GCF_042654645.1. Classification (NCBI taxonomy): domain Bacteria; kingdom Bacillati; phylum Bacillota; class Bacilli; order Caryophanales; family Paenibacillaceae; genus Cohnella; species Cohnella hongkongensis. Next base: position 251,233 of record NZ_JBHSEP010000005.1, on the reverse strand, counting down.
CATCTGCATCTCGCGAACCGATGGGCTCCATCCGGGAAATCAGCATTTTACAGCGCAATTTCAACCGGCTGATGGACCGCATCCAGCAGCTGCTGCTGATCGAGAACAAACGGGAGCAGAAGCAGCGGGGAGACGCGCAATTAAAAACGCATTAAATGCAAATCCAGCCCTATTTCCTGTACAACACGCTGGACACGATCTATTGGATGTCGCTGAAGCATCGCGCGGAACCGATCAGTAAGCTGTTTACGGCGCCGGCACGAACGCCAAGGCAGTCTTGACCAGCCGCATGCAGGGCGGAAATCCGCCCAAGCCAACCAGGCGATTTACATTTTCGTCACGAACGGGGATGTGGACCAGGCCGTACAAGCGCTTCAATCCGCCGCGGATGCCGACGGAATCGGTCAATAGCGGCTAGCAGAATAGGCAAGGGGATAGGGTCGGACGGCGGGCTGCCGCTGACCCTATCTCGTTCGGGAGTGAGAGAAAATGGTTGTTACAGCCAGACGGACCGATACCTCTCGCAGTGCCGGCTTCCGCAGGCGCGAGACGCAATCCGTCGGCCGGCGTCGACCTGCTGCTGAGCGGAGCAGGGCGCCTGAAGGGAATGGACGCGATCACTTTGGAAAAGATGCGGGAGTGGCCCGGGCAGCTGGATTTAACGGGATACCAGGTTGCCTTCGATCGGCTGTTCCCTCATCTGACCAACAGCTTCCTGCTAGTGATCCCGGCTACAGCGCTGTTGGTGCTGCTCGGATCGATGAACGGCTATATTGGGTCCAAGCGGCAGTTCCGGAGGGGGGGGGCCAACGTTCTCTTCGCGCTGATGCTGTTCGGAATGTTCATTCCCTACCAGAGCATTCTGACTCCGCTGATCCAGTTCATGCAGAGCATCCAGCTCTACAACACGATTCCGGGGCTCATTCTTGCGGGCTTCCAGCGATTCACACCCACTCAGCCTGAGTTCCGAAACTCGTGACAAAATTATCTTCAACACTTATTATTAGAATATAAATGTAAGAAGCTATCGAGCGGTCGAAGCACGCCGCGTCATTCCCGGGTTCGGGACGGACGCGGCTTTTTCGTCCTTGTTCGAAGCCGAGAGGAGCGAATGAAGTGTTCGAACAGCATTACAAGCTCTGGATGGACGAACAGAAAATCGGCCGCAACGGCGAGGCGCTGCGCAAACTGGTTGAAGATCACGGCTATTCCGAGAAGCTTTTCCTTCAAGAGGTTTGGTGGCCGTTATTCCGCAGCTTCAATGGACTTCATGCGGAATACGAGGTGCCGAACGGCCGCAACGGCTCCTATTATCTCGATTTTGCTTATATTCGCCATCCGTACAAGATCGATTGGGAAATCGACGATTTCGGTTCGCACGCGAAAAACATGACCCGGCGCGAATTCGAATACGAACGGGACAGGCAGAATCAGCTCGTGCACGACGGCTGGCTCGTATTCCGGTTTTCCCTTGACGCCGTCAAAGAACGTCCTCACCGGTGCCGGCAGACGATCCTGCAAATCATCGGCAAATTGTACGGCGGCGTTCGCGAAGATCTTGCGGGTCTCTCTCTGAAGAAGAAGGAGATCCTGCGATTAGCCCTATATACGCGAAACCCAATCACGCCTTCAGAAGTGCGCCAGCGACTTGGCGTTTGCGTGCAACATGCACGCAAGCTGATGCATGAGCTCGTTAAAGATGAGCTGCTGCAGGCACATTCGGGCAAGATCCGCGTTCGCGCATACTCTCTCGGCCCGAAAGCCCCTCCCTGGATATAGCATAGCGTTACGGCATCGTCTTATTCGCAAGCGAACGCCTCACCCTACTGTGAATAAGACGACGCCATCGCTCTATTCCTCCCGTTTCCGGCATCTGGCGCCCTCTTCTGGACGAATAGCGTTACGGCATCGTCTTATTCGCAAGCGAACGCCTCATCCTCCGGCGAATAAGACGGCGCCATCGCTCTATTCCTCCCGTTTCCGGCATCCGCCGCCCTCTTCTGGACGAATAGCGTTACGGCATCGTCTTATTCGCAAGCGAACGCCTCATCCTAAGGCGAATAAGACGACGCCATCGCTCTATTCCTCCCGTTTCCGGCATCCGCCTCCCTCTTCTGGACGAATAGCGTTACGGCATCGTCTTATTCGCAAGCAAACACCTCATCCTCCGGCGAATAAGACGGCGCCATCGCTCTATTCCTCCCGTTGCCGGCATCCGCCGCCCTCTTATCGACCAATAGCGTTACGGCATCGTCTTATTCGCAAGCGAACGCCTCATCCTAAGGCGAATAAGACGACGCCATCGCTCTATTCCTCCCGTTGCCGGCACCCGCCGCCCATTTGCGAATGAGTAACGTTGCCTGTCCACTCCTCAGTCCGTTCGGACAGAGAATCTGCCAATTGTGCACAAAACCGGGTTTCGCGAACCTGCGTGGACTCAGGATCCGTTACTTGACTCTGAGATAACGATCTCGATCTCATGGATCCTCGAAGATAACGGATCATTGAAATAACGGGTCCTCTGTCCGGAACGTCAGCAAAATGCGGTATTTTCGGCAAAATAGCGTCTGCTGAGTCCGATAGCGGAAGAGCAATCGGACGAAGGGCCACTCCCCGATGGCTGCCGCAGGACCCGCTCGAAGCGGTCGTCCCCTAACTCCCCGCCCCCCGATACCGCTTCACGCCGTAGTTCCAGAATGCGACGCCGAGCGTCAGGAAGACGAGGCCGACGACGGGGGTCAGCCAAGGCATCCACCATTCCTCCAGCCGGCCGAGGAAGAACGACGCGGGATAGACGCCTACGAAAGCGAACGGAAGCAGCCACGTCAGCAGAAACTTGATCGTCTTATTGTAGATTTCCACCGGATAGCGCCCGTAGTTCTGAATGTTGTAGATCAGCGGTCCGATCCCCGTCGGCGCGTCCGAATAGAACGAGATGGCCGCCATCGCCGTGTAGATGCCCATATAGATGAAACAAGAGCCTGCCACCATGACGATCAGCACGAGCGGATCGTACCAGTGGAACGGCAGGCCGAGCGTCGCCCACGACGAGATCAGAATGGCGAGGCCGACCAAGGCGCCGAACATCGCGGGCGGATCCATGTTCTCCAGCATGACCTGAGTCAAGGAATGCGCCGGACGGGTCAGCACCCGATCCATCTCTCCTTTGACGATATACCGCTCGCTGAAATTCCACGCGCTGAAGAATGTCGAGAACACGCCGGAGGCGATCATGAAATAGCCGTAGACGAACACGACCTCCGCCTCGCTCCAGCCCGCCAGCGACGGAGTATGCATGAACACGATGAAGATGAAGACGAGGTTAAGCCCGTTAAACAGCAGATCCGACAGCACCTCGACCCAGAAATCCGCGCGGTAGCTCAGCTTCGTCTTCAAGTAGTTGGCCAGATAATCCCGGTACAAGCCCAATGTAAACGCGAATCGGCTCATTTTTCCTCACCCTCCTTGCACGAACAATCGGCGCCGCGCCGCGCGCCACACCATCATAATCGGAACGATCAGCACGACCGTCCACGCGACCTGAACGAGCAGCGCGTCCCACACGCCCGCCCCCTGGATGCGTCCGGTGAACACCGAGCCCGGCAAATACGTAATCGCCTGAAAGGGCAGCCAGTTCATGACCGATATCGCCCACCCCGGGAAAAAGGCGATCGGAACGACGACGCCGGACAGCAGGTCGACCATAATTCTTTTCATCGTCATGAGGCCCTGATTGTTCTCGAAGAAAAACGCGCCCAAGCCGGTTAAAATGTTCAACTGCGTATTAATCAGAAAGCTGAACCAGATCATGACGAAAAAGACGATCCACTGCATCGGATCGGTCGGCAGCTCCAGCGGAAAAATAAACGAGACGACGATCATCCCCGGAACCATGAACAGCAGCAGGCGGAACAGCCCTTCTCCGAAGCCCTGCATCATTTTCACGAACAAGTAGGAATACGGCCGGATAATCTGGATCGCCACGCTGCCGTCGACGATCTCGTTCGAGATCTCCCGGTCCAGATTGTTGAAGTAGAAAGCCCGCGCCATCCAAGACACGGCCACGTAGGTGGACATCTGAATGACGGTGAACCCCTGCAGCGTCTCCGCCTCGCCGAAAATCGCCTGCCACAGAAAATAATACGCCCCGATATTTATCGCGTAGATGACGATGCCGCTGTAATAGTTGACGCGGTAGGCGAGCATCATCAGAAACCGGATGCGGACGAAATCCAAGTACATGCTGATCATCTTGCCGCTCCCGCCCCCGTCTTCTCCCGCTCCTTCTCCGCGGCAGCCGCTTCTTCCTCGCCGGTCAGGGCGGACAAGTCGCGCGGCGCATCGGCGCTTCCGGACTGATAAATCTCGCGGACGATCTCGTCGGTGTTCGTCTCGAAAATCTTGATGTCGCTAATGTCGAGCCGACCGACGACGCGGGACAGCACGTCCGACACGTTCATCTCGCGGGGAATCCACACTTTGGCGGTCAAGTCGTTGTCCAGCGACCAGCGCACCTCGAGCTCTCCCGTCAGCGCCGACACCTTCGCCAGCGTCACCGGGTCGGTAAACTGGAACTGAACCTCGCGTCCCTTGCCCCAGCGGGATTTCAGCTCCTCCAGCCCGCCGTCGTAGATAATTCGTCCGTCGTCCAGCATAATGACGCGCGAGCAGAGCGCTTCGATGTCCTGCAGGTCGTGCGTCGTCAGCAGAATCGTCGTGCCCTGTTCGCGGTTAAGCCTCTTCAGAAACTCGCGGATTTCCGTCTTCACGACGATGTCGAGGCCGATCGTAGGCTCGTCCAGAAACAGAATCGAAGGGTTATGCAGCAGCGCCGCCACCAGCTCGCAGCGCATCCGCTGGCCGAGGCTCAGCTTGCGCACCGGCCGGTTGAGCAGCTCCTGCAGCTGCAGCGTCTCCACCAGCTCGTCGAGCCTTTTGCGGAAATCCGTCTCGTCCACCCGATATACTTTGCGAAGCAGCCGGAACGATTCGATGACCCCGATATCCCACCACAGCTGGCTTCTCTGCCCGAACACGACGCCGATGCCCTGAACGAACCTCTCCCGCTCCTTGTAGGGAACGAAGCCGTTGACGAGCAGCTTGCCGGAGGTCGGCACGAGAATGCCCGTCAGCATCTTGATCGTCGTCGACTTGCCTGCGCCGTTCTCGCCGATATAGCCGCAGATTTCCCCCTGGGGAATTTGAAAGCTGATATCCTTGACCGCCGTCACTTCGATATGCTCTCTCTTGAACAGATCCTGGAGAGCCCCCTTGAGGCCTTCGCGGTTTTTCTGAACTTTGAACTGCTTGCGCAGCTGGTGCACGTCTATCGCTAACATGATGAACCTCCTGTGATCAAGTCGAGTTCATTAGGTTTTTTACATAAACTTGCGTATGCCGCTACCGAAACTTTATAATTTTAACATACTGCCAACTGAGAGGATACATTGCAATGAGTAAAAAGTGGAAGATTACGCTATTCTCTATATTGAGTCTGGCCTTTATTTTTATATGCCTGGTAGGCTGGTGGGTCTGGTCGAGCTATGCGCAAATCGAGAACGCCCAGAAGCCGAAAGAGGAGTCGAGGTTCGGGCAATTCGAGGAGAAGGAGGAGTACAAGCCGCCCGAGTGGGAAGGCACTGAGCGAGTGAACATTCTGCTCATGGGCGGGGACGACAGAGGCTTGAGGGAGGGCGAGGTTCCCCGTTCCGATACGATGCTCGTCGCTTCCTTCGATCCCGTGACGAAGAAGATTCATTTGTTCTCCGTGCTGCGGGATACCCGCGTGGAAATTCCCGGCTACCGGGACAATCGCGCCAATACCGCCCTCTCGCTCGGAGGACCCGACCTGGCGATGAAGACGATCGGCAATCTGATGGGGCTTGAGGTCCAGTATTACGTATACGCCGATTTCCAGGGCTTCATCAAGCTGGTGGACGCGCTGGGAGGAGTCGATTTTTACGTGGAAAAGGATATGAAGTGGACGGACAATGCGGACGGCAACCGGTACGATATCGATCTGAAGAAGGGTCAGCAGCATCTTGACGGCGAGAAGGCGCTCCAATACGTGCGCTTCCGGCACGACAAGCTGTCGGACTTCACCCGCACCGAGCGCCAGCGCGAATTTCTGAAGGCGGTGGCGGCCAAGCTGAAGAACGGCTGGAACCTCATCAAGCTGCCGGACATTCTCGGCGAGGTCGTTCCGTTCGTGGAGACGAACTTGTCGACGAACGATATGCTGAAGCTGGCGACGCTCGGGTACAACTCGCATCAGGCCGGCTCCGCCCAGATTCCTCCGATGGAGCTCGTCTACGACGAGAATGTGGGAGGCTCGGCGATGCTGGGAATCCGGGACCGCGACAAGCTGAAGGAATACGTTCAGGAAGTGCTGGCGTCGGACGACTCGGCTCCGGAGACCCCGGACTCGTCGGACCCGTCGGACCCGTCGGAGCCGTCGGCCTCCTCGGGCGCTGAGGCGTCGCCGTAACGGCACGGCCGCATCTTTCGGATAAGAATACGAGACGGCCTGCCGACCGGCAGGCCGTCTCCGTTGGAGGGTGAAGGGATATGAAGGAAAGAGTTCGTTCGGCGCAGCTGTACGAGGAAGCTCAGCGCCATATCGTCGGAGGGGTGAACAGCCCTTCCCGTTCTTTCAAGGCGGTCGGCGGGGGCGCGCCCGTATTCATGGAACGCGCCGAGGGCGCATATTTCTGGGACGTGGACGGCAACCGGTACATCGATTATCTGGCCGCGTTCGGTCCGATCATTACGGGCCACGCCCATCCGCGGGTGAGCGAGGCGATCGTCCGGGCGGCGCAGAACGGCACGCTGTACGGCACGGCGACGGAGCACGAGATCCGGCTTGCCGAGGCATTGAAGGCCGCGATTCCGTCGATGGACAAGGTGCGCTTCGTCAACTCCGGCACGGAGGCGGTCATGACGACGATCCGCGTCGCCCGGGCGTTCACCGGCCGCAACAAAATCATCAAGTTCGCCGGATGCTACCATGGTCATGCCGATCTGGTGCTCGTCGCCGCCGGCTCCGGGCCGTCGACGCTCGGCATTCCCGACAGCGCGGGCATTCCTCCCAGCATCGCGAGCGAGGTCATTACCGTGCCGTTTAACGAGCTGGAAGGGCTGCGCGCCGCGCTGGAGCATTGGAGAGACCAGGTGGCCGCGGTTATGGTCGAGCCGATCGTCGGCAACTTCGGCATGGTCATGCCGAAGCCAGGCTTCCTCGAGGGACTGTGCCGGATGGCCCGGGACGCGGGAGCGCTCGTCATCTACGACGAGGTCATCAGCGCGTTCCGGTTCCACTACGGCTCGGCTCAGACGTTCCCGGCGTTCGCGGATCAAGAGGCGATCCGGCCGGACTTGACCGCCCTCGGCAAAATCATCGGCGGCGGCCTGCCGATCGGCGCCTACGGGGGACGCGCCGACCTGATGGAGATGATCGCGCCGCTGGGCCCCGCCTATCAGGCGGGCACGATGGCCGGCAACCCGGCGTCGGTGCTGGCCGGACTGGCCTGCCTGGAGGTGCTGCGAGAGCCGGGCGTCTACGCGCGCATGGAGGCGCAGGCCGCGCGGCTGTGCGCCGGGCTGCAGAGCTTGGCCGACAGGCACGGCGTGCCGCTGACGATCAATCGGATCGTCGGAGCGTTCTCGACGCATTTCTGCGCCGGGCCGGTTACGAATTACGAGGAGGCGCAGCGCTCCGACGGCGAGCGATTCGGCCGCTTCTTCCGGCTCATGCTGGAGCGCGGCGTCTACCTCGCCCCGTCCAAGTACGAGGCCTGGTTCCTGACGACCGCCCACGCCGACGCCGACATCGACGCCACCTTGGCCGCCGCCGAGGAGGCGTTCCGCGAGATGGCCCGCGATTCGGATTAGCCCAAGCTTCCGGAAGCCTTCCCTCGAATCGGGAACGGCTTCTTTTTTCTGCCTTTCCCGAAATCGATTTCCAGTCGCCCCTATGCCAAAATAACGCAACATTTTACATTCGTTTGCGTTAATTAGTTCGTGTCTTCATTCAGCGACTGCAAACTAAATCGAACCAGTTAAGGAGAGCTTTGCACAATGAGAAAATCCATCCAGAAACGACTGTTGAAGGTTGCCGTCGGCTCCATGCTTCTGGCCGTCCCTTTTCCCGCCGCTTCGGCGTTCGCGCAAGACGCCTCCAGGCACACCCTCCTGCTGAATCCAAACAGCGCGAGCATCCAGCATAACGGCCAAACGTCGAAGGCCGTTCAGCCGGTCACTTACAAGGGCGGGACCCACTACATTCCGCTGAGCACGTTCGCCGGATTATACGGCTACAGCGTCTCTTATGACGCCGCAACCAAGGAATCGGTCGTCTCGAAGGATGGCGCGGAAATCCGTTTTGCGGCGGGCACGGCTCGTTACACCTTGAACGGAGAAAAGCGCCTCGCCGCAGGCAAGCTGTTCACCCTGCAAGGCAGCATGATGGTGCCAATCCGCACTTGGTCGGAAATTACCGGCAGCTTGTTTGAAGTAAACGGGGCCTCGTTTTCTCTTTCCTGGAACGAAGAAGTGAAGGACGTGCCTCCGGTCGCAAAGTTTACCACGAACAAGACCGTCTACAAAATGGGAGAACCGATCGAATATTCCGATGAAAGCTACGACGAATACGGCCGGATCGTCAAGACGGAGTGGACGGGAAAGGAACGAGCCTTCTTCCGCCCCGGCGTGACGGAGATTACGTTGACGGTAACCAATCAATACGGCTTGACCGGCTCCTATACGCAGAACATCGAAATCACGGATGAAACGATGCACACCGAGGAGGAGTTCAACCGGCTGTTCACTCCGCCGGGCGACAAATTCCCGATCGTCGGCCAATCCGTGCTTCGGATGGCGCAAGTGCCGTACACGATCGAATCCCAGCCGATGCAGCTGATTCGCAGCAACAGCCCGGAATATTTCCTGGAGGAGGGCATCGCCTATCGGGACAGCCTCTCCGGCAAGTTCCGAATCAATATCCATAACGGCAACCGCTCCGGCAAGGCGCTGACGATCTATCTGGTCGCCACCAATCATCAGAGCCATCCCGTCGCCTACAACATCAACGCGTTCGGCAAGGGAGGCCCGACGACCTATGTTTCCACGAGCGGCAAAAACGCCGTCGCCCGCTTCCTCGACGATACGGCCCACGGAACGCCGCGCGACAAGGTCGTGCTGCAGCCGGGCGAATCCGTCGTCGTCCTGCCGGAGGTCAGCCAAACGCCGCTGAAGCCGAACCTGATCATGACCTCCTACACCGAGATCGAGACCAGCGACGAGCTGCAGTTTACCGTTGCCGCGGTAGACGCGGAGGCGCATCCGGATCAGTCTATTTTCGAGATTCTCCCTCAGCTGAAGCTATTGGATCGCGACGGCCGCCATGTCCGCGGCACGTTCCAGGATGCCGACCGTTCGCTTGTGATTGACGGGACGCTCGGTCACGAGGAGCAGCGGATCACGATCGGCGATTATAACGACAGCTTCCTTGAGGGCGAAGACAAGCTGCTCGGCCAGCCTGAAACGAATAAAGGCAACACCGGCGTCCGCTACAAGCTACGGGTACAGGTGGCTCCTAATACGTTGATCGGGCTTAACGCGCGGGGCGGCCACTATGCGGGAGCGCTGCTGGTCAATGACCGCGTGGTGCAGACGGTAGAGAAGAGCATTCTGAAGGACCCCGACGAGCTGGGCGTCTTGTACCGCACCGGCCATACGGAGGAGACCGTCGATCTGACGCTGGTCATCGCGTCGGGCAGCAATCTCCCGATCAGCCTCGTGTTTATTCCACTGAACAAAACCGCGGAATAGGTGTGCCGCCCCGCATTCCATACTTGCAGAAAAGGTTCGTTGCGCAAGGGTCTCCGATCGTCGGAGGCTCTTGCGTTTTTTAATCGGCCCGCGCTTTCCGGATTGTCGCTGTTAAGAGATCTTTAAGGAATATTCCACCCATTTGATAAGGAACGGCGCTCTAATCCATTAAGGTTTCATTTCTATAATCCTTCTGAACAGAAGGAGGAGATTCAAGAAATGAACTTAAGCGAAAAAAAATGGACGACCGCGCTCGTCTGGGTGCTGCTTGCCGTCACGATCCTCAGCGCCTGCAGCAATGCCGAAGCTGAAGCCGAGCCTGTGGAGGAAGCGGTCTACTATAGCGATCAGGTCTCCGTCTTGATGTACCACGACCTTACGGAAGGCAAAACGACGAAAAATGCGCTCTCGGTGAAAGATTTCAAAAAACAGATGGAGCTGTTAAAAAGAAACGGCTTCCAGGTGATCGGCATGAAGGAATATTCCGAATTTATTCTAAATCAGGGGCCGGTGCCCGACAATGCGGTGCTCATTACTTTCGACGACGGATATGAAAGCTTCTACAAGCTGGCGTACCCGGTGCTGAAGGAATACGGCTATCCCGCGACCAACTTCGTCATCGTCAAGTATATCGATGAACGGATCGGCGCGCCGAAGATAACCTGGGATCAGATGCGCGAGATGCAGAAGGACGGCATGACCTTCTATTCGCATACTTACGATTCGCACGTCTATGTCGAAGAGAACGGTCAGGGCGGCAAGAAGCCGGCGCTTACGGCGCGGAAGTATCTGATCGAGGAAAAGCGTCAGGAGACGCTGGAGGAGGCCCGGCAGCGGATTTCCGAGGATCTGGCGAAAGCGGAGGAACGGTTAAAAGACGAGCTCGGCAACGCCGACAGCATCCTCTCCTTCCCTTACGGCGCCTTTAACGACACGGTCCTAGACGTCATGCAATCGCTCGACATTCAGCTCTCCTTCACGGTCAGGAAGGGCATCAACTCCCGTGCGGATGCGAACAGCTACCGAATCAACGGCGCCAACGCCAAGGAGAGCCCGAAGACGGTGATCGACCATCTGAAGAAGCTGCAGGATCACTCTTGAGAAGCCATAAACGGAGCGGAGGCGCCCACCCAAGGACACCCCCGCTCCGTTATGCGCTCCGGCTATCTGACTTCCCGATGGATCGTATGCTTCTTGAGCCGCGGGCTATATTTTCTAAGCTCCAGCCGCGACGGATGCGTCCTCTTGTTCTTCGATACGGTATAGTTGCGATCGCCGCATTCGGTGCAGGCCAGCGTTACGATGACTCTCATCGCTTTTATTCCCCTTTCGTTAGTTAGGTTATCCCTGCAGCTGCTCCTCCATCTGCTCCGCCGCCCCGTTCGGGAAACGATCCGGGAACGCCGTCCATTCCATCGTGAGCTCCTCGTCCGTCAGCAAGCAGGCGTCCAGCTCGCCTGTAAGCTGCCCCCGGTTCATCTCAATGCCGATAAAGACGACTTTATTGATCCTGTCTCCGTAAAGCGGATGCCAATGCTCGGCGACCGTCGGCTCCTCCCGCAGAATCGAATCCTTCTGCGCTTCCGGTAGCGCAGCTACCCAATAGCCGGCAGGGCCGAATTGAATCGAAGGCCCGGCCTGGCTGAAGCTTTGCGCCATTTCGTTGCGGGTGGCGAGCCAGACGATGCCCTTGGCGCGCACGACCTCCGCCGGCCATTCGCTCATCCAGTTCATCAGACGCTCCGGGTGGAAGGGACGAGCCCTCTCGTATACGAACGAAGCGATGCCGTATTCCTCCGTCTCCGGAACGTGGTAGTCCTTCTCCATCTCCTGTATCCAGCCGGCCGACCGGCTGGCCGCCTCGAAGTCGAACAGCCCGGTGTTCAGAATGTCCGACGGCTCGATCCGCCCGTATTCGGACCTGATTAGCTTGGCGCGTGGCTGCAGCGCCCGAAGCACCTTCTCCAACTCGTCCAGCTCCTGCGCGCCCACCCTGTCGCATTTGTTCAGGATGAGCACGTCGCAGAATTCGATCTGATCGATCAGCAGGTCGACGACTTCTCTCGTGTCGTTCTCCCCGACCTCCTGCTTGCGATCCATCAGCGTTTCCCCCGACGAGAAGTCCTTCCAGAACCGATAGGCGTCCACGACCGTCACCATGCAATCGAGCCGGCAAAACTTCGTCAGATCGATGCCCAGTTCCTCGTCGATATAGGAGAAGGTCTGGGCGACAGGTACCGGCTCTCCGATTCCCGTGGATTCGATCAGAATGTAATCGAAGCGGCCATCCTTCGCCAGACGCTCCACTTCCTTCAGCAAATCCTCGCGCAGCGTGCAGCAGATGCAGCCGTTGGACATCTCCACCAGCTTCTCCTCCGTGCGGGACAGCCCGCCCCCGTCCTTGATCAGGTCGGCGTCGATATTGACCTCTCCCAGATCGTTCACGATGACCGCCACTTTCAAGCCTTCCCGGTTGTTCAGCACATGGTTCAGGATCGTCGTCTTGCCCGCCCCCAAATATCCGCTTAGTACGGTGACAGGCAGTTTGTTTTCACTCATCTTCTGGTCTCCTTGCTCTTAATTTGCGTCTTTCAACGATTTCGCCAATGCCGCTAGATTGTTCGACATGATCCCGATATAGTCCAGTCCCGCCGCGATATCTTCCTTCGTAAGTCCTTCAATCGGATTCAAGACGTCGGTCTCGGCGCCAATCTCGTCGGCGATCGTCCGGGCGATCTTCGGATCCACTAACGTCTCGAAGAAAATCGTCGTCACGCCGTGCTCCTTGGCCAATTCCACGACCTCCGCCATCTTCTCCGGCGAAGGCTCCTGCTCCGGCGACAAACCCGCGATCGGAATTTGCGTCAACCCGTAAGCCTTCGCCAAATATCCGAACGCCGCGTGCTGGGTGACGAACACCTTCCTTTTCGCGCCGCTCAGCTCTTCCTTGAACTTCCGGTCAAGCTCCTGAAGCTTGGCGACGTAGGCGTCCGCGTTCGCCCGGTAATCGTCCTTATGCTCGGGATCGGCCTGTTCCAGCGCCGCCTGGATGTTCCGCACCTGCTGCTGCGCCAGCAGCGGATCCAACCATACGTGAGGGTCCAGCTCGTGGCTATGCTCGTGTCCATGCTCGTCCTCGTGCCCGTGCTCGTCCTCGTGCCCGTGCTCTTCCTCATGCCCGTGCTCTTCCTCATGCCCGTGCTCGTCCTCGTGTCCGTGCTCGTCCTCGTGCCCGTGCTCGTCTTCGTGTCCGTGTCCGTGCTCGTCTTCGTGTCCGTGACCGTGATCGTGACTATGCGTCCCTTCTATTAGAGCAATGCCCTCGATCGCTTTCACGTCGATCCGTTTGTCGTTCTTGACGCTGTCGAGCGTCTGCTCCACCCATTCTTCGACCACACCGTTGTAGACGAAGACGTCCGCCTCCTGAATCGCTGCGACATCCTTCGGAGTCGGCTCCCAGTCGTGAGGCTCGGTTCCGGACGGAACCAGGTCGACGACGACCGCATGATCTCCCGCCACTTGACGAGAAAACTCGGCCATCGGATAGAAGGACGCGACGATCCGCAGCTTATCCTTGCCCTCCGGACTTCCGCTCGCCGTACTTTCGTTCACCGCGCTTTCTCCGGCCGGGCTCCCGCTCGCCGGGGTCCCCCCTGTCGACTGTCCGCACCCTGCGGCCAGCAGCGCGGCAATCGCGATGCCGATCAATCCTTTATACCCTCTCTTCATTCCTTGTCATCCTCCTCGACTTTTTAATGTTGCGATCTTGACCGCCGCCTTTTTCAACGCGATGCCGCCCCCCAGAAAAGCAAGCAGCGTTAGCGCGATCGTTCCTCCGGGCGGCGTGCTGAGCGCATAGGAAGCGGATAATCCCGAGAAAACGCCGCTTACGCCAACCAAGATGGCCAGTCCTATGGCCGTATGGAAGCTCGGCGCGACCCGGACCGCTAGAGCTGCCGGAAGCACGATCAGGGACGACACGAGCAGCACGCCGACGATCGGCATCGCCGCCGCGACGATCATTCCCGTCATGGCGCTGAACAGAAGCGAGACGATCCGAACGGGGATGCCCCGGACCTGCGCCGTCTCCTCGTCGAAGGCCATCAGGTAAAGCGCCTTTCTGTATAAGTAGAAAAATACGCCGCCCACGGCCGCAACCACTGCGATCAAGCCGATCTCCGTCTGTCGTACGGCCAGGACGGACCCGAACAAGTAGGAGCTGAAGCTCCTTCCCACCCCGGGATTCAGCGACATCAGCACGACCGCCGTCGACAGGCCGCCGATCATAATAATCGCGACCGACACGTCGGAATACGACCGGTACGATCGCCTCACATATTCCGCGATGATCGCCCCGATCACCGCAACGACAAATCCGGCCAGCGCCGGACTGCCTCGCGCCAGCGCCCCCGCCGTCACCCCCGCCAGCGACACGTGCGACAGCATATCCGCCATCAGCGCCTGCCCTCTCAGCATCAGATAGACGCCCAGCACCGACGCGATCACCGCAATGGCACCTCCGGCCAGAAACGCCCTTTGCATAAAGTCGTAGTGAAGCACCGTCTTTTGCACCTCTCGTCGATCTAATCGTAATTATTACGGTAATGAAGCGAAAAAGGAACCGGACACAAGTCCGGTCTCGTTTATTAATCGTAACCATTACTATTTAAGGGTAGCAGGGCATTTCCCGGTTGTCAACCTCTCCTCCGAAAAGCTCCACTCTCTCTGTGAAGCGCACTATAAAGAGGAGACCGGGCGAACCGTTCCCCTCTCGTCATGGATACCGATAAGGCGCTTCGCAGATGAGGGGAACCTGCCGATAACCCCGGCGTTCTCCATCCGCTCACGCATTGCGCTTCGACAAGGCTACAGCTTTCCTCGTCGTCTCCAGCAGCCGGACGTTCGTTTCGTAGTTCAATTGAGCGATTCCGACAAACAAAATATCGACGACGTTTAATTGCGTCACGCGCGAAGCCATCGCCCCGCTCCGAATGCTCATCTCCATGGAACTCGTGAACAGGCGGACGTCCGCCAGATCGGAGATCGGATTGCTGCCGAATTTGGTCAGGGAGATGACGCACGCCCCGTTCTCCTTGGCGATCCGAAGCGAACGAACGACGTCCTCCGTCTGGCCGGAGTAGGAGATGCCGAATGCGACGTCCCCTTCCTTCAGAAGAGCGGCGCAGGCGGCTTGCGTATTGAAATCGTAGGCGGCCGTGCACCAGCGGGCCAGGCGGCTCAGCTTCTGCGTGAAGTTCTCCGCGATGACCGCCGACGCTCCGACGCCGAAAACGCAAATCTGTCTCGCCTCGCCCAGCTTGGCGATCGCCTTTCCCACCTCTTCGGCGGACAACACCGACAGCGTATCCTGAATCGACTGCATATTATTATGGGAGATGGAGTCGATCAAATTCGATATCATGCCGTTCAACTGGACTTCCTGATAGGCGTCCGTATCCATCGCCGAACGGGCCGTCTGGGCCAGATCGGCTACGATCCGCATTTTCAGTTCCTGGTAGCCCTTGAACCGGAGAGAACGCGAAAGCCGGACGATCGTCGCTTCGCTGACGCCCGTCGTTCGGGCCAGCTTCTGAACGGACATCCTTACAATTCGCTCCGGATGGTTCAGTATGTACTCCGCGACAATTTTTTCCTGGGGCTTAAGCTGCGCAAGCGCCTCTTTAATGGTGACCAGTCCCCCGTGCACAAGCGATCCCACCTTCTTCGTCAATCTGGATGCGCGGCCGCAGCCTGCGGTGTCCGGGAGGTAACGCAACGTTCTTCCCGTTCGGCTTCTCCCGATCCTCTATAAAAACATTATAATGTTTGGGAAATAGAATGAAAGCCTCATTTGAGTCTTATTGAAACTTTTCTTCACCAAGCAAAAACGCCTTCGGCGTCCTCTAGACGCAGAATCGTGTTTTTGTCGGAGGTGATTCAGAAAAGGATAGCGAACTTTATACTTGCTGAATCACCAATCAAAAACGACTTCGGCGTCCTCAGGACGGTGAAGTCGTTGTGTCGGAGACGATTCAGATAAGAGTAGCGTATTTTATACTTGCTGAATCACAAAAAAAAGCCCTAGTCCGATCATTCTCGAACTAAGGCCGGTTGGCTCCTCGATAAAGCGGCTCTTCCGACGACCGACTCCGGTCAGATTTGATCTTTCCGGGCAACGTCGTGCCCGGCAGAACCCCCTTCATCCTTGCGAGATCGCTTGCGGGCGTCAGTTCCGACGTCATCGTACCTGTCGTCCACCTCCCGCGCGATCGCGCGGTACGCTTTCGTCTCCTCGACGATCGGATCGACGCTTGCTTGAATGCGTATTTCCCACTTCGGATGCAATCTTCTGGCGGCTCTGGCGCCCGCATCCTCTTCGTCCGCCTCCGCGGGCTCCTCGCTCAGCTTGCGCGCCAGCAGCTCTTCGGCCTCATCGCGATCCATATCGCTCGCCTCCCTTCGTTCCTAGGATGGTCGAAAGTTCATCGGCTCATGTGCGGGAGGCGGGATGCAGTTCGCTGCTCAGCTCGTCGTGAATCCATCCGTTCGTGGCGAGCACGTTGCGTACGCCAAGATGGTACGGCTCCTTCCGGAAATCGGACATGCGGCCGCCCGCCTCCTCGACGAGCAGCGAACCCGCCGCGATATCCCAAGCGCTCAGATTATGCTCCCAGAAGCCCGACAATCTGCCTGCGGCGACATAGGCGAGATGCAGCGCCGCAGAGCCTGCTACGCGAAGATTGCGAACCTTGGGCGCCACCGTCTGAATGTCCGCCAGATTCGCGGGCAGGGCCCCGGCCGGATCGGCCGGGAAACCGGTCGCGATCAGGCTCTGGCTCAGCGTCGTCTCTTGGGATACGCCGATCTTGCGGCCGTGCACGTACGCGCCCTTCCCCCGTTCGGCGACGAACAGCTCGTCCCGGGACGGATCGTAGACGACGCCGACGATGACCTGGCCCCGGTGAGCGAGCGCGATCGATACCGAATAGAACGGAAAGCCGTGCACGTAGTTCGTCGTCCCGTCCACCGGATCGACGATCCATAAATATTCGGCGTCCTTAACCTTCTCCAGCGCCTGGGCGGACGCTGCCGGCCCCGGCTCCACCCCTTCTTCCCCCAGAAAAGCATGGTTCGGAAAATGGGTCGCGATCAAATTCCGAATCATTCGCTCCGCGCCCTTATCCACTTCGGTAACCAGATCCTGGGCCGAATATTTCGTATCCAGCTGAGTAATATTTCCGCTCTTGCTTTTCATCCACTCCCCGGCTTTAGCCGCGCAATTGACGGCTACCGCGGTGAAGCTCTTGCCGCCGATGACGCTCTCCGGTTGATTGGCGTTCATGAATTCATCCCTCTAATCTTCGAAATCGGTTGCAAGGACCAGGTTGTCCTTCTCCTAATCATATACGAAAAACGCGATAAGCGGTTGCGGCGTTCGCATACGGAGCGCCCGATTTTCCGCCCGAATTTCAGTGCGGATACGGAAAGAGCCTTCTTCGCATGCCGCGAAAAAAGCTCTTGTCCGATCAGGCGCCGTCAGCCCACGATATGGTATCCGTTGTCGACATGAATAACCTCTCCGGTAATTCCGCGCGCCCACGGGCTCATCAGGAACAAAGCCGTATCGCCGACGTCGGACGCTTCGGTGTTGTGACGAAGCGGAGCCTTCTCTTCCACATGCTTCAGAATCGTATTGAATCCGGCGATGCCCTTCGCCGCCAACGTCCGGATCGGGCCGGCGGAGATGGCGTTCACCCGAATATCGCTCGGTCCGAGATCGCTGGCCAGATAACGAACCGACGCCTCCAGCGCTGCCTTCGCCACGCCCATGACGTTATAATTCTGCAGCGTGCGCTCCGCCCCGAGATAAGTCAGCGTCACGATGCTGCCGCCTTCGGTCATGAGCGGATACAGCCTCTGGGCGACGGCGGTCAGCGAATAGACGCTGACGTCGTGAGCCAAGGCGAATCCGTCGCGCGACGTGTGGACGTACAGACCGTCCAGCTCCTCGGCCTTCGCGAAGGCGATGCAGTGCGCCAGACCGTGCACGACGCCGACCTCTTCCTTCAGACGGGCGGCCAGCCCTTCGATCTCCTCGTCGGAGGACACGTTGCACTGAAGCGTCAGCGAGCCCTCGATCGTGTTCGCCAGTTTTTTGACTCGCTCTTCCACGCGTTCGTTCTCGTATGTAAATACCAGCCTTGCTCCTTGCGAAGCAAGCGCTTGCGCAATGGCCCATGCGATGCTGCGTTCGTTGGCGACACCCATGACCACGATAGTTTTCCCCTCAAGCAAACCGTTCATTCGCGGAAATCCCCCTCTTCGCAAGTAAGGACGCCTATCCGTCCTTTCGATCGGACGAGCATCCTTCATTTTTCAACGTACCTTATTTCCCAGACGATTGCAACAGCGAAAATGCGAGAAAATACGCATGGGATGCGCTTTTACGTGCGAATCTCGACGGTGCCCCCGTCCAGCACCCGGATCGGATCCCCTTGCCTTTCCAGCGCGCGGAAGTGCGCCACCAGTTTCATCAGCGCATCGTCTTTTTTCTTTGCTTCGATCATGACGTCCAAAGCCGGCGTCGTCCCGGCGATGCGGAAAAGAAAATCCAGCAGCGGCTCCGGCTCGACGTAATCGGCGTGCCCGCGAGGATCGGAGACGCTCTTGGGGCTTGAGACGTGAATTTTGGGCGGAAGCTTCAGGACGGCGTCTTCGGCATGAACGATATTCCATTCGAGCCGGTTCCATGTCTCCTTGATTCTCGGCCACAGCTCCACGGGCTTCTCGCTGCTCCGGTTCACCGCGTCGTGATGAAGGTCCAGCACCATCGGAACGCCGACTTCTTCGGCGATCGCCAGCGTTTCTGCAGCCGTGAACGTTTTATCGTCGTTTTCCAGCGTTATGCGCCTTGCGATTCTCGGCTCGACGAGACGAAACTGCTCGACGAACCGCCGTCCCGCCGCTTCCTTGTCTCCGTAGCTGCCCCCGACGTGAATGTTGTTCAGCGCCCGGCCGTCCAGCTCCATCGCCTCGAACATCCGAACGTGATGATCCAGATCGATCACCGACTTCTCGAAGACGTCCATGCGAGGCGTATTCAGCACCGTAAAATGATCGGGGTGAAAAGAAACGCGCATCCGATGCTCCCGCACGAAAGCCCCGACCTCTGCGAACGCCGTCGCGAGAGCGGGGTAAGGGTTCCAGTCCCGCAGCGCCTCATGGGTGGCGAGCGGAATCAGCTTCGAGGTCAACCGGTAAACATGCACGCCCGAATACCGATTGTGCTTCAGCAGACGCAGCGTGTTGCGCAGATTCTCCTCCGCGAGCCTCTCCAGCCTGCGCAGACCCGCGTCCCGATCCGCCAGCTTGGAGAAGCTTTTCATCGTCATCGTTCTCGAAGGCGAGGCATTTTCCAGATGCACGGACATCGCGACATAGCCGAAACGAACCCTCATCCCCGTTCACCCCCCGGACTGGCTTGAGGGTTCTAGGATGTCTCTCCGAAGAACATTTCATGTGCAAGCGCCGTTTGCACTCTCGCTTCCTCTTCTGTCAAGCGGCGGACCAGCTCCATCTCCACCTGGGTCACTTCTTCGCCCTGAAAATTGATTTCGGCGATCGACGCCAGAATGCGCACGATGGCGACCGCCTTGTTGTCGGGCGTGTAGGCAATCACTTTCTGCCCCGTCGGGAACACTCGGAACTGCTTTTTGACCATTTTGCCCCGGCCGTATTCCAGCAGCTCGTACAATTCCTGCTCGGATTTGAATTTACACACCGAATTGAACTCCGTTTGGAAGCCCATGGCGTTCCCTCCCGTCTCGATCGCGCTTCCCCATCTTTCCTCCGGATCGCGCGTTTATCCTGCCATCATTATACCCTCCCGAAGGGAATCAGGAAAAGCCGTAGTCGATGGACTGGCGCTCCTCGAAGCGCTCCAGCGCCAGCCGGATCAACGTGTCGAGCAGCTCGCGGTAGGAGACGCCGGATTCCTTCCACATCAGCGGGTACATGCTGTACGGGGTGAAGCCCGGCAGCGTGTTCACCTCGTTGATGAACAGCCGGCCGTCGCTTCGCCGCAGGAAGAAATCGGCCCGGCACAGCCCGGACCCGTCGATCGCGCGGAACGCCCGCAGCGCCATGTCGCGCACCGCGTCCGCCGTTTCCTGCGGAATTTCCGCGGGAATGACCATGACCGACTTGCCGTCGACGTATTTCGCCTTATAATCGTAGAATTCGTTCGAGCTGACGATCTCTCCCGGTACCGAAGCTCTCGGCTCGTCGTTGCCGAGCACGCTCACCTCGATCTCGCGCGCGTCCACGAACTCTTCGACGATGACCTTGCGGTCGAACCTGAGCGCCTGCTCGATCGCCGCCGCCAGCTCCTCGCGGTCGCGCGCCTTGGAGACGCCAACGCTGGATCCGAGGTTGGCCGGCTTGACGAAACAGGGGTACCCGAGCTCCTCGATGTTCGCCAGCACCGATTCCCTTTCTTTGTTCCACTGATAGCGGATAAAATGGCGGTAACCGACTTGAGGCAGACCCGCCTGAGCGAACATCGTCTTCATGGCGACCTTGTCCATTCCGACGGAGGAGGCCAGAACGCCCGCCCCTACATAAGGCAAGCCCGCCATCTCGAACAGCCCCTGGATCGTGCCGTCCTCGCCGAACGTACCGTGCAGCAGCGGCAGCATCACGTCGATCGCCTTGCCGTCGTGAACCGGCGAGCCTTCCGTCAGCACCTTTTCGGACATCCCTTGCAGCACGGGCAGCAGCGCCAGCGTCCCGCCGGCTTCCGCGCTCCCCGCCGCCGCTTCCTCTCCAGACGAGAATTGCAGCTCCGACACGGCGGACGGAGGCGCGACGAGCAGCGGCCCCGATCTCCACTGGCCTGCAGGCGTAATATAGAAAGGAATCAGTTCGTACTTATCGTAGTCGAACGCCTTCAATACGGCGAGGGCGGTTTGCAGCGACACCTGATGCTCGCCCGAACGGCCCCCGTAGACCAGTCCGACCCGGATTTTGTTCCCCATAGCTTCTAATGACCTCCGGAGTAACGGCGTCTGCGGCGGGCCGCTCTCCGTTTCCGAAGACGCTTCCTCGCAGACCCGATTTTTATTCGTTAAAACTCATCCGCAATGTGGTAAAAATAATAGCGGGTTTTATCCGTCCATGCGTACGAATCCTTGTAATCCCAGTATCTATGGCGGCTGCTGACCGTATTCGCGTTCACGAGAGGCATGCCCTCGGGCGTAAACGCCGTCACGATCGTCGTATGTCCAACGCGGCCGCTGCCGTCCCAGTCGTAACAGATCACGTCGCCGAGCTTAAGCTGTCCCGGCTCGTGCACGGTTTCCGCCCTGAGGCCGAATCCGCGGGGAGCCGCCAAATAGTGCTGCAAGCCGGCCGCAACCGCCCAACTGAAGCTCCACCCTTCTTCTTTGCCGGAATAACCCTTATACCACCAGCCCGAAGACCTTCTCCCAGTATAATTCATAGGCGCTCCCCCTGCAAAGAGACACTGGGAAACGTAATTGGTGCAGTTAACCTCGAAATTCTCGTAGGCGGGATTGGGCTCGTTCCACCATCTTTCGGCATAAGCGACCGCTTCCTCGCGCAAATAAGGAGTGCCTCTGCCGACGGCCCCATATCCCCAGCCGTCGTCGCCCTGCGCATACGCCCCGGCGTACACCCTCGACTTAAAGCCGTACAGCGCATTCGGGTTCATGAAAGGCGCGGAAGGGACCGGCGTCTTCTTCTCTCCGTCCCACGGGTCATGCACTTCGTTCAATTCCTCGGCCGCGAGCTCTCCCGGCCTCTCTCCTGGCAGCGGCCTCACCGTCTCCAGACGCCATGCTTTGGCCGTTCTCACGAAGCGAAGCCTCTCCCGTTCCACGCGTTCCTCCGACCACAGCCGGTCCTGCTGCTCCATCATCCGCACGAGATGGATCGACACATCGGCCGCAGCCTCGCCCCGCGTCCCCTGGAACCGTTCGATTCTTACCCGCATTTCGCTGCGCACCGTTCGTATGGCCCATTTCCCGTCTCCGCGCGGGGCCGCCAGCACCCGCTCGTTCAGCCGCTCCCGATGCTCCTTGTCCGGAATGTCCCGCAGCTTGCGGGAATCCGCGTTCAGGAAAGCCTCGTTAATCGTGTTCACATACTCGAACAGCGCCTGCTTCCAATCCGTATCCTCGCCGGGCATGGAGACCACCTCCGAATCCGATTGATCGACAAGCCTTCGTCAGATTGCGCCACTTCATCCTATGCCGGAAACCGCCGATCCATTCCGAATGGCCCCCGCGCGCGCCCTCTGCCGCCTTCCGGTCGCTTGTCTCGCGCTTCCCGTCGTACGGATCGCCTCCCGGCAACCGAACTTCAAGTCGAATATCGCGGATGAAAACCCCGGACAATGCGGCATTCTATAGAAGTTAGAAGGATGGACTGAAATGACTTTACGAGGCCGCTTCGACAAGGTATACTGGAACCATAGAGTATTTTTGAAATCGTGTTTCATAGAATGAAACTCATTCTCAATTGGATCCGATTGCGCAAAAATACGGACAGCCCCACAGATTTCGATCAAGGAGGTTACACACTTGTCTAAAATTCCTTATCAAGTGCAAGCTCAGCTGCAGTCATCCGGCAAATCCTACCGCTACTTCAGCCTGCCGGCGTTGGAAGAGCAAGGCGCAGGCCCGGTCTCCAAGCTCCCTTTCTCCATTAAGGTGCTGCTTGAAGCGGCAGTTCGCCAATTCGACGGACGCGCGATCACGCAAGAGCACGTCAAGCAATTGGCCACATGGTCGGAAGGCCGCGAGGACAAAGAAATTCCATTTATTCCTGCGCGCATCGTGCTGCAGGATTTCACCGGCGTTCCCGTCGTCGTCGATCTGGCGGCGATGCGCGAAACCGTTAAACAAGCCGGCGGCGATCCGAAGCGGATCAACCCGCTCGTGCCGGTCGATCTCGTTATCGACCACTCCGTCATGGTCGACGCGTTCGGCAGCCCGGACGCTCTGCAGTACAATATGGACGTCGAATTCGAGCGCAACGAAGAGCGCTACCGCTTCCTGCGCTGGGCGCAAACGGCGTTCGACAACTTCCGCGCCGTTCCTCCGGCGACGGGGATCGTTCACCAGGTCAATCTGGAGTATCTGGCGTCCGTGGCCGCCACGAAGACGAAAGACGGCGTAACCGACGTCTATCCGGATTCGCTCGTCGGCACCGACTCCCACACGACGATGATCAACGGCCTGGGCATCGTGGGCTGGGGCGTCGGCGGCATCGAGGCGGAAGCCGGCATGCTCGGCCAGCCGCTCTATTTCGTCATGCCGGAAGTCGTCGGCTTCAAGCTGACGGGCAAGCTGGCGGAAGGCGCGACGGCGACCGACCTTGCTCTGACCGTTACGCAGATTCTCCGTAAAAAAGGCGTTGTCGGCAAGTTTGTCGAATTTTTCGGCTCCGGCCTGTCCAACATCAGCCTGGCCGACCGCGCGACGGTCGCGAACATGGCTCCGGAATACGGCGCTACGATCGGCTTCTTCCCGGTCGACGGCGAAACGCTGAACTACTTGAGACTGACCGGACGCGACGAAGATCAGATCGCGCTCGTAGAGAACTACTATAAAGCGCAAGGCATGTTCCGCACGGACGATACGCCGGATCCGGTATTCACCGAAGTGCTCGAGCTCGACCTGTCCTCGATCGTGCCGAGCTTGGCCGGACCGAAGCGTCCTCAGGACCGCGTAGAGCTGACGGCGATGAAGCAATCGTTCAACGATAGCATTCGCACGCCGATCGACAAAGGCGGCTTCGGCCTGACCGACGCCCAGATCGGGCAGACGGCGGAAGTGAAGCATCCGAACGGCCAGACGAGCAAGCTGAGCACGGGCGCCGTCGTCATCGCCGCGATCACGAGCTGCACGAACACGTCCAACCCGAGCGTCATGATCGGCGCGGGCCTCGTCGCCAAGAAAGCGGTCGAGCGCGGGCTGACGAAGCCGGGATACGTGAAGAGCTCCCTGACTCCGGGCTCTCTCGTCGTGACCGACTACCTGAAGAACGCCGGCTTGCTGCCTTATCTCGAGAAGCTCGGCTTCTACGTCGCCGGCTACGGCTGCGCGACCTGTATCGGCAACTCCGGTCCGCTGCCGGACGAAGTGAGCGCCGCGATCGCCGACAACGATTTGACCGTCGCCGCCGTATTGTCGGGCAACCGGAACTTCGAAGGCCGCGTGCACGCGCAAGTCAAAGCGAACTACCTGGCTTCTCCGCCGCTTGTCGTCGCTTACGCCCTGGCCGGCAACGTCAACATCGACCTGACCAAGGAGCCGATCGGCTACGACAACGACAACAAGCCGGTCTACCTGAAGGACATCTGGCCGACGAACGAAGAGATCCAGCAGGCGGTCGCCGCTTCGCTGAATCCGGACATGTTCCGCGCCAAATACGCGAACGTGTTCACGCAGAACGAGCAGTGGAACAAAATCCCGGTTCCTCAAGGCGAGCTGTACGAGTGGGACGAGAAGTCCACTTATATCGCGAACCCGCCTTTCTTCAAGGATCTCTCGCCGGAAGCCGGCGACATTCAAGATATTAAAGCCGCTCGCGTCATGGCGCTGATGGGCGATTCCGTCACGACGGACCACATCTCTCCGGCGGGCAACATCAAAGCCGACAGCCCTGCGGGCAAGTACTTGCTGGAGCATGGCGTCGAGCGGAAAGACTTCAACTCGTACGGCTCCCGCCGCGGACACCACGAGGTGATGATGAGAGGCACGTTCGCCAACATCCGCATTCGGAACCAGGTAGCTCCCGGCACGGAGGGCGGCGTGACGACCTACCTGCCGACGAACGAAGTGATGTCCATCTATGACGCTTCGATGAAATATCAGGACAACGGCACCAACCTGATCGTCATCGCGGGCAAGGAATACGGCACCGGAAGCTCCCGCGACTGGGCGGCCAAGGGCACGTTCCTGCTCGGCGTCAAAGCCGTCATCGCCGAAAGCTTCGAGCGGATTCACCGTTCCAACCTCGTCGGCATGGGCGTTCTTCCGCTGCAGTTCGCCGCCGGCCAAAGCTGGAAATCGCTTGGCATTACCGGCCGCGAGACGTTCGACATCTCCGGGCTGTCCAACGACGTGACTCCGGGCCAGACCGTATCCGTCACCGCGACTCGCGAAGACGGCACGACTTTCGCCTTCGATGCGATCGTTCGCCTGGATTCGATGGTGGACGTCGACTACTACCGCAACAGCGGCATCCTTCAGACGGTGCTGCGTCAGATGATGGCGCAATAAAGCTTAATCAGCGGATACAAGAGGCGCAGGGAGACCATCCCCGCGCCTCTTGGCGTATTCTATTGTTTCCCCTAAAATCTCTGAACGAAGTCGCCCGAGATCGGCGCGATATTTCATCGCCCGTCTGTCGTTTCCGTTTTGTTTCCCTAGCCTTTCATAAGGTATAATAGGGACACATGAACGATGACGGAGGCGAACCCGGTTGAAGAAAGACAACCAAGCATCATGGATACGCAAATACCGGACAGTCCTCATTCTCCTTCTCGTCTTTTTCCTGTTCCTCTTTGCGTACATGAAGCCCTGGCCCTACATGCTGTACGGGCCCGGATCGGCGGAATCCGTGCATCTCCGCGTCGAGACCGGCCACGAGCTGGAGGAGAAAGGCGCCTTCCTGTTCACGACCGTCTCCACTTACTCGAATCCGAACATTTTCTCCATTCTGTACGCCAGGTTCAACCCTCGCATGGAAGTGAAGTCGGAAGAGACGGCGACGGGCGGCGCTACGAACCTGACCGCCTACCGCAACCTGCTGGCCTACATGCGCGACAGCTCGGAGGCGAACGCGCTGATGGCCGCCTACGCGACGATGGGCAAGCCGCTGGACGTCAAGCCCCAAGGGGTCATCGTCGTCGCCCTGCTCCCGGATTCCAAAGCGCGGCAGAACGGCCTGCAGGAAGGCGACATCATTACGAAGGTGGACGGCCGGGACATTGCGTCCGCCAAGGAGATCTCCGAGTATTTGACGAGCAAAAAGGCCGGCGACGAGGTTCAGGTGTCCGGAACGAGAGGCAAGGAGAAGTTCGAAGCGACCGTGCCGCTGATCGCGATGGAGCCGGACAAACGCACAGGCATCGGCTTTCAGAACGAGACGGTGCTGAAGGTCACGCCGCCCGACCCGGTCAAGTTCGACTTCGCCGACACCGGAGGACCTTCCGCCGGGCTCATGATGACGCTGGAGATTATCGCCCAGCTGACCGGCGAGGATCTGACGCGCGGCTACCGCATCGCCGGGACGGGGACGATCAGCGCGGACGGAACAGTCGGCCTCATCGGCGGCATCAACTATAAGCTGATGGCCGCCGACAGAGAGAAGGCCGATTACTTCCTCGTCCCCTACAGCTCTCGGAACGAATCGAACTGGACGCTCGCCCAGGAGACTGTCGAGAGATTAAAGCTGAAGCCCCAGCTTGTTAAAGTATCCACGCTTCAGGAGGCGGTAGACTTCCTGAAGCAGCTGGAACCGAAAGCCGAATAACTAGCCGGGCAACGACCAAGCCCCTCCGCGAGGAAGCCTGCCGGCTGCTTCACGAAGGGGCTTGGCGTCTGCGGGTGCGGGTGCGGGTCGCCCGAAGCTATCCTAATATCGTTCCCATGCGATGCGCTGACTCGATAATCGCGGGAGCAAACTCGTGCATCCGATCCGGTGTCAGCCGGTTGGAGGGGCCGGAGACGGACAGCGCGGCCACCAGCTTCCCGGAACGGTTAAAGATCGGAGCGGCGACCGCCGCCGCTCCCGGCTCGCGCTCCTCGTAGCTGGTGGCGTACCCGGCGGCCAGAATGTCGTCCAGCTGCCTGCCGAACGCTTCCCGGTCGAGCTGCAGCGGCCAGGCCGGATCGGTCAGCACCGCGTCGCGCACGTCCGGCTCGGCGAAGGCGAGCAGCACCTTGCTGGATGCGCCCACCGACAGCGGCAGCCTGGCGCCCACCGTCGCGACTCGCCGAATCGCCTGCATGCTCTGCACCGCTTGAATTCTGACCCTTTCCGTCCGATCCCGGACGTACAGGCTGACCGTCTCGTTAAGACGATCCCGCAGCCTCTCCATCTCGGGAAGCAGCACGACGGACGGGTCGTCGGATCGCGACAGGTTCGCGGACAGCTCCAGCACGCTCAGTCCGAGCCGATACTTGTCCGTCGAACGATCGCGGGTCACGAAGCCTTTATCCTCCAGCGTCGCCAGCAGCCGATGAATCGTGCTCTTATGAAGACCGACCTTGCCTGCGATTTCCGTAAGTCCCCACTCATGGCCGGAGGCGAAACAAAGCAGGACGTCGAGCGCTCTCTCGACGGCGCGAACGGTCTTTTTCTCCTCTTCCATGCCTGTGTCCCTCCCGATATCCGTTTCACTCTATGAAACCCTGTTACATCTACTATAACTCAAAGTTTCCTTTCCGTAAATATTGGAAGCGCTTTATTACAATTTGATTACGTGACATTTACAAGTCTTCGCCATGCATTGACGGTCCCTACCGCTCGCTCTACGATTAAATGAGAAGAAACTCAGAAACTCCGCGCAAAGCGAGGCGATCCCCATGACTTCCTGGTCTGCTCCATTGCCGTATGCGGGATCGGAACCGGCCATCTCCATCCCGGTCGAGCCCTTTAACCCCGAATCGACGATCAAGCGAAGCCGAGTCGCGCTTCACGCCTTCGTCGTGCTCTCCTGTCTCCTCGCCTTTCTGTTCGTGACCGTCCACGCTTTGGCTGCTTACGTCTTTGCCTATCCGCCCGTCGTGTCCCTCGGATCGAACCCGATGGCCGCCAAAAATCTCGCCTATTCCGACGTCGTATTCCCCAGTCTGGACGGGCAGACGGAGGTGGAGGGCTGGTGGATTCCCGCCGCGGACAGCCGCCGAACGGTCGTGCTCAGCCACGGATACGGCACGAATCGGGAAGAGCCCTGGGTTCCGATGTACGAACTGGCCGGCTTCCTTAACGGACTTCATTATAACGTCCTGATGTTCGATTACGGCTATGCCAACCCCCGCCGCCCTTCGCCGGCGACCGGAGGAATCTCCGAGTCCCAGCAGCTTCGCGGCGCCCTGCAATACGCCCGCCTGCAAGGCAGCGAGGAGCTGATCGTATGGGGCTTCTCGATGGGGGCCGGCACCGCTCTCCAGGCGGCGCTGCAGTCGGAGAAGGTCGATGCGATGATTCTCGACAGCACCTTCCTCCCCGACGAGAACACGATCTATGCCAATCTGACGAACTACGTCCGTCTTCCCGAGTATCCGACGATCTCCATGCTTCGGATGTTCTTTCCGCTCATGAGCGGGGTCCGGCTGGAGGAGGTGCCTTCCGCCCAGGCCCAAACGACGGCTTACCCCTTCCCGATCTTCCTGATCCACGGCACGGCCGACGACAAGGCCCCGGTATCCATCGCCGAGAATGTCGCCGGAGCGCAGACCGATCCGTTATCCCGGCTATGGATCGTCCCCGGCGCCATCCACGAGATGATCTACCGCACGCATACGGAAGAATACGCCGCGCGCGCGGCCGCCTTTCTGGAAAGCGTCGGGAAGAAGGCATGATTCGAACGCCTACCGCATACGTTGGGTACGAGGCTTGCTTCGGATACCAACGAATAATGGGGAGGCTGACGCACGATGCCACAAACCGCATACGGTCCAATCGATCCCCTCCGGCTGTCGGAGGAGATCGCCGCCTGGAAAGCCCGCGAACGGGAAAATACTTCGGCCATCCGCTCCGCGATGCCCGAGCTGGAGCCTGTCTATACCCACTGGTTGGCCGATTGGGAGCGCGTGTTCGAACAGACCCGGGAATACGCCCTGCGGCTCAAGCAGCAGTACGCCGAACGGAACCAAGAAGGATCCGTGCTGCAAGACGAGCTTGGCTCCGGATTGCTGGAGGAGGCGCTGAAGCAATCGCGGGAGTTCGGACGCCAGCTCCAGCTGCTCCGGCAGCAGAGCGAGGCCGTCCGGAACGCGCAGCCCTCGCATGCAGTCTTCGCTTACGTCGAGCGGCAGCCGAGCTTCGGAGAGGAGGCGGTGAATCGGCTGCGGGCGTCCGGCGTGCCGGAGCCTTCCGAGCCTCAGCGTCCGGCAGAGCCGGATGCCCGTTCGGAGACCGCTGCTCCCTCGTCTCCCGGAACGGCCGAGACGGCGGCGGGAGGTCCGGTGCCGATCGGCAGGCATACGCTGCCTCCTCTTCCGTACGCTTACAATGCGCTGGAGCCTTATATCGACGAGAAGACGATGCGCATTCATCACGACAAGCACCATCTGAGCTATGTGGAGGGCTTGAACACGGCGGAGAAAAAGCTGGCGGAAGCCCGCCGAACGGGCAACTTCGAACTTGTGAAGCATTGGGAACGGGAGCTTGCCTTTAACGGGGCCGGGCATTATTTGCACACGCTGTTCTGGAATACGATGGCGCCAAGAGGCGGGGGGAAGCCGACAGGGGCGCTTCTGGAGGAGATCCACCGCAGCTTCGGTAGCTACGACGCCTTCAAGAAGCAGTTCTCCGAAGCGGCGGCCAAAGTCGAGGGAGGCGGCTGGGCCATCCTCGTCTGGAGCCCGCGCAGCCACCGGCTCGAGATTTTGACCGCGGAGAAGCATCAGAACCTGTCCCAATGGGATGTCATCCCTCTGCTGCCGCTCGACGTCTGGGAGCACGCGTATTATCTCAAGCATCAGAACGATCGCGCCGCTTACGTCAAAGACTGGTGGAACGTCGTCCATTGGCCTTATGTCGCCGAGCGATTCGCCAAGGCTCGCACCGTGAAGTGGACGCCTTATTGATTTGGTGCGCGGGTCTCCACGATTCGCATATCCATTAAGCCGATTCGATCGGAGCTGCGGGTAGTCACGCTCCGCAGCGGATCCGGGCCGCGTCCCGCGCTCCCGGCGCGGCCGCGGCCCCCTCAAGCGTTACAGCAGATGATCGAAAGCCCAGTTCCCCGCATACAGCAGAGCTCCGGTCACAATGTTGATCCAGCCGCATACTTTGGCGAACCTTCTTTCCCGCATCATCTTCATTTTTTTGTACATCACGACCTCCCAGCGGAGCATCAGCAGCCCGGTGAAGATGCACAGGGGAACTACGTAGCCGAGAGAGCCTGCATACCCGCTGCCATGCATAAGCGTTCCGTCCCTCCTTTGCCTTCGGGTTACTTCGGGTTACTTCGCCTTCATGCCGATTCTGCGTATTTTCGTGTTGACCTCGACTTCGACCTGAAGCTCCTTGAACGCTTGCTGCCAGTTGGACTTCGTTCGAATATGGGCGTTCCAGTAGCCCGGTTTTTTCGCTCTCACATACTCGCCGAAGCCGAAGATGTCCGTGCCCTTTTCCTGCATATCGCGGATCAGGCCTTCGATCGTTTGCTTGAACGAGGTTCGATTCCGCTCCTCGATCTGCTTGAGGAAATCCGAGGTGCTCACCGTAAAGCCTTCGCTCATCTTTTCCTCCAGGTTGATCTCGGTGAATACCGACACTTTCATATGCAGTTCCCCGTTCCTTAAGCTCAGCTTGTAGCTGGAGTCCCGCGACGTCGCGAAGATCATCACGCCGTCGTCGTCTCCCAGCTTGACCACCCCTCTGTAGCCTGCCGGGTTCATCCCTTTGATCGCCATATAAGAGGCGATCTGATAAGGCTTCGTCATGCCCTGCAGCCTGTCGTCCTTGAAGTAGGCAATCCCCTTGACCTCGATGCTCTGCTGCTTCTTCATCTCGACGTAGGGGAGATAGCCTTCCTGACCCCGCTTTACGGTGTTGCTCCAATACATGCCGACATAGTTTTCGGGGAATTTCCCGAGCTTGACGGCATTGTCCATCGTGGACATCAAGTAGAGAGCCGGAACGCGCTCCAGCTCCGGCGAAACGCGCATCACCTTCTCCGCGCTGCCCTTGCAGATCATCATCCAGGCCATTCGGCGGACTTCGGGGTTGCGGTGAAAATAATCGTTAATGTTCTGCATGCCGAGACGGGCGATGTTCTCGGACACGACGATGACCCGAAGGTGGCCGAAAAAAATTCTACCCGAGATTTGCTGCTGCAGATTCATGATGGCGTCGTCGACCGTATGTCCGTCCGCTCCTACCGCCCATACCGTCTGCTCCGAGCTTTCGCCTCCGCTTCCGCCGCCCTCGCCCGGGCCTAACGGAATCTTGCCCGGCAGGGCGATCTGCAGCGTCACGTGAACCATGTTGACGTTAGGCACGGGAAACCCCTCGGCAGTGTGCGAAAGCTCGCTCTCTCGCTTGTCCGCCCCGGGTGCTGCGGCATCCACCGCTATGCCGAGCACGACCGCCCGTTCCTCGATCTCCAGACGATCCCAGCAGCCCGTCAGCAGCAAGACCGTCGCCGCGAGCGCCGGCAACAGCAGCCGCCTGACCCGCGAATTAATCAAGTGATTCCCCTCTCTTCTTGCGTAGAATGGCAATAAGAAGCAGGAGGCCCGGATAGGCGATCGTAATGAACAGGCCGACGCGGCCGACGTTCTGGATAATCTCGTACATATGTAAAATATTGAAAGGCACCATCGCCATGGCGAATACGCCCGGCAGCATGAAGAAAGTGAACAGCTTATGATCCTTCAGACGAAGCAGCTTGCTCAACTCCTTAACCGCTATAAAGTAGCTGGAATACAGCGACGTGAACACGGCGGTCACCCACACCGCCAGAAACGCGGCGTCGAGCCGTTCCAATACGTTGGCGGGCAGCGAGGTCGCCTTGGCCAGCTCCAGCGTCGGCCAGAGCATGTTCTTCGTCTCTTCCATGCCGAACACGCCGACCGTCGCCGCGACGATCGTCACGTACAGCCCGCCCGAGATGACGAGTCCGGCCATGCTCGCCTTCATCGCCTTGCGGGGGTGCCGCATAGCCGGAATGACGACGGTAATGATGAACGAGCCCTGGAACAGCGCGGCGATCGTCAGCACGCTGGCCAGCATGCCTTCGTGGGAGTTGCCCCAGAACGGCTGCAGATTGATCAAGTCGGCATTTTTCAAGGACAATGCGACGATCAGCACGACCGGACCGATCAGCAGCGGAAAATAAAACAGATGGATATAACCGAACGTCGCGATATCGTTGCGCGTCGAGATCGCGGCCAGCGTAAGCATGACGATGACGGTAACCTCCAGCGGAGTCTTGGTCAATACCGACGTGATGACCACCTCTCCGAACTCCCGGGCCGTCAGCGACGTCAGTATCGCGAAGAAGCCGATCACCCCGACGCTGCCGATCCACGACAGCCACTTGCCGATCACCGCTTCGCCGTACTCGACGATCGATTGGTCGGGAAACCGCATGCCGAGCCGGGCGATCAGGAACGTCCCGACGAACGACACCATCACTCCGAGCAGGATGGCGAGAGGCGCTCCCGAGCCGGCGCCTCTGACCGCGAACAATGGAATTTGAAGCACGCCGACGCCAATGATCGTGCTGGCCATAATGGCGGCAACCTGCACCGTCGTAATAGGCTTCGATTGCTTCAAGCCTCCTCATTCCTTTCCCTTGTCCTTGATATGCACCGGTTCCAGCACATTGTTAGGCGGCTTCTTCAAGTCTTCGACCGTCTTCTCGCTGATCCGCCGATCGTCGCCCGGGTACAGGAAGTCCGGGCGCGTCGTCATCCACCAGAACGGCCCCCTGACGAACAGATCTCTCATCCCCTTCGGACTGCCGGGAACGAGCGGGCTCATATAAGGGACGCCGAACGACTTCAGCGACAGCAAGTGGTTCGCAATCAGAATCAGGCCGATCATGACTCCGTACAAGCCGAAGAGGCCGGCCAGCACGATCAGCGGGAAGCGAAGCAAGCGCAAGGCAAGCGCAGCGTTATAGGCCGGGGTGGCGAAGGAGCCGATCGTCGTGAGCGCAATGATGACGACGGTGATCGGACTGGCGAAGCCGGCTGCCACGGCGGCCTGGCCGACGACCAGAACGCCGACGATGGAGAGCGCGCCGCCGACCTGCTGGGGCAGCCGGATCGTCGCTTCCCGGAGCACCTCCATCGAGACCTCTATGACCAGAACCTCTACGATCGCCGGGAACGGGACTCCCGCCCTTCCTCCGGCGACGGCCACGGCGAACTCCGTCGGAATCAGCTCGGGATTGAATGAAATAATCGCCACGTACAACGACGGAAAGACAAGAGAGAAGACCAGCGCGATCAGCCGCGCCCACCGGATGGCGCTCATCATCAGGAAACGCTCCGTATAATCTTCTACCGCTTGGTAGAACTGGCTGAACACGGTCGGAACGACCAGCGCCAGCGGAGATCCGTCCACCATCAGCGCTACCCTGCCCTCCAGCAGATTGGCGACGACCTTGTCCGGTCTTTCGGTATACTGAACCTGGGGGAACGGAGAGAGCTGGTTGTCCTCGATAAATTGCTCCAGATAGCCCGAATCCAGAATGGCGTCGACATCAATGATCTCCAGCCGCTTCGTAATCTCCTGAACGAGCTCCGGGTTCGTAATGCCCTCCATATAGCAGATGGCGACCTTGGACTGCGATCGGCGGCCGATCTCCATCGTCTTCACTCGCAAATCCGGCGTCTGGAGACGATACCGGATCAAGGCGATGTTCGTCGACAGCAGCTCGATGAAGCCTTCGCGCGGTCCGCGTATAACCTGCTCCGTAGCGGGCTGGTCGATGGAACGCTTCTCGATGGTGCGGGTGCCGAACAGCAGCGCCTGGTCGATGCCCTCGATGACGACGGCCGTCTGACCGCGCAGAACGTCGGACACCACTCGGGACACCAGCCTCTCGGACCGAACGTCGCTATGGTACAGCGTCGAGCTCAGGATAAAGTTCCACAGCTGCTCTCCGCCCCCCGGGAGATGATCCGGATGGGGAGGGCCGTACATCAACGGCTTCAAAATTTCAGAATTCAACGTCGTGATGTCGATCATATTGGGGTAGAAGAACATCGCCGCAGAATACTTGCCGAATACCCGGAATCTGCGAATCGTAAAATCGTCGTTCTCCCCGAGCACGCCGTTTACCAGCTCGATGACGCGCTCCAGATCGCCGCAGATGGCATCGCCGTCCAGCCTATCGGAAGACGTCCGGGGAGGCTGCTGCTCTCCTCCGGACGAGCGCTTTTTCTTTCTCTTCCTGAACAGGAACATAAACCCCTCACCGCCAATCGAAAGATCCGTCTTCGTGTAATCGTAAGTGTTATTCTTTGGCATTCCTCCCGAATTTAAACACAAAAAAGGATTGTCCCGTTCGATAGGACAATCCTTTCCCTCTAATCGCGTCTTCCGTTACAAGCTCCAGTCGAGCTTGACCTCTCCGCCGGTGCGGGAAGATTCATAGATGGCGTCGATGATCAGGTTGCTGCGCAAGCCCGTTTCGGCAGAAGTCCACGGCTGCTTGCCCGTGCGCACGCAATCGAGGAAATGACGGCTCAGACGGACGCGAGCTCCCTCGTCTTCGGCCGGAGCGACCAACGGCACGTCGACGACCTGATCGAACCGTTCGGTCAGAAATTTGCCTTCGGAGCCGCGCAGCACGGCGCCGCCGTCCGCCCCCATCAGATGCAGGAACGGGGCGCTGTCGGTATCCATATGAACCGCCCAGCTGACCTCCAGCGTCAGCGACGCTCCGTTGTCCATCTTGATGATGGCGGTGGCCAGATCCTCTACGTCGTACACGCCGTTCCAGTCCGGCTTGCCCCAGGTTCCAATGCCCTTCTTCCTCGGACCGAACTCGGCGTAGGCGGAGCCGTACACCGATACCGGCTTCGGCTCTCCCATCAGGAAGAACGCCAGATCCAGCATGTGCACGCCGATGTCGATCAGAGGGCCTCCCCCGGACTGATCCTGACGCGTAAACCAAGTTCCCCAGCCTGGAATGCCTTTGCGGCGATACCAGCCGGTCTTCGCCGTATAGATGCGGCCCAGCTCTCCCCGCTCTACCTGCTCCTTCACTTGCAGCGCGAGCGGCTCCCAGCGCATCTGATGCGCGACCATTACCGTCTTGCCTGTCCGTTTCTGCGCCCTTACGATATCCTTGGCTGCCGCGGAGTCCAATCCCATCGGCTTCTCGACCAGCACGTGCTTTCCGTTCTCCAGCGCCAGAATGGTGAGCGGCGCATGCGCCTGGTTCGGAACGGCCACGATCACCGCGTCCACGTCCTCCCTGCGAATCAATTCCTCGGGAGAAGGCGCGACCGCCGGAATTCCGTATTGCTTCGCCCGCTGCTCGGCGAGCGGAAGATAGGCGTCCGTAATGGCGACGAACTCGCACTCCTCGCTCAGCTTGCCGAATTCCTGCAGATGAACATTGCCGATATTGCCCGCGCCGATCAGACCGATGCGAATTTTGGATGAGCTTGCCATAGCGATGAATTCCTCCAGTTTCAGATGCGATTTAAGCGATTACCCTCATCTTAATCGAAAAGCCGCATCCGCAAACAGAACCATTTTGGCTTTCTTCTTATGGTCTTTTGTCCGACGGAAATGTCCGCTCTAACGGGAGGGCTCGCCGGCGCCTGCGGAGAACTGCCCGCCGTCAACCCGGAAGATGGCGACCGACCGCTGTAATTCCACGGCCATCTGCGCCAGCGACTGGGCCGTCGTCGCCGTCTCCTCGCTGGCTGCCGCCGCCTCCTCCGTCGCCGCGGAGATGCTCTCTACGGCCGTCAGCACGTTAGACGCCTGCGCCGCCTGTTCTTCGCTGGCCGCCGCGATTTCTTCCACCTTCGTGCCCGCATCGTTCACCATGGAGGCGATATTGCGGAACGCTTCCCCCGTCTTGCGCGACAGATCTACGCTTTCCTGAACGGAAGATACGCTGGCGTTCGTATTCTGCTGCATGCCTTTAATGATGACGGTAATCTGCTTCGTCGCGTCCGTGCTGCGCTCCGCCAGCTTGCGAACCTCGTCGGCCACGACGGCAAAGCCGCGTCCCTGATCTCCGGCCCGGGCCGCTTCGATCGCCGCGTTCAGCGCCAGCAGATTGGTCTGATCCGCGATGTCCTCGATAACCTCGATTATATCGCCAATTTTCTGCGAATCTTCCTCCAGGCGCGACATCTGGTCGCTCACCGCGTTCATGCTGTCCATGGAGGAGCGAATAACCTCTCCTCCCTCTCGTGCGACCCGGATCGCCTCTCCGGACAAGTCCGAAGCGGTCTCCGTATTTTGCGCCACGGAGTGAATGGCCGCGGACAGATCCTTAAACAGCTCGCTGATCGCCTGGGCGGAGTTGGCCTGATTGGCATTGTTGCCGGCGATCTCCTCGCTGCTTGCCGATATTTGCTGGGATGCGGCCGCCAGATTTTCCGAATGGGCAAGAATAGTGCCTACGGTAGCGCGCAATTTAAGCACCATCGTATCCACGGCGCCGCCCAGCTTGCCGATCTCGTCCTTGCTGTCCAGATCGCACGTCTCCCGAAGATCGCCGTCCGCGACCTTCGATACGAGCCGGACAACCTTGTTGAGAGAGGTGGAGATCATTCCGGAGATGAAAAGGCCTAACAGCACGCAGAGGAGCACCGCCCCGATAATGACGCCGATCGTAATCGCTCGGGCCGTGACGAACAGCTCGTCGCTGTCGCGGATGGAATGATCCGCATCGGTAAGGCTCGTCTCGACAAGAACGTCCAGTCTTTCCTTCACCTCGCCGGACTGGAGGAGAAGTTCGCCTCTGAGCAGCTCGAACAGCTCGTCGTCCTTATCGGCGATTCCCAGCTCCATCCCTTTGCGGATGACGGTCAAATAAGCCTGCCACGCCTCGTTGAACGAGGCCAGCTCGAGCATCGCCTCCTCGCTGTACACCGATGCTTCCACTTCCGCCAGCTGCTTCTCCACCTTCTGACGGAGCGCCTGGAATTGCGTTTCCATTTCTCTTCTGTCCGCTTCGGAAGGATCGATATAGACGTCCCGGATCAGCGCTTCGATCGCGTTGACGTCGGATTTGGACTCCAGAATCTGAGACACGGGCAGCAGATTGGAATAATAGATGAAATCGGAGCTGTCATTCATGCGGCTCAGATTGTTCAGTCCGTATAGTCCGGTAAACGCCAGCAGAACGGAAATGACAAGGAAGGCGGAGATCAGCTTGACGCTTGTCCTCAAATTTTTAAACCACTTCACGGCTCTCACTCCATTTTCTCGGGTTATTTTCCAGGTTGATCTTTCCCGGAGTTGCAGCCGATTTCAACAATCGGCGAACGGCTAATCTTCCGGCGCCCAGTCCTGTCCTTCGTGCAGAACTTTATCCACGTTCAGAATGCCTACCAGCTCATTGGGATTGACCCCCAAGCAGGAGATGGAAGACCGAATCGTTCGTCCGAAGCCGTCGTGCATCGTCTGGATGCTGGCGAACGTCGTCACCTTGATGACGCGGTCTACAATCATGCCGATGTACTCCGACCGGCGGTTCACGACGACGATTCGCGTTGCTTTCGTAGGCTCCGCTTCGGGCATTCCGAGCCATCTTCGCAAGCTGATAACCGGGATGACGCGGCCCCGTAGATGAGTGACTCCCTGAACATGGTAGGGACCGGAGGGGATCTCCGTAATTTCCTGCATTCTAATGATTTCGTGAACATCCGAGATCGGTACGGCGTAGTTCTCGTCTCCTGTGCTAAACTCGATATACTGTTGTGGAGCGATCCGTCTCACAGGCTCCCTTCTTCTTAAAATAGCGGCATCTGCCGGCCCTTCTTCTATGTACTCCTTTCGCTATCGGTGAAATACAAGGGAGCCGTCTCGCTGACAAGCGGAATAAAGCGTTCCACGATGGCGGGATCGAACTGCGTCCCCGAATTTCTCCTTAGCTCCTCTAGCGCTTCCGACAACGTTTTTCGGCGGCGATACGGACGGGGCGACAGCATGCTGTCGAACGCGTCCGCCACGGCGCAGACTCTGGCAGAAAAGGGAATCTCCTCGCCCTGCAGCCCGTACGGATACCCTCGTCCGTCCCATCTTTCGTGATGGTGCAATACGAGTTGGACAATTTCCGGCTGCAGTTCCTTGTTGTCCTTCAGAATGTCCGCTCCGAACTCGGGGTGTTTCTTCATCAGCGCCCACTGCTCGTCCGTCAACGAACTGGCCGTATCCAGCACTTCATTGGGAATCAGCAGCTTTCCGACATCGTGAATAAAACAGCCTCTGACCAGCAATTGAGTGGTTTCCAAATCCAACTGCAACGACGAAGCCAGCTGATCGCTCAGCAGGGCGACGCGAACGCAATGGTGGTACGTTTCCTCATGCTTGTACCGCAACAGCCTCATCTTCTCCGAAATATCGGACTTGTGATCGAGATGAGGGGGAAAATCTCCTAACGCTCTTACGGCTTCTGCCACTGCCAGCACCTGCCCCGTTTTAATGTTCGCCACGTCTAGCCGATATATTGGACAATGCAATACCCACCATGTCGATGTCGGACAATTTCTGTTATACGACATTCAAGAGGAGGATTATGATGATGGATACCAAAATAGTGGAAGCGCATCCCGCTTTCATGTTAGGAGACGACCGTCGAACCTACGGGGACAAAATCAGCGACGAACAGATCGTTGAGATGTTTCTTGCCGTCTGCGGGCACTCCGTTCATACCATTCGTAATTACAAAAGGGCGATCAGGCTGTT
Organism: Cohnella hongkongensis; assembly: GCF_042654645.1. NCBI lineage: Bacteria > Bacillati > Bacillota > Bacilli > Caryophanales > Paenibacillaceae > Cohnella > Cohnella hongkongensis. The sequence continues at coordinate 212,746 of NZ_JBHSEP010000005.1, read as the reverse complement.
CCGGTCCTTCGTCCCCCATCTGACTCTTCGCGAAGTAACCTGGAAGGAAATCGAGGCCTACAAGCTGGGATTGATTCGAGGCGCGGCCAGCTTCAGCGGTAAGCCCCTCGCTCCCGCCAGCGTCTCCGCGCTTGTTGCCCCTCTTAAGTCGTTATACAAATGGGGGAGCGATCCCAATATCGGCTTTTTCCCCCGCAATCCGACAAGCTCCATCCGTCTTCCGCAAGTGAAGGTTACGAGCCGCAGACATTATTTAACGAAAAAAGAAGTCGGCTGCTTGCTCGGCCAACTTCAGTGTCAGAGTTTGCGCAATTACTTGATCGGGCTTTCGCTGGTTACGCTGGGGCTTCGGGTATCGGAGCTGGTCGCCGCCAGGTGGGAGGACTTTCACAAGGACCCGTTAGGGAGATCGGTATGGCTGAACGTCAAGAACGGCAAGGGAGGCAGGAGCCGGGACGTCAAAATTCCTTCCGGTCTGTGGTCCATCTTCCAGAATTATCGACGAGTTCTGGCCAAAGAAGGAAACCAGCCGCTCGCATCCTCGCCCCTATTCCCGATAACGGCCCGGCAGATCGAACGCATTATCCATAACGCGGGCAGACAGAGCATCCACGCGAAGAAGCCGACGCCGCACTGGCTGCGGCACACGAATGCAACGTTGGCTTTGCTGAAGGGAGCAACCCTGCAGCAAGTCCAGGAAACCCTCGGTCATACGCATATCAATACGACGCAGCGATACCTGCATACGGTTGAACAGATCAAAAAAACGGCGCCGGATTTTGTCGAAGAAAGTTTGTCGGAATTTATGGTACATTGACCGAATCTGGATAATAAAGGTTTACGAGGTAAAATCCAGGGTTGTCGATTTGCGGAAATTAGCCTAAAATTTTAGGTGTCGCCAGAAAAATATGGGAATTGTCAGTTCCTTAAGCATGGGTCGAATGTCGTATAACAGAAATTGTCCGACATCGATTTCAGCATAACCAAATCACGGGCTGGCCTCAATTCTATATTTGCCATATCCGCTAAGGTCTAACAAAAAACTTGAAGACCGGCCTCTTCTACAGCTCATTCCGGTGAAATCCAACCCGACTGCGAAAAAAACGCCTGCGAAGGTTCGCAGGCGTTCATATTTATTGTCGTGCCGTTACCGGTTGAGCAGTTCGAGAAACTCGGAACGAAGAGCCGGATTTTTGCGGAATTCTCCCCGGACCGCCGACGTAACCGTTTTGCTGCCCGGTTTTTTAACCCCTCTCGCGCACATGCACAAGTGCTCGCCTTCGACGACAACCATGACGCCGTTCGGCCGGAGCACCTCCTCCAGAATGTCCGCGATCTGCGAGGTGATTCTTTCCTGAACCTGCAGCTTTCGAGACACCGCCTCGACCAGCCTGGCGAGCTTGCTCAAGCCCGCGATCTTCCCGCTCGGAATGTAGCCGATATGCGCCTTGCCGAAGAACGGCGCCATATGATGCTCGCATTGGCTGTAATAGACGATATCCTTGACGATGACCAATTCCTCGTGCCGCTCGTCGAACGTGACGCCGAGCACGTCCCTCGGATCCACCTCGTAGCCGGAGAAAATTTCCTCATACATTCTCGTCACGCGAGCCGGAGTCTCCAGCAAGCCTTCCCTCTCGACATCCTCGCCGATCAGCTTCAATATTTCCCTTACATGGTATTCGATCTGCTCGCGGTTGCGGCCGACCTGCGAGTTCGAGTAATCCTTAACTCCCGCCATGACCCACGCCTCCTATTTATCTGCGGAACTTCGGATTGTTCCGATTGCTGGTGCCCGGACTGCCCTTGCCTCCGGAGCTTTGGTTCTTCATCATTTGCTGGGCTTTTGCAAGCTGCTGGCTATTCATGTTATACCCCATCTGCTTGGCCATCTTCTGCAGCATCTCGGGATTGTTTTGCATCTTGGTCATTTGCGCGCGCAGGTAGAACACCCCGATGATAAAACCAAGAATCAAGCCGACGATCAACGTCGCGATTGGAATGATGTAGGACCACATTCGCCGAAAACCTCCGGATTTCTAAAATAAAACCCCGCAAACGCCGCAATGCGTTGAGCAGGGCTGTCGTACTATGATAGCATGGCGGAACATCCCGCGCAAACGTTATCCGAGCGGACGCGGCCGCCGGTCAGGACAGCACCGACTCGATGAACAAGGTCGGGTGCTGGGCCAGATCGATCTCGCTGTAGCTGACCGCCTCGTCGCCGTCCTTGTCGATAATTCTTACGATTGGCCTGCCCGGAAGTCCGCGATGCTGTCCGACGACGACGCCCGTCCGGCGGTTGGAGAGCCGGACCGAGATGCCGTTCGGATAGATCGAGACGATGCGCATAAAGTGGACCAGCACTTCATGGTCCAGCAGCGTCCCCGAATACGCGTTTAATCGCTCGCACGCCTCGTGAGGCAGCAGCGGTTCGTCGTCTCCCAGCGGATAGATCAGGTTGTCGTACAGGTTGGCGACCGCCGTAATTTTCGCGTACGTATGAATGTCCTCTCCGGTCAACCCGCGGGGTGCGCCGCTTCCGTCGATCGCTTCGTGATGCTGGAAGGCGACGTGCGCGACGAGCAGGCTGTACTCCCGCTTGCTCTTGAGCAGGTCAAATCCTCTCCAGGCATGATGCATGCGCCCTTCCTGCGCCTCGGGAGCGCCGAGCTTGCCGATGTCGTGCAGCAGAGCGCCGATGGCGAGATCCTTGATCTGAAGCATGTTCAACCCCATGTTCAGCCCGACAAGCGACGACATCATGCAGACGTTCATCGCGTGAAGGAACATCGCATTGTCGGCCGTCCGTATGTCCGACAGATGAATCATGACGTTTTGATTTTTCATCACGTCGTCCAGCAGCTCGTCCACCGTCTGGCCGATCGCCTTCGAGTTGAAGCTCTTCCCTGAGCGAAGCTGTTCGAACGTCTCGGACATTTGATGAATGACCGCCTGCTTCGTCTCCTCGGACAACAGCTCTTCATGAGTAATATCGCGGTACATCGGATCGTCAATATATACCGACGTGACGCCCAGACGCTTCAAGGTGCTGATCATATACACCGTAAGCTGCACGCCCGTAGAGAGCAGCACGGCTCCATTGGAAGAGAAAATCGTCTTGCCCAGAATTTGCCCGGGTTCAACCGTCTCTATGTCGACTAATTTCATTTCTCGTCTCTCCTGCCCCAGTCTCGATGTGTAACGCGGATGTCTTTAACCGATATTTCGGCAAAAAAGAAGGGGAAATGAAGTCACGCCCGAGGAAATGTCCCTCATTTCCTCGGAAATAATCTAATGGCGCTCCACAGGCTGGCTCAGCGCCCGGTCGATCGCCGCCAGCACTTCCGGGCTCTCTTCCCGGGAACGGGCCTCCAGCAGCCCGTCCCGCGCTTCGGAAGTGCCGATTCGGCCCAATGCCCAAGCGGCCGACTCCCTCAGCTCGGGACGAGGATCGTCGCGCAGCACGGCCAGAATGTCCGGCACGGACTCCGCATCGCGGAAGTTGCCGAGACCGATCAGGGCGTTGCGCTGAATCGGCTTGCGTCCTCTCCACGCCGCCGAGCTGGACCCGAAGGTCTCCCGGAATTCCCGGTTGCCCATCGAGAGCAGAGGCCGCAGCAGCGGCTTGGCGATCTCCGGGTCGGGAAGCAGCTCAGAATGGTGCCGGATGTCGATTTTGCGATTGACCGGGCAGACGATCTGACACGTGTCGCAGCCGTACAGGCGGTTGCCGATCTTCCGCTTCATCTCGTCGTCCACGAATCCTTTAGTCTGGGTGACGTAAGAGATGCAGCGCTGGGCGTTCAGCTGACCCGGCCCGACGAGCGCGCCCGTCGGACAAGCGTCGATGCACAGCGTACAGTCGCCGCAGTCGTCCGGCAGAGCTTGATCGGGCGGAAGCGGCAGATTGGTGATAATCTCTCCCAGATAGATCCAGGAGCCCAGCTCGGGCGAGAGAATCGAGCAGTTTTTGCCGCTCCAGCCGATGCCGGCCCTCTCCGCCACCGCCCGATCCGACAGCGCGCCCGTATCGACCATCGACATCAGCTTGGCCTCCGGCACCCGTTCCATAATCCACTCGGACAGCTTCGCCATCCGTCTTCTAAGCGCCTGATGGTAATCCTCCCCCCATGCGGAGCGCGACAGGATGCCCCGCCTGCGTCCCGGCTCGGATACGGGAGCGTTCTTCAGCTTCGAAGGATAAGCGACCGCAATCGCAATAATCGACTTCGCCTCCGGCATATGCAGGGACGGATCCGTACGCAAGTCGAGATCCGGCTCCTCGAAGCCGGATTCGTGCCCCCGTTCCCGATGGCGAATGAGCCGTTCCTTCAGCTCGCGGAACGGCTCGGCCGTCGTCACCCCCAGCTTGTCGATGCCCAGCCCCGGAGCGGCTTGCAGCAGCTCGTCCTTCAATTGCTTCCAAAAAAGCTTGTTCCGTTCCATGACCGCTCCGCTCACAGCCTCTTGATGCGGCTGATCGGCCATACGATCAGATCCGCCCGCCCCTGAACGAGCTCTTCCGGCACTTCATTGAACGCCCTGCTGTCCTTGCTCGCATTTCGGTGGCGGTTGTCTCCCATTACAAAATAATGACCGGAGGAGACGGTCGTCGGTCCGAAATCTCCGTCTTCGATCTTCGAATCCGTGTAGCGCTCCACGGTCAGCTCTCCGTTAAGATACAGCTCTCCGTCGCGAATCTCGATCCGGTCACCGGGAACGCCGATGACCCGCTTGACCAGAAACTCCTTGCCTTCCCCGCCTCCGCTCGGATCCCGGAAAATGATGACGTCGCCGCGATCCACACCTCCGAGCCGAAGGACGATCTTGTTCACGAACAGCCACTCGTCCTCATGAAGCGTCGGCTCCATCGAAATCTTCTTCACCGTCGACAGCTGGAACACGAACGCCTTGAGAAGGAGCACGACAACGGCCGCGATGACGAGAGCTTTCGCCCAGTCCCACAGCTCCTTGCGCCACCCGGTCAGCGCCGGTCCGCGCGTCTTCCGCTCCTTGGGCGCTTTCTGAGCCTTGGGTGCCGAGCGGCTTCTGCTTTCGGAAATCCCCGTATCCATTCCTTCTGACATAGCGCCTACCTCTCTCCTTCAGCGTTCATCTGTCTTTTCCACTGTTCATAATAGTAGCGAACCCCGCCGTCGTCGAACGGAAAGGCTTTGTCCGCGATCGCCTTGCGCAGCGCCCGCAGCTCGGCCTCCACCCGCTTCTCCACCGCCTCGCCGTACCGGAGCGCCTCTTTGTTAGCCTCGTATTCATCCCGGTCCAACTCGGCGGTCGTACCGTCCGGCAGAACGACGACGTCCAGATCGTAATCGATATAAGTTAACACATCTGCGTATCTATATGGAGGAGACGCCAGATTGCAATAATAACGAATTCCTTCCTCCTCCAGCAGGGCGACGACGTTGAACCAACGGTCGGGAAGGAAGAAGCTGACCGCCGGAACCCGGCTGGACCATTCCCTGCCGTTCGCCTCCTGCACCGTCGTATGCTCGTTGATCACTATCCATGCTTTCAGAGGATCGAGTCCCGACTGGAGCTGTGCCGGCGGAACCTGCCAATTCTCGAGCCATACCCGGTGCAAGGAACCGTTATGCTTGAAGCTCTTGATGACGCACCTCTTATACTGCCTCTCCGCGCTGCCCGTCACGGCTCGTCCCTCCCTGCAGTTCTGGTTGATCGAGCAGGATCCCTTCTGCCTCGCCATGGTGTAATATAAGAAAAGCATATCTCTCCGCCAAAAGCAATGGCGATAAAGATATGCTTTCCCATCCATCCGTCCGCTTGAATTAACCGGCCACGATCGCAAGCGGCTGCGTTAATTGAACGATATTGACGGAGCTTAGCCCGAGCGAATCGTAGAAAGGGCGGAGAACCTCATTGTGCTTGTCCTCTGCGACAAGAACCTTCATGACGTTGCGCTGCTTGAACCGGTTGCTCATATGAGAAACGAGCTGGCGGCCGACCCCCTGGCCTCTGAACTGGGCTCGTACCGCGATGCGATAAACGTACCCTTTGTAATTGTCGATGGTTCCGATCAATACGCCGACGATGGCCCCGTCCGATTCCGCCACGAGCACCAAATCGCTGTCCCAGGACAATTGGCGGGCGAAAGCTCCCATCGTCTCCTCACAGCATTCCTCCGACAACACTTCCTCCAGCAGCTCTGCGACCAGTTTGTAGTCTGACAGTTGGAAAGAACGAATCTGCATGCTGTTTGATTCCCCCGAGCATTCAGTTTTACATCCACTTAACGGTCTCTTCATTTTACGACAAATTAGCGAAATTTCTAGTTCTTTTCTTAAAATAAGCTAAATTTTTTTTGTAAAACTGCTAGATAAAGCGATGAAAACGCTTCAAACTAAAGAAAAATAAGTATTAAGAATATATAATGCAGAATAATGGCTATATTTCGTCATTTTCGGCGTATAATCGAGATCGAGATGGGCAATGATGAAAGGGTTGGAGCGGTCGGTCGCCGTTCTCCGCAACGGTTCGGAGACTTTTTATACATTTATGTTGATTTAATCGGAAGGATATTGGATAATAAAGACTGTGAGCGATTAGGCTACATAATCGTAATCCCATTTAGGAGGTTATTTGACCATGGCACACGAATTACCGGCACTTCCTTACGCAACGAATGCGCTTGAGCCGCATATCGACGCAACGACGATGGAAATCCACCACGGCCGCCACCACAACACCTACGTGACGAACCTGAACAACGCTTTGAAATCCGCGCCCGAGCTGGAAAGCAAAAGCGTCGAAGATTTGATCGCCGATCTGAATGCCGTTCCGGAGAGCATCCGGACCGCGGTTCGCAACAACGGCGGCGGTCACGCCAACCACAGCCTGTTCTGGAAAACGATCAGCCCTAACGGCGGCGGACAACCGACCGGCGCTCTGGCAGCCGCTATCGACGCGGAGCTTGGCGGATTCGACAAGTTCAAAGAAACGTTCGCGGCTGCGGCGACGACTCGCTTCGGCTCCGGCTGGGCATGGCTCGCCCTCGGCAAAGACGGCAAGCTGAAAGTATACAGCCTGCCGAACCAGGACAGCCCGATCATGGAAGGCGACAAGCCGCTGCTCGGCCTGGACGTCTGGGAGCACGCTTACTACCTGAAATATCAGAACAAGCGCCCCGACTACATCGCAGCCTTCTGGAACGTCGTGGACTGGAACGCCGTCGGCGCGATCTACGACTCCGCGAAGTAAGCTCCTCACGGACGACAATAAGGCGCATGTCTCTCCTTATCGAGAGGCATGCGCCTTTCTATGTTTCGCCATTGCGCGAAAGCCTGATCAGTGGGCGCCGTTATCCTCCAGCAGGCCGTTAAGATCGGCGGCGACCGTATCGATCATATGTACGAACGAAGAAAGCTCCTGAGAGCTGGCCGCCTGTTCCCGCGAGAAGCGAACCGTCTCCTCGCTGCCGTGCTTCACCTCGTCCAGCGCCGAGCGGATTTCCTTCAGCTTCGCCTGAATCGTAATCAGCGACTGCTTGGAGCTCGTCGCCAGCTTGCGGATCTCGTTGGCGACAACCTCGAAGCCGAGCCCGGCTTCCCCGGCCCGCGCCGCTTCCAGCGCCGCGTTCAGGCCGATCAGATGCGTCTGGTCGGAGATTTCCCTCATCGCCGTTCCGAGTTGGTTGATCTCGTCGATGCTGCCGGCCAGCTCCCTTACTTTCGCATGAGAGTTCTCCTGGACGACAGCGGTATGAGAGGCGTTCTCCGCCACCTGGCTGCTGCTGGCGCCCAGCTGCACCATCATCGAGGAAAGCTCCTGCACGACGGAGCTGACCTTCGTCAGCATGTACTGACGCGATTCCACCAGCTTCTCGATTTTTGCCTTCTCGTCTTGCTCATAGGCTTCCAGCACAATCTGGGAATCGAGATTAAACATTTTACTTAAGGAATGTACCGTCCGCGTCCACGCTTCCGGATCGACCCGCTTCAGATGTTTCGTCGCCAGATCCAGATACACGATGTACGTGCCCAAATACCAGTTTGTCGTCAGGCCGATTTTGGAGTGAACCTTGCCGACATGCAACCGCTTGCTGAAAAAGGCGTCGTCAATCACGCCGTCCGTCAACGAATGGAAATACCAGCGCTGCGTCTCCTTCAGCCTCTCGATCGTGCTGTGGCTCTCGATCAGCTTCAGCAGCTCGGGATGCTCGGTAATTTTCGCGTACAGCTCGTCCACCACTTGTTGGGCAATCTCGGCGAACTCGGCTTGCTTCGACTTCAGAAGAGTCAGATCCTCCTCCGAAATGCCGATGTAATTCAATTGCTCCAGTCTTGAACCGCTAACCTGAATCAAGCCGTTCCCCCCTGTCGGATAACCTTTCCTTCTTTCCTTTATAGAGTCGCTCGAAACAGCCCGCTCGTCAAGCCTTCTGTCGAAAAAGGAAGTATTCCGTCAGCAATTTGCGGAACACGTTCGGCCATGCGTAGCTTTCGAACTCGGCGGCGCCGACCCAGCGGTAACCGCTGCCGGCCGCCTCCCGCTCGTCGAGAACGGCCGCGCCCAGCACCTTGATGTTCCATACGAGGTGGGTGAAGACGTGCTGGGCTTCCCCGACTTCCTCGCTCGCATCCACCCTTACCCGAATGCCTTCCTCCGCCAGCGCCGCCTTCAGCCGGCCGGCCGCTTCGTCCAGACGCCCCCAGACTTTGTCGTCGGGCACCTCGACATGCGGCAGCTCCCACATCCGGGCGAGCAGCCCCGTCTCGGGCCGCTGGCAGACGAGAACCCGGCCGGCGTTGGCTCCGGTTCCCTCGATGAGGGCGGCGATGCGGTAGACCGGCCGCGCCTTCTTGGGCTTCGTCTTGACCGGGAGCTCCTTCTCCCTGCCCCGAAGCCGACCCTCGCACCGTTCGCCGACAGGACAAGACGGACAGGACGGAGACTTCGGCGTGCAGACCATCGCCCCGAGCTCCATCAGCGCCTGGTTGAAATCGGCGGCCTGCCCCTCCGGGATGAGCGATCGGGCCAAACCTTCCATCGCCGTTCGCGTCGCCGGACGGGCGATGTCGTCCTCCAGGCAGAAATATCGGGACAGCACCCTCATAACGTTGCCGTCTACGGCCGGCTCCGGCTGATCGTACGCAATGCTCAGAATCGCCCCGGCCGTATACGGCCCCACCCCTTTTAGCCCGGATACCTCCGCCTTGCCGCGCGGGACCTCCCCGCCGTACCTTTCGACGACCTCGCGAACGGCCGCCTGCAGATTGCGCGCTCTGGAGTAATAGCCGAGCCCTTCCCAATGCTTCAGCACGTCCTCCTCGGGCGCCTCCGCCAGATGCCGGAGCGTCGGATACCGCTCCACGAACCGGTTGAAATACGGAATAACCGTGTCCACCCGAGTCTGCTGCAGCATAATTTCCGACACCCAGATATGATAAGGATCCCGGCTTCGTCTCCACGGCAGGTCGCGCCTTTCCTTGCGGTACCACCGCAGGAGCCGCTGGCCGAAATACGCTTCGTTCCCTCTGTCTGTCAATGCGGTTTACCCTCTTCCCGATCGTATTGATCCGCCCCGGCCGAAGCGGCGATCATCGCCGCCTGCTTGCGGAAGCGGCTGGGCGTCACGCCCGTGTGCGCCTTGAACATTCTGGAGAAATAATAGATTTGCATGCCCACCTGGCCGGCGACGGAGGAGACGTTGCAGTCCGGCTTAAGCAGCAGGCTCTTCGCGATCTCCATCCGCCGGAGATTGACATATTGAATCGGCGAATAGCCCAGAATGCCCTTGAAAAACACGATAAAATAATTCGGATGCAGATACACCTGCTTGGCCAGGTTCTCCACCGTAATGTTGTCCGCCAGATGTTCGTCGATATACTTGAGCACCATGTCGATCTTCTGCAGGTCGTCGGTCGGCACATGGTTGTCCATCAGGGAGAAGCTGTCCAGATAATAGCTGATCAGCTCCAGCATGACCGCCTTGATTCTCAGCCTGGAAGTCAGGCTTTCCTTCGACAGCTCCTTGAACAGCCGAAGGAACAGCTCCGATACCGTTCCCTCTTCCTTCACCTGGACATGAAAGGGAAGCTGCAGCGTTCGGTACAGGTCCCGATCTTCGTAGCTGCTTCGAAAGTGGCACCACTGCAGCGTCGCCTTCTCCGACTCCAGTTCGATCCGGTGCGGCATTCCCGCCAACAGAATAAACAGCTTTCCCTTTTCAAGAGAGATTTCCTGATTTTGAGCCCGCAATTTTCCCGCTCCCGACTTGACGAACAAAAAGCGGTGGCAATCGTACACCGTCTCCTTGTCCTTCATGGAGACCGCGTGCAAAACCGTCTCCGCCGCAGCGGCAACCTCGATATTCATATGCTCAAAGTGCTTCATCATGATCGTGATATAATTCGTTCCCATCATCATTGCCCCATTATCCGGATAAAATTAAATCTTATCCCGCTCACATTCTTCCATTATACGTCACGAATCACGAGGCGTAAATTACCATATTTATATTCTATATCCAATAAATAACAGTCCGACAGAGATGCTGCTGCCGGACTGCGTAATCAGCTATAGCTTTTCGATTAATGCGGTCGCCGCCGCGAGGGAACGCTCGTGCGTAATGGCGACAAGCACCCGGCGACCCCCGTCCTCTTCCCACCCGAGACGCATGGCGGCGGCGGAAGACAGACGGCATACCGGCTTCCCCGATTCGTCCGCGAGCACCTCGATGTCCCGGAAGCCGACCGTCGCTCCAATCCCGCAGCCTAACGCCTTAACGACCGCTTCCTTGGCGGCGAACCTGCCGCTGACGAACTCCAAAGCCCGCCTGGCCGGCAATGCCTCCCACGCCTTGCGCTCTCGGGGCGTCAGCACCCTGTCGACAAACCTGGACCCGCTCGCCCCCTTGAGAATGCGCTCCATTCGCGCCGTCTCTACGACATCCAGCCCGATTCCGACGATCATACCGTGCGATCAGATCCCCGGAATCGGCTGACGCTTATGCTGCGTGCGCAAATAACGCTTCTCGAGGTTTTCCTTTGCCTGCGGGTCGATCTCCTTGCCTTCCAGATAAGAGCTGTTGTCCTCGTAAGTGACGCCAAGCTCGCCTTCGTCGGTCTGCCCTTCCCACAGGCCTGCGGTCGGCGCTTTGTCGACGATGCTCGCAGGCACGCCGAGACGGCGGGCCAGCTCGCGGACCTGCCGCTTGTTCAGCGTGCTGAGCGGGGTCAGATCGACGGCGCCGTCCCCCCACTTCGTGAAGAAGCCCGTCAGCGCTTCGGAGGCGTGATCCGTGCCTACGACAAGCAAGTTCAGATCGAAGGCGAGCGCGTATTGCACGACCATTCTCGTACGCGCCTTAACGTTGCCCTTGCCTGCGCGGCTGAGATGACGATGAATCTTCAACGCTTTGAACGCCTGCTCGGTTTCCAGAGCGATCTCGTCGACCGCATCCTCGATGTTCGTCTCGACCTTATGCGTCAGCTGGAAAGCCTCGGCCACCTCGTAGCTGTGATGGATGTCCTCCTGCCGGCCGTAAGGCTGAAACACGCCCAGCGTTATGTATTCCTTGCCCGTCTCCTTCGACAGCTCGTCCGTCGCCCGCTTGCACAATCCAGTCGCCACCGCGCTGTCGACGCCTCCGCTGATCGCGATCAGCAGTCCCGTCGCCCCCGCTTGCAGGACGTAGTCCTTCAGAAATTGAACTCTGCGTCGGATCTCCTCGTCGACGTCGATCGTCGGTTTAACCCCAAGCTTCTCGATAATCTCCTGCTGAAGCGTAGTCATCCTGGCGTCCTCCTTCTTACTGGCAACAAAAAATAACCCGGCGGCTCGGGCGCGAGCGGCCTCTGCCTCCGGGAACGACTGCATTACCGGCAATAACGGTCGAAGGCGTCGGTCAAGTCCGCCGCGATCTCCGCCGCGCTGCGGTTCTCAATCTGATGCCTCTCGATGAAGTGCACAAGCTCTCCGTCCTTCATCAGCGCGATGGAAGGAGAAGAAGGCGGGTACGGCAGGAAGTACTCCCGCGCTTTCGCCGTCGCTTCCTTGTCCTGTCCGGCGAATACCGTGAACAGGTGATCGGGCACGGCGTCGTGCTTCAACGCTTCGGCCACGCCCGGACGGCATTGGCCCGCCGCGCAGCCGCATACGGAGTTGACGACGACTAGAGCCGTCCCGGCAGCTCCCGGAAGATGGTCTTCCACTTCCTCGGGAGTTCTCAATTCTTGAATGCCGATCCGCGTCAACTCGTCGCGCATCGGTTGAATCATATCCAGCATATATCTTTCAAAAGACATCGACATGATCAGGCGCCTCTCTTTCCAAAACCGAAATTGGCGGCAAGCTAATTCCGCATAGCTCTATTATAGCGCGCCTCCGCAAGCTCCGTCAAAGCTCTTCGCGATCGAAGAGAAAGGCGCAGACCGATGCAGCCGATCGTTGCCCGCCTCAGGTAGAAGGGCGATTGGGCCCGTCAAGCTTCTTGTCGTAGCCGGGGGACAGCGGAGAAGACTTGCTCTTGCGGCGATCTGCGGCCGACCGTCCGGATTTCGACGGTCCTTCGTCTCTGGCCATGGGGGACTCCCTCCTTTTCCGGTCGATTCCCCCGTAGTGTATCCGAATGAAGTGCCGCTATCCGCGCCTCAGCGCCTCAGGCTGTGAAGCTCCCTTTCTCGCCGACTCCCGGCTTCGCGAACGAGACGATAAAGGTCGTCCCTTCGCCGACGGTCGACTCCACCTGAATTTTGCCGTTGTGACGCTCGACAATGCTCAAGCAGAGCGCCAGGCCAAGACCGGTTCCGTTCGTCTTCGTCGTGAAGAACGGCTCGAACAGCCGCTTCAGCTTCTCCGGCGGAATGCCGACGCCGCTGTCGCTGACGCGGAGCTGGACCGTTCCCGGCAAATTCTGCGTCTCGATTCGCAGAACTCCTTTATCGTTCATCGCCTCCATCCCGTTCCGCGACAAGTTCAGCACCAGCTGCTTCACTTCCTTGGAGTTCATCGGGATCGGCTCCAGCCCGTCGTCCGTATGGAGATCGATCATCTGCCCTCTCATATTGGCATCCGCCCAGATTAGCGGCAGCAGCTCCTTCAGCAGCTCGTTCAGATTGGACGGCTCCTTCTCCACGATGCGATTCTGAGCCAGGGAGAGGAAATCGTTGATGATCGCGTTGGCGCGATCCAACTCGTCCAGCACGATGCGGAAGTAGCTTTTCTGATCGTCCGGGCTGCGCTCGTTCAGCAGCTGCACGAAGCCGCGGATGACGGCCATCGGATTGCGGATCTCGTGCGTAATGCTCGCGGCCATCTGACCGACCAGGCTCAGCCTCTCCATCCGGTCGACCTCGTCCTTCAGCCGGTGAAGCTCGGTGACGTCGTGACCGATGAACAAGACGCCGTCCGTTCCTTGCGACGGCATGTCCCTGATCGAGCTGTACACGGTGTAGAACGTCTGGCTGCCCAGCTTGATCACTTCCGTCAGCTTCTCCTCGCCCCCCAGAATGCGCTCCACCGGATCGTAGTCGATTCTCAGCTCCATCCGATCGAGCAGGAAGGAAAATTTCTCCCGGAGCAGCTCGTCCCGACCTAACGGAGACACGACCTTCAGCGTCATGTCGTTGATATGGCTAATTCTCCCCTCCCTGTCGAAAAGGATGACCATCAGCGGGGAGTTGTCGATGAACTGCTGCAGTCTGCGCATTTCCTTGCGATATTTCAGCGAGACGTCGTGAAGCTGCAGCTGTAATTGGATTCTCTCGAAGCTCAGCTCGATAAAGTGGGCGCACAGCAGCGTCACGGCGATGAATACGGATACAAACGCAGCCACCATGCCGACCAGCTGGGGCACGTTCTCCAGCAGACTCCGCGGAATTCGAATCCAGAACGCCGCGAGCTGGAACACCGACAGCAGCAGACAGAGAGAAAACAGCAGCTTGAGCTTGCCCCTGCGGCTTCGCATGGCGTATCCGGAAATCCGGGAGAAAAGCACGGGAACGAACAAGCTCAGAAAACCGATAAAGACGAAGTAATCCCAACGAAGCTCTATCTCCCATAGCCGAGCGACCATATAGAAAGAAAGAAGCCCGAAAGCGATCGGAATCCCGCCGTAGACCGAACCGATCAGAAAGGGAACATGACGCAGGTCTATAGGAATGCCAGGAATGGAATCCATAGTGAAATTGACGTTCAGAAGCATCGCCAGACCGCAGCATATTCCGATAAAGATGTGGGAATGACCGGACTTCTCCTGCTTGGAATACCAGACCATGAACAAAAAGACGGGAAGAAATGCAATCAGGATCTGCAGCAATGATTCTTTCCACATCCAGCGGAACCTCCCGTATCCTTAAGCAGCGGTTCAACCATAATCTACATACCTGTCCATATAGGGTTAGCTCTATTGGCTCTGCCGGTGTACGGTTTGCAATATCCATTGTACTGCCAAAATGCTGTACGAATCACTTAGATTAAAGCACATCTCCCCATGGGTTACAATATTAGGGAGTTAAATAGACTCATCCGCGAGCCAATATTCTGTAAAGTTTCCGCACATCAAGTCGCCGTTTGCGTTTGAAATTTCCAATGATACAATTTGGCTATAACGATTAGTCAGGAGAACTTACATGGACTACGACGTCATTGTCATTGGCGGCGGCTCCGCCGGTCTGATGGCCGCCGTCGCCGCCAGCAGGAACGGCGCGCGCGTCCTGCTGCTCGATAAAGGCGACAAGCTTGGACGCAAGCTGGGAATCTCGGGCGGAGGCCGCTGCAACGTCACGAACAACAAGGAGCTCGACGAGCTCATCCGCAACATCCCGGGCAACGGCCGCTTTCTGCACAGCTCCTTGGCCAACTTCAGCAACAAGGACATTATCGCCTTTTTCGAAAATTTGGGCATTCGTCTGAAGGAGGAGGACAACGGACGGATGTTCCCTGTCACGGACAAGGCCAAGACGGTCGTAGACGCGCTGGTCGGCCAGGTGCGCAAGCAGGGCGCCGAGATCCGCGTCCATTGTCCCGTGGATACCGTCCTGTACGAGGACGGGCGCGTCGCCGGCGTGCGGCTGCGGACGGGCGAGACGATCGGCGGACGCTCGGTTATCGTCGCGTCGGGCGGCAAATCCGTGCCGCAGACCGGGTCGACCGGAGACGGCTACGCCTGGGCGGAGAAGGCCGGGCATACGATCACCGAGCTGTTCCCGACAGAGGTTCCGCTGACGTCCGGCGAGCCTTTTATTGCCAGCAAGGAGCTGCAGGGCCTCAGTCTCCGTGACGTCGCCCTGTCCGTCTGGAATTCGAAAGGAAAGCGAATCGTCGAGCATCGCGGAGACATGCTGTTTACGCATTTCGGATTGTCGGGCCCGATCGCGCTTCGGTGCAGCCAGTTCGTCGTCAAGGCGCTTAAAGCATCCGACGCCGGCCATGTCGAGGTTTCCGTCGATCTGATGCCGGACAAGAGCGAGGACGAGGTCTACGCCGAGACGCTTAAGCTTGCGCAGCTGGAGCCGAAGAAGGCGGTCAAGAACGTGCTGAGAGCCTGTCTGCCCGAGAGAATGATCCCCCTGCTGCTGCGCGGCGCCGAGCTGGCCGAGGGGGTCACTTACGACAACCTGCCTCGTCAGGCTTGGAGCCGGCTTGCCGGGCAGATCAAGCGATTTCCGATTCGGGTGAGCGGCACGCTGTCGATCGAGGACGCCTTCGTCACGGGAGGCGGGGTCCATCTGAAGGAGATCGACCCGAGGACGATGGAATCGAAGCGGATGGCGGGCTTGTATTTCTGTGGAGAGGTGCTGGACATTCACGGCTATACCGGCGGCTACAACATTACCGCGGCTTTCTCTACCGGCTACACGGCGGGCTTGCATGCGTCGGGACAAGCGTAATCGGAAAACGGAAAAGCAGGGAATCGCGCAGCTCGCCCCTTCGCGCATTCCCTGCCTTTTATTTGGTGCCGGTGAACGTATGCCTTGTACGAAAGAGCGGTTAACGAAAATGAGATCGGCAGAGCCGGAATCGTCCTCATAACGGCAAGCGGGAACAGAGCCAGCGCCCTCCGAATGAAAAGGCCGCCTCCTCGAGATCGGAAGCGGCCCTCTCGCTGCGTGTGCGCCCGTTCGAGCGTCAGGTTCCCTCGAACCGGTCGTACGAGCCGTCGTCTGTCGGATAAGCGGAATTCTCGGCGCCGTCCTCCTCTGCGCTCTGACGGTAAGCGTCGACCCAATCCTCGTTCACCGTATGAGCGGGAATCGGAATATCGTCGATGCCGTAGGCCGAATTCGTCATCTGATCGATGTGCGCAGGAGCCTGCTCCAGCAGGCGACCCGAACAGCTTTGCACAATTTCTAGCGCCGAGGTCAGATCCTCGTCCCGCACGTGAATATGCAGCCGCCCGCCCTCGTGGAGCTGGGGCTCGTAGCCAAGCTCGTCCAGCGTCTCCGCGGCCAGCCGGGCCTGGGCGTCCTCCGGAAATTGGAACATCAGCGCGGCGTGTTTCATCGCCTTCATCCTCTCCGTGTTCGAAATCTTGCATTTTCCGGTTAGGTTGTCCCCAAGCGGGGGGCGCCTATTCCTTCTCCCGGCGCGAAGCGCTGGACGCAGCGAGAAAACCGTTGACCGATCTCAGCCAGATCCAGCCGGCGGCGGGAACGGCGGCGGCCGCCATCCAGGCCGGCCCGCCGAAAGCCAGACCGATCCGCACGCCAAGCAGAAGCGACCACAGCAAGATCATCGGCAGGGCCAGCCATGCGATCGCTTTGCGGGACGCCTCTTCCTCCGTCTTCTTCCGCCACTCGAACAGCGAGACGTACGCCTCGGCCATCCACTGCTTCCAGCTCCGTCTCAAGGTCGCCACGACGAGGAAGGGAAGGGCGAGCCATACGAAGGCCGCTATAGCTACCGGAGGAAGCGCCAGCGCGGCAGATCCGGCTCCGAAGAAGTAGGCCAGCTGACTCATCAGATCCGGACGCCGCAAGACGGCCTTCATCCAACTGTCCGCCAGCCGGTCCGGAGCGCCGCCTCGTTGCCGCAGCAGCGGCTGCGAGCGGGCGAACAGAATCGGCTTGCTTCGCGTCGGCACCGGCCTCTTCTCCAGCGAATGCTGGAGCAGCCAGCCGACGAGCGCCGCATAGCTTCCATTTTCCACGGCAATCTCATGCAGCAGCGTTCCCCTCATTCGCTGCCGCAGAAGCAGAAGAACGCCCGCGGCAGTCAGGAAGACCGCCCCGATCAGAAGCCCCGCGGCCGGGCTTTGCAGCGCTTCGTCCGCCAGAGCGGCTGTCCCGAAGACGAATGCGGCGCCGGCCGGCATGACCGCTGCCCAGCGGCGCCAGCCGCTCCAGCGAAGCGCAATCCGATCCCTCAGCAGCGTCCAGAACAGTCCCGCCGACGTGTAGGATAGAACAAGAGAGGCCAGCGAAGCCGCAGACAGCCCGAATACCGGAAGCAGAATCGGCGACAGCGCCGCGACGATGCAACCTAGAGCGATTATCCGGGCGGCGCCCCCATAGACAAAGCCCCAGACGACGAAAGCCTTCCTCCACTTCGGAATGCGGTGCAGGAGCAGCCCGTCCCCCGGCTCGGCGAACGTCCGGAACTTCCCCGCCAGCTGCAGCAGCGCCAAAACCAGAAGCAGCGGGTACAGCGGAACGTGTTCCAGGCCGGCAGGCGGATTGTTCGTCAAGTCCCGGTAGATGCCGGCGGAAATAAAGGACCAGGGGAGCACGATGTAGAGGCACACCGTCCAGTCCAGTACGGTGCGCCAGCACTTCCAGATCGCTCTCCAGAATGCCCCCGCCCGTTCCAGGAACAGCTTACTCGGAGTGTAGCGTACGGTCGCCGGCGAAGTCATGCCTCCACCTCTTCGTCCCGGAGCGTCAGCCGGTGAAAGCAGTCGAACAGCCTCGCGTCCGGTTCGCACCCTGCCAGCCGGCGGATCTCCTCCAGCGTTCCCGACGCCGCCTCTCCTCCCGCGTGCACGAGCACGAACCGGTCGCACATTCTTTCCGCCGAGTCCAGGACATGCGTCGTCATCAAGATGGCCGCTCCTCGGCTTCTCTCCTCGTCCAGGGCATCGATCAGCTCCATCACCGCACCCGGGTCCAGCCCGATGAACGGCTCGTCCACCAAGTACAGCTCCGGCTTCAGCAGAAAGCCGACGATCAGCATCGTTTTCTGCTGCATGCCTTTGGAGAATTTCACCGGATAATGATGCCGGAAGCCGTTCAAGCGGAACCGTCGGAGCAGCTTGTCCGCCCGTTCCTGCAGCTCCTCGTCGGACAGCCCGGCGGATGCCGCGGCGAGCGCGAGATGCTCCCACAGCGTCAGCCTCTCGTATACGATCGGCTGCTCCGGAATATAGGCGATTCTGGAGGAGATGTCTCCCTCCCGGACCGCGTTCTCCTCCTCTCCGCGCCAATACGACTTCGCTCGCCAATGCGGCAGCTGGCCGAGCAGCCCTTTCATCAGCGTGCTCTTCCCGGCCCCGTTCGGACCGAGCAAGCCGACTCTCTCGCCGGCTTGAACGTCGAGAACGACATTCCTTACAATGGGCCGGTCTGGCTCGTAGCCCGCCTCCTCGATTTCCGCCCGCAGCAGCGGCGGATTATCCGCGCCTTGCCCGTTCGCCGTCCAATCGTCCATCGTACGAATACACTCCCGCTTTTTTGATATTTTTCGACCCGCCGCTCTATACGCTATTCTATACGACGATCGGATGAAGAAAGTTCCCCAAGCATAAACGGCTTACGCCGTCCTTGGGACCGGCGGGATCACGTTTATGTCGGAGGTGATTCAGATAAGGATAACGAATTTTATAATTTCTGGATCACTAAAAAACCGAAAGAGCCTTCTCCCGTTTACCGGCCGGGAATGACGAAGGCTCTCGAAGGAAAGGGAGGCATCCCCTTGCCCTAACTTTCATTCTATCCGATTATGCTAGTTTCGAAAAGCGTACAGCGCGTGATTGATGCCCGCGGTCTGGGCGTACACCTGGCGGTACAGCTCGAACAGCTGCCCGTAGCGGGCGCTGGCCGCCTGGTCGGGACGATAGATGCGAGCGTGCTTAACGAACGTTTCTCCGCAGGCGTCGAGAGACGGGAACCAGCCGCAGCCGACGGCCGCCAGCATAGCCGCTCCGAGTCCGGGACCCTGCTCGTTCTCGAGCGCCACCACCTCGGCTTTGAAGACGTCCGCCTGCATCTGCAGCCAGAGCGGATTTTTCGCTCCGCCGCCGATCGATACGACTTTGTCGACCGGTTTGCCCGCCGCGCGGAACATCTCGATCGATTCGTTCAAGGAGAACGTAATGCCCTCCATAACCGCCCGGGCAAAATGCGCTCTCGTGTGGCTTCCGTCCACGCCGATGAAGCTGCCGCGGATTTGCGCATCGGCATGCGGCGTCCGCTCGCCGACGAGATAAGGCGTGAACAGCAGGCCGTTCGAGCCGGCCGGGATGTCCTCCGCGCCCTGCAGCATCGCGTCGTAGGTCTCGCCCTTGGCGAACGTATTGCGGAACCAGCTGAGCGAATAGCCCGCAGCAAGCGTGACGCCCATCGCGTAGAACGCGCCCGGCTTGCCATGGTTGAAGAAGTGAACCTTCCCCCGATAATCGGCGGAAGCGTCCTCTTCGTAAGTCAGGACGACGCCAGACGTGCCGATGCTGCACAGCGTGAGCCCCGGCGAGAGAATGCCGGCTCCGATCGCCCCGCATGCGTTGTCCGCCCCGCCGGCGAACACCTTCGTCTCCTGCCGCAGCCCGGCCGCCAGCGCCGCTTCAGCCGTCAGCCCGCCGACGTGCGCTCCCGCTTCCACCAGAGGCGGGCAGAAGCCGGCCGGAATCGAGAACGCGCTCAGCACGTCCTCGCTCCAGTCGCGGCCCGCGACGTCGAGCATCAGCGTTCCCGCCGCGTCCGACAAGTCCATATGCTTCTCGCCGGTAAGACGCAGCCTTACGTAATCCTTAGGCAGCAGGAAGCTTGCCGCCTTTGCGAACCGTTCCGGCTCATTCTGCTTCACCCACAGGATCTTGGGCAGCGTGAAGCCTTCCAGCGCGGGATTGCGCGTGACGGCCAGCAGCTTGTCGCCGAGCGTCCGTTCGATCTCCCGGCACTGCTCCGTCGTCCGCGTATCGTTCCACAAAATCGCTCTTCGCACCGGCTTGCCGTGCGCGTCCAGCAGGACGAGCCCGTGCATCTGCCCGGAGAAGCTGATCCCTTCAATGTCATTCGAATCGGCATCCGAGCTCGCGAGCAAATCGCGCAGTGCGGCCGTCGTGCCCGTCACCCAATCCTCGGGATCCTGCTCGCTCCACCCCGCTTTCTCGTGATAGAGCGGATATTCCCGGGTCGCCTCCGCATGCACGGCGCCGTCCTGTCCGACGAGCAGCGTCTTGACCGCGCTCGTTCCCAAATCTACGCCTATGACATATTTCATGGAGTCGTTCTCCTCTTATACGCTATAGATGATATCGTTCAGGCTCGCCTTGATCTGCTCCAGACGTCCGGACTCGTTGCGAATCGGCTTCGCCTGCAGCGCGTACGCTTCCAGCGACTTCAGCGTTGCTTTGCCGGATACGATGTCGGCGCCGATGCCCTCGCTGAAGCTGCTGTATCGCTTGGCCACAATGTCGTCGAGCACCCGGTCCTCGATCAGCTTCGCCGCCGCTTTCAGTCCGCGGGCGTACGTATCCATGCCGGCGATATGCGCGAAGAACAAGTCCTCGTCCTCGAAGGAAGAACGGCGAACCTTCGCGTCGAAGTTGACGCCGCCGCGTCCGAGACCGCCGTTTTTCAAAATCTCGTACATCGCCAGCGTCGTCGCGACGAGATCGGTCGGGAATTCGTCCGTATCCCAGCCCAGCAGCAGATCGCCTTGGTTGGCGTCGATCGAGCCGAGCATGCCGTTGATGCTGGCCACGCGAAGCTCGTGCTCGAACGTATGTCCGGCCAGCGTCGCATGGTTCGCCTCGATGTTCAGCTTGAAGTGATCCTTCAGGCCGTAGCTTTGCAGGAACGCGATCGCCGTAGCGGCGTCGAAGTCGTACTGGTGCTTGGACGGCTCCTTCGGCTTGGGCTCGATCAGGAATTGAGCGTCGAAGCCGATCTCCTTGGCGTAATCGACCGCCAGATGCAGGAAGCGGGCCAGATTGTCGAGCTCCAGCTTCATATCGGTGTTCAGCAGCGACTCGTAGCCCTCGCGGCCGCCCCAGAACACATAGTTCTCTGCACCGAGCTCCTTGCCGACCTCCAGTCCCTTCTTCAGCGTCGCCGCCGCGTAAGCGAACACCTCCGCGTTGTTCGTCGTGCTGGCGCCATGAACGTAACGCGGATGCGTGAACAGGTTCACCGTATTCCACAGCAGCTTCTTGCCCGTCGATTTCTGATAGTCCTTCAGCATGGCGACGATGATGTCGAGGTTTTTGTTCGTCTCGGCCAGCGTCGCGCCTTCCGGTGCGATGTCCACGTCGTGGAAGGCGTAGAACGGAACGTTCAGCTTCTCCAGCAGCTCGAAGTTGGCCTCCACGCGCGCCTTCGACTTATCCAGCGGCGAAAGCGAATCCCAGCTCCGCACCGCCGTGCCGACGCCGAACGGATCGCTGCCGTTCGCGTTGAACGTGTGCCAATAAGCGACGGCGAAACGCAGATGCTCCTCCATCGTTTTGCCGAGTACGACCTCTTGCGGATTGTAATGACGGAAGGCGAACGGATTTCTCGAGTCGCGTCCCTCGTACTGGATTTTAGGAACGTTAGGGAATTTGCTCATCTTTCGACAGGCCTCCTTGAAAGCGATATCATTTTTTAATCTGGTATCAGCATACCACGCTCTCGCTTAGTTTGTCTATCCAATAAACAAAGTTTAGAAAAATGAATTGTGATATAATGGCGGAGACTTGACCATTCTCATTTTACCGGAAACAGATCTCGTTTTGCCGGATCCGAAGGAGCTTCAGAGACGTGATGACGACACCGACAGGCGACCAAGCGCTCATTAAGCGTATCAATACAGCCATCGTGCTGGAATGTATTTTGAGAGGCTCGCCCCTCTCCCGCGCTCAAATCTCCGAGCAATCGGGACTGAACAAAGCGACCGTGTCCAGCCTCGTCCAGGATTTGATCGACGGGGCGCTCGTGCGGGAGATCGGCACCGGCCAATCGAGCGGAGGACGAAAACCGGTGATGCTCGAATTCGTCGCCTCGTCCGGATACGCCGTCGGGATCGATCTGGGGGTTAACTATATCCGGGGCGCGCTAACCGATCTTCGGGGCGGCATCGTGAAGGAGACGACGCTGCCGCTTCGCGATCAGGAGCCGGAGGCGGCGTTCGAGCAGCTGTGCGGGTGCATCCGGGAGCTGGCGGAGTCGGCTCCCTCCAGCCCTTACGGCATCGTCGGCATCGGAGTCGGCGTTCCGGGGCTCGTCGACGAGCGCGGAGCGATATTGCTGGCCCCGAATCTGGGCTGGCGGGACGTGCCTCTCCAGCGTTTGCTGACGGAGCGATTCGATCTGCCGGTTACGATCGATAACGAGGCTAATGCGGGAGCTCTGGGAGAGCAGAAATACGGAGCCGGCCGGAGCATCGCCAATCTGGTCTACGTCAGCGTCGGCATCGGGATCGGCACGGGGCTGATTTTGCATAAATCGCTGTATAAAGGCTCGGCAGGCTACTCAGGAGAAATGGGGCATCTGTCCATCGAAGCTCACGGCAAAAGCTGCACCTGCGGCAATCGGGGCTGCTGGGAGCTGTACGCCTCGGAGCAGGCGCTGCTGAAGCAGGCGGCCCCGCTCGGCTTCGGCGATCTGGAGGAGCTGCTCGCGGCTGCCCATTCCGGAAGAGAGGACGTTCAGGAGCTGTTGGCGGGTATCGGCGAGTATTTGGGCATCGGGATCGCCAACATCGTCAACGTCTTCAACCCCGACGCCGTCGTCATCGGCAACCGGATGAGCCAGGCCCGCCCTTGGCTGGAGCACGCCCTGCGCCAAACCGTCGTACAGCGCGCGCTCGGCTTCCACCTGCGCAAGGTGCAGCTCCTCTTCGCCGAGCTCGGCGAACGTTCGGCCATGATGGGCGCCGCCGAAATGGCCATCTCCGGCTTCTTCACCCGCCTCAAGTCGGCCTAATGTCTGCCTTCTCACGCACCGACCGGGGCTCCCCTGCCGGGCCGTATGCCCGCGTGCCCTCGCCAAGCCGCGTGACACGCCGGGCCATGTGCCCCGATACGCTCACCGAGCTGCGCGATACGCCGGGCCATGTGCCCCGATACGCTCGTGGGCTCGCGGCAGCGAGGCTCGGAGCGGGACCCGGGCTCGGCGACTCGCATCGGGCGGGCTCGCGGGCAGTGAGCCTCTGAGCGGAGCAATCCGCGGGCAGACATGCCGGACGGCGTTACGCGCTCAGACGCTCCCGGCTCGCCAATCATACTCCGCGTGATGTCCGCCTCAACGAAAATGCCGCCTAATCCGGTTAATGCCGTCGTATCCCCTCCACACTTTACTTATCGCCGTCCCTACGTCTCTCTAGTTTTCGAACGGATGCGTCGGGCATACGTTCAGCAAGCTGGCATACATCTAGCATGCCTCTAAACTAACTTTATCTCGTTAGTCTTTTATGCTATAAATTAATGTATCATTATATGCGAATCTAGCGCACCAACATCGAGTGCTGTCACGTGAGAGGAGTTCGAGAAATGAGCGATCGATTGGGAGATATGGCGGAGCTGCTGAAGCTGTTGGGAGATCGTACGCGACTGGCGATTTTGGGCTTGCTTCAGGAGAAAGACCTGTGCGTCTCGGATATCGTCGAGCTGCTGGGCACAAGCCAGCCGAATGCCAGCCAGCATCTTCGCAAGCTGAGGGCAGCCGGGCTCATCAGCGAGGAGAAGCGAGGCCAGTGGGTTTACTACACGCTTAACCTCAGCGAGTTTCCCGATCTGCGCGTCTTCCTGTCCCAGCTGCCGGGACGCCAGGAAAGACTGCACTCGCTCGCCGCTCTGGCGGAGCGCAGTTGATTCCCGGCCCAGGCGTCCGCTGGGGCTCGAAGGAAGCGATCGCCAACTGCGCCAAGTGTTCCCCCGTCCCGGAAAGTCGTCCCCCCTGCTCATTTCTGGTATCATGAGGACAACAAGTAAGATAAGGCAGGGGTCGTCCCATGAGCTTTCAACTAACGAAACGAATCATCAAGACGATGTGCGGGAGCTATTCCTACGAAAGGGGAGAAGCCGACTGCCGGGCGGGCAAAGTCGCAATCTCCGACTACGATCCCGCGCTCCGCGTCTGCGCGGCGACGGTCAAAGGCACACACTCCCTCTTTCGTGTGGAGATCCGGGCGGGGGACAACGGAGACCTCCAGGCCGATTGCGAATGCCTTCGTCTGAACCTGTCCGCCAGCAGCAGCTGCCGCCATATCGCCGCCGTCCTGCTGAGCTTGTACGAGCTCCAGCGCTCCGTTCATCCGAACGCGGCCCAACCGGCCAAGCCCGCTTCCGCCCGGCTCAGGAGCGACAGCCGCGCTGCCGTCTCCCCGGAGGCCGCCCTGTCGGACGGTCTCCTCGATCTGTTCGACAACAAGCCGCCCCGCCCCCGCCGAGTGCCTACTCTCTTCGATTCTCGCGAGCCGCTGAACGTGGAATTCATCGTCAGTCTGTTCCCCTACGGCTACCGTAAAAATATGTTCGCCATCGAGCTCAGAGCCGGCGTGAAGCGTACGTACGTCGTTCCGAAGCTGCGGGACTTTCTGGAATCCGTCGACCGCCGCGAACGGTGCGAGTTTTCCAGGCATTTTACGTACGATCCCGCAGCCCACTGCTTCCACGAATCGAACGACGCCATCCTTCGCAAGCTTATCGAAATCCATTATAACGAGAAAATGTACCGCGAGTCGGCCGGCGTCCACGCGGCATGGTCCATCCCTTCCGGCGGGGAGCGCATGCTGCTGATTCCGTCGGCCCCGTGGACGGAGCTGGCTCCTCTGCTTGCGCAGGCGGCATCCGTACGGCTCGAGCACGACGGCATGTCCTACGAAGGGCTGCGCCTCTCGGATATGCCGATTCCGCTGCTGTTCGATCTGGACCAGGCCCCCGACCCTCACCCGATTAAAGCCGGGACGGAGAGCGAATCGCAACCGGCCGGCTACCGGCTGGACGTCTCCGGACTCGACCGGCTGACCGTCCTCGAGCCTTACGGGCTCGTGCTGTCCGAAGGCGCGCTGCTCAAGCTGAATCCCGAGCAATGCCGGCGGCTGTTCGAGCTTCAGCGGATGCTGGCGAATGCCCGCGACGCCCGCACGATCCGGATTCCGCCCGAGCGGATCGCACCGTTCATGGAGAAAGTCGTTCCCGGCCTCATGAGAATCGGAAGCGTTCGTCTCTCGAAGACCGTGTCCGACCAAGTCGTGCAGGCGCCGCTTAAGGCGAAGCTGTACCTCGACCGGGTTAGAGACCGGCTGCTTGCCGGGCTCGAGTTCCATTACGGAGGAGTCGTCATCAACCCGCTCGAAGATCCGGAGAGAAGCCGGGGAACGAGTCTCATCCTGATGCGGGAAGGAGACAAGGAAGCGCAGATTCTCGATCTGATGGAGCAGGCGAACTTCATGAAAACGGAGAGCGGCTACATGATGGAGGACGAGGAGGGGCAATACGACTTTCTGTACCATGTCATTCCGCAGCTGGAGAAGCTGCTTCAGGTGTACGCCACGACGGCGGTGAAAATCAGGCTCCATTCCGGGCGCGCGCCCAGAATTCGCGTCGACGTGGACGAACGCACCGATTGGCTGGCGTGCAAATTCGAGCTGGACGGCGTGCCGGAGACGGAAATCCGTCATCTGATCCAGGCCTTGAGCGAGAAAAGAAGATATTACAGACTCCCTAGCGGAGCGCTAATGCCGCTGGAGACGCCCGATTACGAAGCGATCAACCGTTTTATCGCCGTGATGAAGGTGGACAAGGGCAGCTTGCACGGTTCGGAATTCCGGCTGCCGGCCGTGCGCGGGCTGCATCTGATCGACGCCGAGAACCGGGATCCCGCCTTAAAGCTCGGCAAATCTCTGCGAAGCTTGCTGGAAAACATGCGAAACCCGGACAGTCTCGATTTTCCCGTGCCGGACACTCTTGCTCCCATTTTGCGAGATTACCAGAAGTTCGGCTATCAATGGCTCAGAACGCTGGCGCATTACCGCTTCGGCGGCATTCTGGCGGACGATATGGGTCTTGGCAAGACGCTTCAGAGCATCGCCTATCTCGTATCGGCGCTATCCGAGATCAGAAGCCACGGGCAGCCGGCCATTATCGTCTGTCCCGCTTCGCTCAGCTACAACTGGCTGAACGAGCTGCGGAGATTCGCTCCCGAGGTGCGCGCGGTCGTCGCCGACGGGGATAAATCCGAGCGCGGCCGCATTCTTTCGGAGCTTTCCCAAGTCGACGTCCTGATCACCTCTTATCCCCTGCTTCGCAGAGACGCCGAAGCGTACGCGCAGCCTTATTTTCACACGCTGATTCTCGACGAAGCGCAAGCGGTCAAAAACTACGCGACCCAGACCGCTCATTCGGTTAAAGCGCTGCAAGCCCGTCACCGGTTTGCCCTGACGGGAACGCCGATCGAGAACGCGCTGGAGGAGCTGTGGTCGATCTGCGACGTCGTCTTTCCCGAACTGTTCCAGGACCGGCGGACGTTCTCGGAGCTGTCCCGGGAAGCGGTCGCCAGGCGGATACGACCGTTTCTTCTGCGCCGTCTGAAGACGGACGTGCTCTCGGAGCTGCCCGAGAAGATCGAATCCGTGCAGTCCTCCGTGCTGCTCCCCGAGCAGAAGAAGCTGTACTTGAGCTATCTGGCCAAGCTGCGCAAAGAGACGCTGAAGCATCTGGATGAGGAGGGCTTCGGCCGAAGCCGCATCCGGATTCTGGCCGGCCTGACCCGGCTTCGCCAGCTTTGCTGTCATCCGGGCCTGTTCGTGGAAGGCTACGAGGGCGGATCGGCCAAGTTCGACCAGCTCATGGAGCTGATCGAAGAGTGCCGCGGCGCGGGCAAGCGGATGCTCGTGTTCTCACAGTTTACCGAAATGCTGAGCCTCATCTCCCGGGAGCTCGGCTATCGAGGGGTCTCGTTCTTCTATCTGGACGGAGCGACCCCGCCGGCGGAGCGGGTCGACCTGTGCAGCCGTTTTAACGACGGCGAGCGCGAACTGTTTCTCATTTCGTTGAAGGCGGGAGGAACCGGCCTGAACCTGACCGGAGCCGATACCGTCATCCTCTACGATCTGTGGTGGAATCCGGCCGTCGAGCAGCAGGCCGCGGACAGAGCGCACCGCATGGGGCAAAAAAACGTCGTTCAGGTCATCCGCCTTCTCGCCCAGGACACCGTGGAAGAGAAAATGTACGCGCTCCAGCAGCGGAAAAAGCACCTCGTCGACGAGGTGATCGAGCCGGGACAGGAGGCTCTGTCTACGATGACCGAGGAAGAGATTCGGGAGCTCTTGACCATTTGACGCCGGACCGGACGAATGCCCGAATGAAAGAAGAACCTGATCGGCTGCTCCGTTCAGCCTGCCAGGTTCTTCTTTATTATTTCACCTGGTCTGCCACCCTTCTCACCAACGCCTCGACCGTCTTGCCCGCCGCCTTCCGCTCTTACGGACTCATTCGAGACGGAAGCTTCTTCGTCAACCTCGCTGTAATCGATCCAGGACTGCGCGCAGGGGCCGCAGCGGCCTCTCCGTCAGAACGGTGCCGTACGCTTCAGGTCGTTCCAAGTCGGATTCTGCAGGTCGGAGCCATCCGTTCCTGTTTGGCGCCACGTATGTATTCCGCTCCGAAACGTCATTTCCCCTTCCCTTGCTGTCGACGTTACAGTGAAGAGATGTTTTTCAAATTGAAATATAAATTTAAACAATACATTGATAACGAAGTCAATTAGAGGTATATTATTACGTATCGAAAATAAAATAAACTAATATCTTTCGCGATTCATACGGATCATCATGCAAAAACGCCTTCGGCGTCCTCTAGACGCGGAATCGCGTTTTTGCCGGAGGTGATTCGGATAAGGATAGCGAATTTTACACTTTCCGAATCACTGAGAAAGGCGGTGCCGGGCATGCAGGTCGACGACATCGATCGCCAGATCATTAGGGCGCTGAACGCCAACGGACGAATCTCCTACACCGATCTTGCCAAGGAGATCGGACTTTCCCGCGTGGCGATCCAAGCCCGCATTCATGCGCTGATGGAGGAAGGGGTGATCGAGAGGTTTACGGCCGTCATCAATCCCGAGAAACTGGGCATTCACGTATCGGCTTTCTTTAACGTGGAGGTGGAGCCCCGAAGTCTGCAGAGCGTCGCCGACGCTTTGGCCGAAGAATCGGCCGTGACGAGCCTGTATCATATGACCGGGCCGAGCAAGCTGCACATGCACGCGTTATTCGTGAACAATACGGAGATGGAACAGTTTCTGAACGGGAAGCTGTATAAGCTGCCGGGGGTCGTCAGCGTGGATTGCCAGGTGCTGATTACTCGCTATAAGAGCCGCATGGGGATGAGGTTGTAAACGTATGGCTAGGGATGGAACGAAAAAATACGCCCAACTGGCGTGGGCCATGGGCAAGACGGGAGTGCTCGGCTATGGGGGAGGGCCGTCCGTCATTCCGCTTATCCGGCACGAGGCTGTCGCCAAGTACCGCTGGATGAACGACGACGAGTTCGGAGAGACGCTGGCGATCGCCAACGCGCTGCCCGGCCCGATCGCCACCAAGATGGCGGCTTATTTGGGCTATCGCGAGAAAGGCGTTGCCGGCGCCATCGTTGCCTGTCTCGCCCACATTCTGCCCTCCGGCATCGCGATGATCGTTCTGCTGTCCTTCGTCAACTTCCTGAGCCGCTCCCCCGTCGTTCAGGGGATGATCGCCGCCGTCATGCCCGTCGTCTCCGTCATGCTCGGCGTCATGGCCTACGAATTCGCGAAGAAAGCCTATCAGGGACTCGGCAGAGGAATGGTCGTCGTCTTCTGCGCGGTCTCGTTCGTTCTTCTGCAGCTCGTTCCCGTCCATCCCGCTGTCGTCATCGTCCTGTTTCTAGCCTACGGCGCCGTTCATTTCCGCATCCTCGGCAAGCTTAAGAGGAAGAAAGCGGAGGGAGAAGCCTCATGAGCCTTCAAGACCTGATCGATCTGTTCTCCGGCTTCTTCCTGTCCAATCTGCTCGGCTACGGAGGCGGTCCGGCCTCTATTCCGCTTATGTATCGGGAGATCGTGACTCATTACCAGTGGACGTCCGACGCCGATTTCTCCAACCTGCTCGCGCTCGGCAACACGCTGCCCGGCCCGATCGCCACCAAGATCGCCGCATTCGTCGGCTACGACGTCGCGGGCGTCGGCGGCTCGTTAGTCGCCTTGGCCGCCACCATCGTTCCTTCCGCCGTCATGCTCATCGTGCTGCTCCGGTTAATGGCGCGTTACCGGCAGTCGCCGGCCGTGAAAGGCATGACGCTGCTCGTGCAGCCGGTCATCGCCGTCATGATGCTGGTGCTGACCTGGCAGATGGGCAGGACGTCGATCGAGTCCCTCGGCTGGTGGCAGGCGATTCCGATTGCCGCCGTCGCCTTATGGGCGATGGAGAAGCGGAAAATCCACCCCGCCCTGGTCATCCTGTGCGCCTTCGTCTATGGCGGGCTTGTCGTTCCTCACCTCTGAAGCGTCCTCCAGGTCGACTACAAAAGCGGCGGGGACTGGACGGTGACGAGAACGGATGCCAGCATTACGGTATCCTCCTGCGGAGTGCACGAGACCGGCGTCCGGGCGAAATAACGGACGTCCGCGATGCAATACAGCCGAGAAGCCCGGCGGCGGCCGGAATTCTCGGCTTTCTCATGTCAAACCCCTGTCCAGCTGCTTGCGAAGCAGGTCTCTTCCCCGCTTAAGCCGCGACTTGACCGTGTTCATCTTGATCTGGTTCATCTCCACGATCTCTTCCATCGACATGTCCAGCACATACCGCTGAAACACCATCTGCCGATAGGCCTTCGGCAGCTTGTCGATGGCCGCGAGCAGGTGCTCCGCCGTTTCCTTCAGAATCAGCGCGTCCTCCGGCCTGCTGGCTTCGGCGACCTGATCCTCCCAGCCTTCGTGCTTCATCAAGGGATGGCTGAGCGTCAGCTTCGTCTTCCTCTTGCGCAGCATGTCGATGCAAATGTTTTTCGTCGTCGTGAAGATGAGCGAGGAGATCGAGCCCGCCGGGTCGAGACGTTCGAAGTTCACATAGAGCTTCAGGAACGTCTCCTGTACGGCCTCCTCGGTGTCGGTCTTGCTTCGCAAAATTTTCCAGGCGAAGCTGAATATTTTATCCTTATAATGCTCGAACAATTGCTCGTAAGAGACGACCGGCAAGCCTCGGCCGACTGCGGGTTGCATATCCATAGGCTTTACACCTCTTCCCCGTAAATCTCGTAATCCCTATTATACCATCATAGAGCATGTCTGTTCGAGATTCACAGAAAATTCGCAAAACCTTTTTTCGTTATCTGCCCGGCAGAAACTTCTTGATCCAATTCCCGAAGCCGGAAGGATTGCGGGTCTGGATGAGAACGACCCCTTCGCCGCGAAAGCGGCATACGAGACCCTCCCCGCTCGTTATGCTGGAAAACCAGCCCTTGGAAGCTTTCTCGATCGAATAGTGGACGTAGTCCGGCCATGCCACGAGGTGACCGTTGTCGATAATGCGTTCTTCTCCCGGCTGGAGATTAACCGCATGGATCGAGCCGTACGAAGCGAGGAACACCGTGCCCTTCCCGCTGATCTCGATAATGAAGAAGCCTTCGCCGGACAGCAGCCCGCGGCTTAGGTTCTGCATTTTCGTATTCACCTGAATGCCGCTCGTTCCGGCGAGGAAGCCGTCCTTCTGGACGAGAAGACGATAGGAGCCGTCCAGTTCAACAGCCTGAATGTCTCCGATCGACGACGGCGCGAGCAGCACCTCTCCTCCCCCGCGGTTCGCCGACAGCTCCTGGAAGAAGAACGTCTCGCCGCTGAGCATTCTCCCGAGTCCCGCCATAATGCCGCCGTCCGCCGTTCCTTTGACGTCGATATGGGGCGACATGGACACCATCGCTCCCGATTCGGCCTTCAGGCTCTCTCCGGCCTCCAGCTCCACCTTCAGCATGGCGAACGCGCCCTGGTACAGCAAGTTGTATTTCATAATAAGCCCTCCTATCCATTAAAATCGACGTCTTCCCGAGAAACGGTCCTTATACCCGTCTCCCGAAGAATCGATCAATTCGTTCAGTCTGCCGAAGGCGTCTTTAAAAATGCGCGTCATTTCCTGGACTTTGTCGAACTCCTCTTCGCCGGGGCCCATATTCTCGTAGAACATCCTCTGAAGCAGCGTCTGGTAGAGTTGGAGACGCTCTTGGAGTCCTTGCTGCTCCTGCCGGACGATTTCTTCAAAGGAATGGCTTTGAATCCAGCGGTCGAGATCGTCCGCGGGCTCCGGCTCCGGTCCCCGGCCGGATCGCTCCGAAGGAATGCGTTCCAGACGGTCTCCCGAGACGTCGACGGAAGTGCGAAGATTCGAGAGCAGGATCCGTTCCTTGGCCAGCATGACCTGAAAAGCTTTGTTGGCGAGCAGATCGGCGACGACCAGACGGCACATCTCCGGGTTGCCCAGCAGGCTGGCGTCGTAAGGATGCAAAATCCACTGCTCCTGCTGAAGGAACAAGTTAAATTCGAACCAGGTTCCTCCGTAATTGAATCGGATATTAATCGTCGAAGAATCCAAGATTTCAAAGGAAAAATCCAAGCGTCGAGACTCCTCCCTCTCTGTTTGTCCTCTTTCTCTTCTTAATAATAAACGGAATAGTTGGGGTTTACTAGCCCTACGAGTTTCGACAAAGCTTCGCCTGTCGACGCTGCCGGTGCGATATGATGTCCATCCATTAGTTCGTCGCAAAAAAACACAATCCGCAGGCTCAGGTTAAACCTCGCTCGCGGATTGTGCCGCAGTTCGTTCGTCATGGATCGGGCCGGAGCAGAAGCTTTCCGGCTCGTTAACGAGGCTCGATCCTGGGTGGTCTAACTCTCGCTGGCAGCCGTCTTCCGCCGCAGGATGCGCGCGCCGTTGGCCGGAAGGTCGATCCGCCCGGACGCGCGTTCGCCCGTCTCCATATCCTCGTACCCGGCTTGGTCGAGCTCGACCGCCGCCGCGCCGCCCGAGAAGTTCAGCAGGAAGACGAAGTCGGCCGCGCCGTCGCTGCGCATTTGGGCGGTTACTCCCGGCGGAAGCTCCCCGTCGAGGGCCCGGAGAACGCCCGCCTCTTGTACAAGCTTGCCGTAGAACGCCCGATAGAAAGCCTCGTCCATAATCCTTGCCGCCAAATAATACGCCGCGCCGTCCCCAAGACGGTTCACCGTCAGCGCCGGACGCCCCGCATAGAAGTCGCTGCCGTATACAGCCAGCACCTCCGCCGTCTCGGCGTGGATGAGCTCGCACAGCTCGCGCACCTCGAAGCTCCCTTCGAAGCCGAGCGCGTTGCCGGCCTCCATCACGGCCGCATTGCGGTCGCTGTCGTACAGCCCCTCGATCTCCTCGGCCCAGATGCCGACGGTCCGGCGCAGAGGTCCCGGAAAGCCGCCGAGATGGCACAGGTCGTTCTCGTTCACGACGCCGCTCCAATAGGTGACCGCCGCGGCGCCCCCGTCCCGTACGAACCGCTCGATCTTCCGCCCGGTCTCCTCGCGCAGCAGATAGGCCATCGGAACGAGCAGCAGCTTGTACCCGCCCAGGTCGTCGCCGGAGCCGACGATGTCGGTCGGCACGCCCAGCTCCCAGAGCGCCCGGTAATGCTGCATCACCGTCTTCTCGTAATGGATGCCGCAATTGCGCGGGCCTTGCGCGTCGTTGACCGCCCAACGGTTATCCCAGTCGAACAGGATGGCCGCTTCGGCCGGCACCGGCGTGCCCACGAGATCCGCTAGTCCCGCCAGGGTGCGGCCCAGCTCGGCCACGTCCCCGAACACGCGCGTATGCTCGTGCCCGGCATGATCGACGACGGCGCCGTGAAACTTCTCGCTGGAGCCGCGGCTCTTGCGCCACTGAAAATACTGCACCGTATCGGCGCCGTGCGCCACCGCCTGCAGAGAGGACAAGCGATGCATGCCGGGACGCTTCAGCTTGCTCACCGGCTGCCAGTTCGTCAGGCTCGGCGTGCTCTCCATCAGCATGAACGGCTTCTTCTTCAGCGAGCGGAACAGATCGTGGTTAAAGGAGAACCACGAGGCGACTCCTGCGTCCGACTCGGCCTCGTGCCAGGTTGGATAGGCGTCCCAGGAGACGACGTCCAGCTCGTCCGCGAACGCGCGATAGTCGAGGTCGTAAAATAAGTCCATCATATTCGTCGTGCAGGGCAGCTCCGGATTGGCCGCCTTGAGCGGCCTGATCTCGTGCCTGTAGAAATCGAGCGTCCGGTCGGTCACGAACCGCCGCCAATCCAGATTATGGCCGTGCACCATCGTCTCTCCGTGCGGCGCCGGCGATTCCAGCTGCGACCAATCCGTATACGTATGGCTCCAGAAGGCGGTCCACCAAGCCAGGTTCAGCGCTTCTAGCGTGCCGTATTTGGCCTTAAGCCACTCTCGGAACGCTTCCTGACAGTAGTCGCAATGGCATTCGCCGCCGAACTCGTTCGAGATGTGCCAGCCTACGACGGCCGGATGATGCGCGTACCGCTCGGCCAGCTTCGCATTCATCAGAGCCGTCTTCTCCCGGTACACCGGCGAAGAATAGCAGTGATTGTGCCGCAGGCCGTGCAGGTTCCGGACGCGGTTCGCTCCGACCCGCAGCACTTCCGGATATTTCTGCGACATCCAGGTCGGCCTGGCCCCGCTCGGCGTCGCCAACCAGGCGTAGATCCCGTTGTCCGCGAACGCGTCCAGCACGCGGTCAAGCCAGCCGAATTCGAAGCGGCCCTCCTCCGGCTCCAACGCCGCCCAAGCGAAGATGCCGACCGACATCACGTTGCAGCCCGCCAGCTTCATCAGGCGAATATCCTCCTCAAGCACCTTCGGATCGTGAAGCCACTGATCCGGGTTGTAGTCCGCGCCGTGCATAATCGCCGGCAGTTTGGCGCTGATCGGAGGAAACTTCCCGATACCGCCGTTTCTTTTGTTGGAGTCGCTATTCCTTGCCATCTTCGCTCATCCCCTCTATTTTGCAAAATATGAGTTGAATCAAAGCTGCATCGAAAGAAACGCGTCGATCTGCGCCTGCAGCTCCCGCCCGATCTTCTCGATGCCCGCGGTCTTCAGCTGTCTGATCAATTCGTCCCTGCCCTTGTCCAGATCCTGGATCAGCCCGTATTCCAGCGGAATGGCGTATCGAAGCATGACGTTGCCGACATTCGCCACCTCGGGCTTCACGCCGGCGTCGTTAAACACGAACGTCTCCAGCGGAAAGTGGACCCTTTCGTCCAGCCATCTGTCGTGAATGGCCGCCGCTTCTTCCGGGAAATCGGCATCCGTCCGGTTCAGGGGAGAGTCCCATCCCCAACTGGAGAAGCTCGCATAGTTGGCAGCATACGGCCCGCTCCGCATTTTGTCCTCGCCCACCGGCTCATAATGCTTGCCGGCGATGCCGTACATCGCCAGATCATGGATTTCCTTGTCGTTCTGCAGCAGGTCGATCAGCATCAACGAGCGCTCGACGTGCTTCGACTCGGCATGGATCGCCAATCCGTTCTGGGTGGAGATCGACCCGATCTTCCCCTTGCCCGGGGTCAAGTCGGCGATCGCGCCTTCGAACTCCGGGCGGTCGCGGCGCATTTCGACGAGATTAAGCGCCAAGGTTCGCAAGTTTTGCGCGTAGGATCCGGTTTTGCCGGCCAGCATGCTCTGCCACACGTCGGTTTTGTTCGTAATGACGTTTTTCGACCAGCCGCTGCGGTCCGCCAAATCCTTGTAGTACGCGATCAGCTCCCGAAACTCCGGCGTCTCGTAGACGTTGAATACCCGTCCCTCCGGATCGTCCAGCCGATAGGCGAACGGAATGCTGTAGTCGACCAGATTCCACTCGTTTTGCTGCTCCAGCAAAATTTGATCCAGCTCGTGCCACTTCCAGCCGTCCGCCGGCTTGGCGCCGAACGCGGAGATTCCCGGCTCTCCCGTTCCGACCGCCTTCAAGTAAGCGGCGAACGTCTCCGGATCGCTCACCGGCTCGAGATGGTACTTTTTGCGCAGGTCGTCGCGGATGATGACCGCTTTGTCGGTCATTTCCTGATCGTTGTTCGGAACCATGTACAGCTTGCCCTCCACCTTCGCCTGCCTCCAGGCGATGTCCGGCATCCGTTCCCACGTTCGGGGAGCATAGCGGGCGAGCAAATCGCCGGTCAGCTCCAGAAAGCCGCCCTTAAGCGCCTGATCGTAGTAGAAGGCCCAATTCGCGGTATACGCGATATCGAAGCTTTCTTTCGCCGCGAATTTCAGCGGGTATTTCTGAGACCAGTCCGACCAGTCGAGAAATTCGACCTCGACGGCGGCGTTGATTTTGTCCTTAAGCAGCAAGTTGAGCCGTCCGAACACCTCCTCGTAGTCCGCAGGCTTGTCGCCGATGAGCAGCATCCTCAGCCGGACCTCCTCGCCGATGTCCGGATCGCGGACAGCCTGCTCCGATCCGGGCGCCGCCGGGTCGTCCCCGGACTCCTGGCCGCCCGTCCTTCCGTTCGCCCCGCCTCCGAACCCGCTTTCGCCGCCGCAGGCGCCCAGCAGAAGCGCCGAGACGAGAATGACGGCCAGCTTTCGCACGCGCGATTGGCCTCCCATGACTCCCCCTCCTTGAACGCAGCGCTAGATTTTATGCTTCTTCCTGTACTCGCCCGGCGTCATGCCCGTCGCCTGCTTGAATTGCCGATTGAAATAAAGAATGTTCTTATAGCCGGAGCGGTCGGCGATTTCGTAGATTTTAAGCGTAGGGTCGGAGAGAAGCTCGCACACTCTGCGCATCTTCCGTTCGTTCAAGTATTGGCTGAAATGTACGCCGGTCTCCTCGAGGAACAGGTGACCGAGATAGTTCGGCGTAAAATCGAAATAGGCGGCAGTCTCCTTCAACGTGATCTTCTGATCCAGCCGTTCCTCGACGTAGCGCATAATCTCCTCGATCAGCTTGCGTTTTTGCCTTTGCTTCCTGGAATAGAGCAGCTCCGACAACTCGAACAGCCGCCGGCGAATCCAAGAAAGGATGTCGTGGATCGTCTCGAATTGAAACAGCCGCATCGGCTGGTGCGACTCCCATTTCAGCAGCTCGTACAAATCCTCGTTCATCGCGGCAAGCCCGGCATGGAGCCTCGAGGTGATTCTTACGATCAGATCGTAAGCTTCGCCCTTCGCGGTCGGCGCCGAATCGTCGAACAGCTCGAGCAGGGCATCGTCGATCGCGACAAGATCGTATTGCAGAATGGCTTCGAGCAGCCGGTCGACCGTATCGCCGAAGCTCACCGCAAGCTTGCCTCTGGCCGACGCCTCCGATACGCCGCGGATGAGGCGGTTTTTGCCGAGCAGCCATTTGGCGCTGAGCGCCGCCTTGGCCTGCCGATACGATGCGAGCAGCTCCTCCTCGTTCTGCGCGAACGCGCCCGCTCCGACCGTTACGGTGAACGGCAGCTTCTCCCGCACTTCCCGAATCAGCTCCTGAAGCAAGCTTTCGCCGAGCTCCTCGGAAGCCGCCGTCAGCAGAACGAACCGGCCGCGAGGGTCCGGCAGAAGCATGCCGGCCTGACGATCGGAGGCGAATCGCCGGAGGCGCTCGGCGACCCGCCCGATTCTCTGCCGGATCTCGTCCTCGGAGTTCCCTTGCAAATTCAGCTCCAGATCGTCGATCTCGATCATGGCGACAGCTACGCCCGTCTCGCAGAGCGGAGCGAGCAGGCTCCGAACGAGCGGACCGCCGTCGGCCCCGTTCAGCCAGCGCAGCAGCAGCTCCTCGTTGACGAGCGACAGCGCCTGCAGCACCGAACGGCTCTGCTCCCGCTCCTGTTCGATCTGTCCGCACACGCTCCCAAGCAGTTCGTAAAGCTCCCGGTCCTCGACCGGCTTCAGAAGATATCCCGAAGCGGCGATCTCGATCGCCTCCTTGGCGTAGCCGAAATCCTCGTGGCCGCTGACGAATACGATCTTCACGTTAGGCTGGAGCTTCTTCGCCCTGCGGGCAAAGTCGATGCCCGACAGAATCGGCATGCGGATGTCCGACAGAATGATGTCCGCCTGCTCCTGCTCCAGCACCTTCAACGCCATAAATCCGGTATTCACCGCGCCGACGATCTGCAGATCGAGCGGACTGCCGGCGACTCTGCGCCGCATCCATTCCAGGTCTACCGCTTCGTCGTCCACCAGCAAGATGCGAATGCTCATGCTCCCTCCAGCCTCCAAGAAGGTGTAGACTCTCTAACCTAGCATACCTGACGATGCTCCTGAACGAACATGTGGCGAATCAATGATCCATCATACTTATGCAACTATTCGGCGTCTGCAGACGGCTCTCCGGATGCCGGAAGGACGATCAGCACCGTCGTCCCGGCGCCGCGGACGGAGCCGATCCGAACCCCGTACTCCTTCCCGTATCTCAGCTTGATTCGCTCGTCCACGTTGCGAACGCCGTAGCCTCCCCCGTGGCCGGCCCCCTGCATGATGGTCCTCACCTGCTCCGGAGGCATGCCGACGCCGTCGTCGATGACCTTCAGCTCGATCCGGTCGCCTGCCCGGTGTCCGGCAATCCGGATCGTGATCGCTTCCCCGAACCAGGCATGCTTGAAAATATTTTCGACGAACGGCTGAAAAATGAGCTTGATGACCTTAACGTTCATAATTTCCGGATCGACGTCGACGTGCACGGTAAACGCGTCGGCATACTTGACCCGCTGGATATCCAAGTAGGTCTGAATCTGCTCCAGCTCCTTCTCCAGCGCGATGAACACCTGACCCTTGTTCAGCGTCAGCCTGTAGAAGCGGGACAGCCGCTGAATCATTTCGGTCGCTTTCCGCGTCTCTCCTAGATTGGCCAGGCTGCTGATCGTCGACAAGGTGTTGAACAGGAAATGAGGGTTGATCTGGGCCTGCAGCGCCTCCAGCTCCGCCTGCTTTTTCTGCATGCCTTCCACGTACACGCTGTTGATCAGCTCCTGGATGCTGCCGGCCATGACGTTGAAGGAATCCGCGATGCGTACGAATTCGTCGTTGCCGGAGAAGCGAATCCGCTTCCGGAAATTGCCCTCCTCGAAGGAGCGAACGAGCGCGACGATTCGCCGCATCTTGCGGCCGGACAATCTGGCGACGACAAGCCCGATGCCGGTCATCACGACGAAGCTCAGCAGACAGACGGCAACGATCGCTTCCCGGAGCCGGCTCGCGTCCTTCGTCAAATAAGAGGAAGGAACGAACGCTTCGATGGCGAGCGACGATTCCGGGATTTCCTCGCGCAGGCTTAAGTAGCCCGTCCCGCTTCGGTCGGCCGTTCCCCGCTCGAACAGAACCGAATCCGAGGACATATCGCGCAGGCGAAGCGCGATTCCTTCCTCCACCGGGAGCGCGTCGAAGCTTCCCAGCAGGTCGGGCAGCTTCGCGGTGATGCGCACGTACCCGATCACAGTCGAATAGTCGCTGTAAGACACCAGCTTGCGAATGTGAGAGAGGTTTTCCAAGCGCGCGTCCGTGTCGATCTGCAGCCAGCCATTGTCTCTTCCGGTCTCCCGGTACGATTGGAACCATTCGCTGTTCTCGATCTCCGAGAAAGGGAGAATATAATAGTCGTCTCCGTCGATCGGCTCGGAGAGATCGTCACCCAGCACGTAATTCAATTCCTCGTTCGTCACGTACAGAATCAGACGAATGTCGTTGCCGTACAGCTGGAGCGGAGACTGAATCTGCGGCACGATCTCGTCCAGCATCGTCAAATAAATATTCAGCGGATCCCCTCTCGTCTGCAGCGCGCGTTGGAACGGCAGGCTGCCGAAGAGCGTGTCGGACATCCGCTGAATTTCGTCCATCTGATACTCCATATTTTCGCGCGCTTGCTCCATCGCCGTTCGAAGGTTCGTCTCGGCCATCTCGGTCCGCGAATCGATCAGCATCGTATACGAGATGGAGCCGATGACGATGTCCGTCAACAGGACGAGAATCAAGTACGGAATCATCGTTTTGTAGGTGAAAGGGATGTACCTCTTGATGCGCCCTTCAGCATTTGCCCCCCTTGTCGCCGTCAGCGCCATAATCTTCGCCCTTTCCCACGAATTGTAACGCTTTCATTTTAATGCAACACGATGCCGATGTGAATCCCCCCTCTCGGACGCAGCGTTCCCGCCGCCTCCTTCCCGAATTTCCGAATAGTAGATTTCGTACTAGTTTTCGTTGTTTCACATGATTAAATTCCCGTCTCTTCGCTTTCTATAATGGAAAGCAAGGAAAGGGGAGCAGCTTATGCGGCCAAGCAAGTTTCTATACGACGTGAAACGCTACAGAACGATTTTGCTGATGCTGGCGCCGGCCGTCGCATTTTTCCTGCTGTTCGCGTACGTTCCGATGGCCGGCATCGTTATCGCGTTCAAGCATTACGATTACGCGGGCGGCATATTCGGCAGCGCCTGGAACGGACTGGCCAACTTCCGCTTCTTCTTCGAATCCGGAGATGCCTGGACGGTCACGAGAAATACGGCGCTGTACAACATCGCCTTCATCGCGGTGAACAACGCTCTGCAAATCTTCGCCGCCATTCTGCTGTTCGAGATCGGGGGCCAATGGTTTCGGAAGCTGACCCAGTCGATTTTATTCCTCCCCTACTTCATCTCTTGGGTTGTCGTCGGCGCGATCGCCTACAACCTGCTGAATTACGACATCGGCACCGTCAACACGCTGCTGAGGGGCTTGGGGCTCGAGCCGATCGACATTTACAACACGCCCGCCTACTGGCCGTACATTCTCGTCGCCGTCTCCGCCTGGAAGACGCTTGGCTACGGAACGGTCATGTATTTGGCGGCGATCGCCGGCATCGATACCGAGATGTACGAGGCGGCCGAGATCGACGGAGCGAACATCTTCCAGCGCGTCCTGAGAATCACGCTGCCCAATCTGTATCCGACGCTGATCATTCTGGTGCTGCTGGCCGTCGGCAACATTTTCCGCGGGGATTTCGGCATGTTCTACAACATGGTCGGCAACAACGGCATTCTGTTCTCCACGACGGACGTAATCGATACGTTCGTGTTCCGGTCGCTCATTACGTCGAACGACATCGGCATGTCCGCCGCCGCAGGCGTCTTCCAGTCGGTTCTCGGCTTCGCGACCATCATGACGGTCAACTACGCGGTCCGCAAATACGATAAAGACCGGGCCTTATTCTGATCGGGGGGATATGACATGCAACCATCGACCGAGAGGTTAAACAGAAGCGCCTTGCCGCATTCCCGGGCACGACAGCACAAGGATCGCCTGCTGTTCGCTACCATCGGCTACGCCTCGCTGACGCTGCTAGCGCTGCTCTGCGTCCTGCCCTTCCTTCTCGTCGTCTCTTCGTCCTTGACGCAAGAAAGCACGATTATCGTGGAAGGGTACCCGTTTCTGCCGCTTGATTTCTCCGCCGAGGCCTACGGCATTCTGTTCAAGTATCCGGCGCAGATGGTTCAGGCGTACGTCGTGACGATCGGAGTGACGGCGGTCGGCACCCTGCTCGGCCTGTTTCTGACCTCCATGACGGCTTACGCCCTGTCCAGGAAAGATTTCAAATGGCGCAATCATTTCTCCTTCTTCTTCTTCTTCACGACGTTGTTCAGCGGAGGGCTCGTCCCTTGGTATCTGCTCATCGTCAACTATTTGCACATGAAGGATACGCCGTTTGCGCTCGTCATCCCGATGGTGCTCAACGTGTTTTACATCATCGTGATGAAGTCGTTCATGAGCAGCATTCCCGAAGCGATCGTAGAGTCGGCCAAAATCGACGGCGCCGGAGATTTTCTCATCTATGCCCGGCTGATCCTCCCGCTGTCCAAGCCGGCGCTCGCGACCATCGGGTTGTTTCTCGCCCTGGCTTACTGGAACGATTGGTACAATGCCCTGCTCTTCGTCTCGAACGAAAACCTGATGCCGCTGCAATACTATCTGTACAAAATGCTCGGCAACATGGACGGCATGCGCAAGGCGATGATGAGCGCCGGGGCCGTCGTCACGACGACGATCCCCTCCGAAAGCCTGAAGATGGCGATGACGGTCGTCGCGACCGGTCCGATTCTGCTCGCTTACCCGTTCGTTCAGAAGTAT
Organism: Cohnella hongkongensis; assembly: GCF_042654645.1. Classification (NCBI taxonomy): domain Bacteria; kingdom Bacillati; phylum Bacillota; class Bacilli; order Caryophanales; family Paenibacillaceae; genus Cohnella; species Cohnella hongkongensis. The sequence goes on along the minus strand of NZ_JBHSEP010000005.1, from coordinate 171,497 downwards.
TTCGTTCAGGGATTGACGATCGGCGCCGTCAAAGGATGAATCCGGGGACACCCGGTTTATCACAATAAACCTTTAGGGGGAAAACTCGAATGGCAGTTAAAAAGAGCTTCCTGCTTCTCGCCGTCATGCTGATGATCGCAGCCGTTCTCGGCGCATGCGGCGGGAGCAAAGACAGCAATAGCGGCGGCAATACTCCGGCGGCCGAGAGCTCGGCTCCGGCTTCGAGTCCGGTACAATCGACCGGGGAGACGGGGACCGATAACGGCATCGACACATCCGAGGAAGTGCGGCTGAAAATGATCTTCGTCGGCCCGAAGCCGGTCGACTATGACAGCGTTTTCGGCGAAATCAACAAGAGGCTGAAGGAACGGATCAACGCCACGATCGAAGGCGAGTTCCTCGACTGGTCCGATTGGGCGCAGAAGTATCCGCTCAAGCTGGCGGCGAACGAAGACTTCGATCTGATCTACTCGGCGAACTGGGCCGGCTACAACGATCAGGCTCTGAAGGGCGGTTTCCTGGAGCTGACGGAAGACATGCTGGCCAAGTACATGCCGAAAACCTGGGAAGCGATGCCCAAGGTCAGCTGGGATCAGGCGAAGGTTAACGGCAAGCTGTATATGGTTCCGCAGAACAGCGGAGAATCCGTCGAGAAGCTGATTCTGTACCGCGAGGACCTGCGCAAGAAATATAATCTGCCGGCCATCGACAGCCCGGAAGCCTACGCGAATTATTTGAAGACGATCGCCCAGAACGAGAATGGCATCATTCCATTCACGCCGGAGACGGGCGACTGGAAATACCATAATCTGGACCGCGTGCTGCTGAAGCAGGAAAACGAATGGAATATGTTCGATCTGGACATGCCGTTCGCCTTTAAGCTGCACGATCCGAAAGGGCAAGTGTTTAACGTCTATGAAACGCAGGAATTCAAAGATTTGGCCTACTATTATAAAGACCTTGCCGACAGCAACGCCTGGTCGAAGAACGCCCTGAACAGCAAGAACGACCACCAGCAAGACTTCAAGCAGGGCAAAACGGCCTCGATCACGCATAACAACGGCACCTTGGGCGCGCTGATGGCGCTCATGCGCCAGGAAAACTCGCCGTACGAGACGGCGCTGGCCGACATTAACCCGAATAGGGCCAAATCGGTGGCGATCTCTACGCAGAACGGCACGTCGGTCCATGCCACGTCCAAGCACCCGGAACGCGCGCTCATGTTCATCGATCTGATGCAGAACGACAAGGAATTTCACGATCTGATGATGTACGGCCTCGAAGGCGTCCACTACGAGAAGTCCGGCGAAGACAAGTATATCGCGACGGAAAAAAATCCGAACTATTTCGGCTTCTCCAACTGGAGCTTCAACTCGCCGCTGAATCGCGACAACGTGGACTTCCCTCAGGAAGCGTCCGATCTCGTGAAGAAATGGGAGGAGCAGGTTTACCACTATCCGCTCGAAACGTTCGTCTTCGACAACAGCAAGGTGAAGACGGAAATTTCCAATCTCGGCAACGTCATGCTTCGCTACGCCATCCCGCTCGAGTACGGAGTCGTCAAAGACGTCGACGCCGGTCTCGCCGAGCTGAACAAGCAGCTAAAGGCAGCCGGTCTCGAGAAAGTCCAGCAGGAGCTGCAATCGCAGATCGACGCTTTCCTGGCAGCCCGCCAGTAAAAGGTCGTACGATGCGGCAAGGCCGGCCATCCGTCCCCGATAAGGGCGGTTGGCCGGCCTTGCCTCCTATTCCGCCTGCTTGCGCGTTCCGCCTAGAGCCGCCGATCCTCCATCATCTCGACAATGGCTTCCGCCTTCTCGCTGCTGGCCGCCACGATCAAAAACACAACGACCAGCCCGATCAGCCCGTTCAGCAGCATACCCGCTCATCCCCTCTGTGAGATCGAACCGTCCGATATTCACAGTCTATCCGTAAGACGAGCAGAATATGATCGCCGAATCGCGCACAGCACGCATAAACGTGATCCCGCCGATCTCAAGATCGGCGGGATCGCGTTTAAGGCCGCTCTCTCCGAGAGAGAGTCGGGCAGCTTCTTAAGTTAGTCCAGCAGGCTCGTCACGGCCGGCTGTTCGAGCGCCGCCTGCGGCGAGGAAGCCGCAGCGGGCTGAAGACCGAGACGCTGTCCCATCTGCTTGTTGATCTCCTGCAGGCGGGACGTCTGCTCCGTAGCGGAAGCGATAATCGTCCGGTTGGACTCCTCGCACCGGTTAATGGCCGAAGTCAGATCGTTCATCGCCTGATTAATCTGCTCCATCGACATCGCCGACTTCGTCATCGCCTCTGTCGTCTTCTGCGTCGTCTCGTTGAGCATGCGGGCATTCTCCGCGAACTGCTTGCCGAGCATGTCGTTCGTCGCGTTCACGGCGTCGATGACCTTCATCTGGTCTTCGAGCGCGGTGGCGATCATCGCGGACACGGTAATCAGATGCTGCGTCTTGTCGATCGTCGCGTCGACGGAATCGATCAGCTTGTCGTTGTTGTCGTTAATGATATCGGAACCGGCAATCGCTTGCTGGTACAGCATGACCATCTCGGTGAGCGCTTGAATCCGGGTGACGACCTTGCGCAAGCCCTTCTCCAGCTGAGGTCTTCTGTTCTCGTTCTCCGGCTTGGCCAATTCTTGCTCGAACAGCGCCTTTAGCTGATTGCCCAGCTCGATCCGCTGCTGGACGTTGTACATCTCCTGGATGCACATCTGCTTCAGATTGCGCATGTGCACGACGTTCTCTTCCAGCGTGTCCTTGCCGTTGCGCAGCGCGGAAATAATCGCCTGAACGTTCGTCCTGACCGACTGGTACTTCATAATATAGTTCTTCATCGGCGTTTTGCGCAAAATGCGTTGGAAGATCGACAGATCTTTCGCCCGGTTCAGATCGTCTACCTCGTTGCGCAGCTTCATAATATTCCCGGCGATCTCCGAGCGCTTGCCGCTGAGCAGATCGTTAAGGGGCCGCTCCAGCAGGGTCAGGTTGGCTCCCGCCCGCTCCATCGTCTTCTGGCCCATGCGGCCGACTTCGTCCATCAGGGAATCGAGCTGGGCGGGGTCCGCCGACGTAATGCGTTGAATCGTGGCTTGCGCCTCTTGCTGGACTCTGGCAACGTCCGAATCCTTAAGCAGAACAGCTTGCGTACTCATGCATAAGTCCTCCCATCGAATAAGTTAGTTCCCGGCGCCGTAGCGCTGATGAATAAGCTCGGCCTTATTTCTCAGCTCCATTAGATCCTTCTGCTCGATAAAGCTCGTATAGGTCGTAATCTGGTTGTCGATATCCCGGATGCTGTTCAGCAGCAGCCTGCGATTCTGCCGCTTCGCCTCCCCGCTCAAATGCAGGAACGGCGTAATGGCTCCGTTCAGATCCTTCAGCACGAGCCGCTGGATTTTATGGTTGATGTCCCCGTTGTTGAAGGCGACGAGCTGCGGGATGATGCGATTCAGCCGAACCAGCAGCGAGAGCGTGCGCTGCACGATCTCGTCGTCGAGATTGTTCTTCTTCCCTTCGAGCAGAACCATGTCCTCGATTGTGCCGATGTACTCCATAATCGAGTCCCATTCCTCTCCGAGGCCCGAAGCTTTCGGCTCGGGTTCGGGCGCTATCGGCTGCGGAGCCGGGAAGGGCGTCGACGTCTGGGCTCCGGAAAGGCCGCTGCCGAAAGACTGCGACGGCGGAATTCGCTGAGGCGGCTGCTGATTGGCGGCTGCAGCGGCGGCCGCCTGGGCGGCGTCGCGCTCGGCGGCCAGCCTGGCCACTTTAAGCTCGGCGTTGCGTATGACCGAAGCGAGCATCGTTCCCAGAATCGGAATGACAAGCGCGATCGGCACAGAAATAAAGTAAGATGAGACGAGGCCTCCGATATAACCGATGATGATGGATGCTAGTCCCCATTTCGAACGAAGCAAGTCCGCTACCTCCTGTCTATCCAACCGAATCCGACTGGCGTAAACGGTCAACTCTTGACTTTAGTTTATGGCTTTCGGCAGCTCTCGTCAATTTATTATCGCAAGCGGTCAGCTCCCCGGCTTCATCAGAACCGGCAGCTCCAGGTAGCTCGCCTTGATGCCGAATTTCGGAGCCGGCGGTTCGAAGGGCTGGCCCAGAATCGATTGAACGGCCAGATACGGCATGTTCACTCCGCTCAGGCACGTAATGTACAGCCCTCCCGACATTCTCGGATTGATCTCGAGCAGCTTCGGAACGCCCCCGTTGTATTTCACCTGAATGTTATAGACGAACGGGATCCGGCAGCGCTCCGAGACTCGCGACGCAATCTCCAGCAGCTCCGGCTTGTCCTCCAGCAGATAGATCCGCCCCGTCGACTTGCGCCGCGGCACGGCGGAGAGAAGGCGGCCTTCCGCATCCGCCAGGCAGTCGATGCTGACCTCCTCGTCCGGCAGCAGCTCCATCACCATAAGCCTCGGAAACCGCTCTACGGTCGACAGCGTCCGGTACGCCTGCTCGAAAGGAATCGCCGTGCTCACCCACCCGTACAGATCGTTCAGCCTGTCGCTGTCGCTGCGTTCGCCGTCGACGATCCGGAACCCCATGCCCCCTTCCGCGTTCGTTGGCTTAAAGCAGACGCGGTGTCCATGGGCCAAGAGCGTCTCGTATGCGGCCCGGAACTGCTCCGCCGTCTCGGCGACGTAATACTCCGGCAGCGATACGACGCCGGTTCCGGCCAGACTTTCGTAGAACCGATCCTTCTCCATCATCCGCTCGAGCAGATCGATGTCCCGGCAGACCATCACCTTCGTTCCGATCTCGTCGAACCGGCCGATCTCCTTGGCGATGTCCAGCATGTTAAGTCGCGGGATAAAAACGTCGATTCGATGGCGGCGGCAGAAGTCCAGCGCGTACTCGACGTATTCGCTTCCCTGCAGCGCCGGCTCCTCCTCCGAGTGGTCGCACGCCTGCAAAGACAGATGCCCCGGATCGGGATGCGTTCCGTAGAAGACAAACCGCTGGCCGTCCGGATTGTCGCGGATCATGTGGATATAATGGTAGGCAGAGGAAAACCAGCGATTAAAATAAATGTTCGTCATCTTGTCGTTCCCTCCCCCCTGCTGCAATTCGCCGCGGCCTCCAGAATCTCTTCGGACGCCCGAATGCCCGAATGGTCGGTAAATCGAAGCGAGCCGCCCTTGCCGCCGTACTTCAGGAACAGCTCGCCGTGTCCCGGCGCCATCGCCTCGTCCGCGATCCGCAGCATGCTTTCGTCCAGCAGGCTGTCTCCGGCGGCGAACAGGGTCGAAGCGCCCGCAAGCTCCTTCACGTAGCTTACGGCCGAGCCCTTGCTTACCGGATCCGGCACCAGATACACCTTGCGCCCTTGAAGGGAGCAATTCCAGCCGCAGACGGCCAGCTCGGAAGCGAGCCGATCCATCCAGCCGTCCGGAACCTCTTCCCGTTTCACGACGACGGCGTAGAAGAGCCCGTCGCAGTACCGCTCCTTTAGCACCCAGCGCGGATCGGCCAGCCGGTCGAACAGCCGCTTCGCTTCCTCGCCGGTAGCGGCGCCGGATCGCACGGCTTCCCGGACGATGCCGTCCCATTGCGGATCCGTCCGGCCGTCGACCAGCACTCTTCCTCCGTTGCTGACGACCGCATAGCGGATCCGGATTCCGCCGGCCAGCCCGTGAATTCTTTCGTACTGCTCCGGAATCCTCGTCGTTGCCGGCACGAAATCGATCTCCCGGCTCAGCTCCCGCAGCTGCGCATAGGCGCTCCGGGTCATGTAGCTCAGATCCTCGCCCTCGTACTTCTCCACGGGAACGAGCTCGTTTTCGCCGACCGCCCCCATCGACCGGCGGGAGTAGATCAGCGTCTGATCCAGATCGCAGGCAAAGATCACGCCAAGTCCCCCTTGAGCGGCTTAATGATGCCGCAGCACGAGTACGTCAAATCGGGATACTCCTCGACGGGAACGCCGCGATCGGCCGCCAGCATCAGGATCGGGGCGAGATTCGGGTTGTCCGCATCGTCCACGAGAATTTTCCATGGAACTCTGCGCAGCAGCACGCGGGTCGTCTCCCCGACGCCGGGCTTCACCAGATTGATGTCGGCGATGCCGAAGTCCCGCTGAATGCTGCGAATGTCCCGCTCCCCTTGCCAGGTGACGGGATCGCCCGTCTCCGCCAGAAGGCGACCGGCTTTCGCCACAGCCGCTTCGCGGACCTCCGGGAAATGCGCTTCGATCGTATCGACGTACTCGTTCGACAGATCGTCGGCGGCCAGCTCGCGGTAATATTTCGCCCCGTGAAAATCCTCCGGTCCGATCAGGTCGTCGCGCAGCACCGTTCGGCTCACGAGACCGGATACGGTCGAGTTCAGACAAGCGCTCGGAATCAGGAAGTCCTCCCGCGTGCCGAACGTCGCCGAGCAGCAGCCGGGATCGGCCAGGACGGCGAGATCGTCGCTCAGGCGAACGCCATACCGCTCATAGAAGCTCTCGCACGCTTCGATCAGCACTTTGCGAATCGCGCCCTTGCCCGTCCAGCCGTCGACGAACTGGATCGACCCGCCCGGATGGCGGCGCAGCATATATTTCAGGGCGTTCTCGTCGATGCCCTTGCCGCGAATGATCGAGATGCTGTAGTGAGGAACCTCCAAGCCGTAATAGGCCCGCAGGTAGCGTTTGATCAGCACGCCGATCGGCGTGCCCGCGCGCGCCAGCGAAGCGAGGGCGACGGATGGGCCGCGCCTTGCGACGATCTGCTCCGAGACGACGGCGACCGCCTCCGCCACCTTGGCCGCGGTGGCGAGCAGCGTCTCCCGGTACAGCCGGATATATTCCTCCGACGGCTTGTATTCGACCGGCAGCATCTCCGAATAGTGGGTGCCGGACTGAATCGCTTCCTCCCGATCCTCCGTGCCTCGCTCCAGGGCGACGTCGCTCAAGTCCTTCAGCAGGAACACGGCATCCTCGGGCTTATAGCTGCCGATAGAGGCAGGCTGGGCGATATGGCCCTCATGTATGGACAATGGCTTCATTCTCCGTCCCTCCGTTCGTCTGGTCCGCCGAAGAAGATGAGATGGACGACGGGAACGCCGATTCGGGACAAAGCCCGCTCGAAGGACGCCCCCCTCTTCGGATCGTACGGTCGTTCGACAAACACGAACGCTTCGTCGTACATGCCCGGCTCGACGTTGTAAATAAAGTTGGACACGTCCTCCCCGTCCACCGCATCGAAGCGGAAGGAGGAGGATACGGCGTAGCCCTCTCTGCGCAGCGGATGAATCGGGCTTCGCGTCGTCGATTGACTGTACGCCCCGTCTCCCATCCGATGGGCGATTCGCATCGGGACGTACATGAATTCTCCCGTCCCCAGACACAGAATCCGGCGTCCCGTCCGACGCTCGGCCAGGTACTCCGCCGCCCTTGCCACTTCGCGGTCCAACGCTTCTCCGTCTGCGGCGCTCATGCCAAACCGGCCGGTGTGAAGCAGGTAGGAGTTAAGCTGCGAACCGGCGCTCGAACGTCCGGCCGCCGGCTGCCCGGCCTGCTGGAACATGGGCGAAAGATCATGCCGGATCAGGCGGAATCCCGGCTGCGGGGCAGTCTCCTCCCATCCGCCGTCCGCTCCCTCTTCCAGAGGGCTGCCCTTCACCGTAATCGAGCCTTCGATCAGCGCCAGACAGCGGATGCGAACGCCAAGCTCGCGCTCCAGCTCCGCGAAGCGGGCGCGGTCGGCTTCGGAACGCCAATCGAGCAAGCTGGCTACGACGAAATCGCGATGTCCGAACGCGGCGTGCAGCTCCCGGACGATGTTCAGCGCCGTCTTCCCCGTCGTAATCTCGTCGTCGACGAGGACGACCCGCGCGGCGTCGCGAAAGACGGAAGGATCGCGAACGTAGCAGCGGTGAGCGACGGCATGCGAATGCTCCTCCTCAAAACGGATGGAGGGGACGAGACCGTCGATCTCCTCGCGCGTCGTATGCACGAACGAGACGCTCCCTTCGAAGGCGTCGAACAGGCTGTGTCCGAGCGCGGTTGCCGTCTCGGCGAAGCCGATGAACAGCGTCGGCTCCTGGACGGGGATCTTGCCGGCCATCAGCTCCCGATACCCTGCGTCCGCTTCCTCTCTGCTCCCGAGTACGCTCCGCACGCGATCCGCGTCCAACGAAGAGGCATGGCGCATCACCTTCGCGGCGTACAAGCGGCCCAGCATCGCCCCCGCTCCCAGCGAAGCCGACGGAATAACCGGAATATGCTTGCCCAGCAGCTTGCTGACGAACAGAAATCCCCGTTTTTTGTTGATCCGAGCCGCCATGCCGAACAATTGATCCAGCTCAAGCCCGAACGGATTGGCGGCGACGTTCACCTCGACCTCCAATCCGTCGACGATGCTATACAAGCGCTTCGACCGGCCTGAGGTCGGCGAGCAAGCTGGTGAAATTATGTTTTTCATGCAGCACCCCGAAAATCTTTGATCGGTTCATAATTCGGTTGGACCAGTTCATATGCGGCTTGATCTCGTTCATCTTGTTGGCGTACTGGCTCTTCATGACCCCGTACTCTCCCTGGCTGTTCGCAATAATGCTCGCCGCGTCGCAATACTCCTCGTGAGTGACGACGTACAGCGCCTGTACGGGCTGAAGATGCGTCGGATGAATAATCGTCTTGCCGATGATCCCGTTCTCCTTGTCGTAGGCCACCTCGCGAATCAAGCCGTCCACGGACCTGTCCAGATAGGACATGCGAAGTCTGAGCCCGTCCTTGCCCATCGCTTCCTGGAACGGAGTCATCCGGAGCTGCGGCTTCAGCACGCGGTCGCTCTTGAAGTACTCCCAGACCGGTCCCGAGATGACGAATCCGTCCTCCTGACGTCCGAAAATATTAATGATATCCGTCACGCAGTCCCGAAGGACGCCGATGTCGTAGATCGTCATGTCGGGATTGCGCCGCAGCCCGAAGATGCTCGAGAAGTCGGTCGCTCCGATCCGCACGTTAAGCACGAACTTCCGGTATCGCTTGAGCAGCGCTTGAATCTCGAGCAGCGCGGACGACCTGCTTTCCCGGTAGATCACTTCCGACGTCTCCAGAATCGGCATGCCGTACAGCATGGGCGAATCCGCCCCCGCTCCTGCCCGATGCGCCTCCAGCAGCCGGAAGTAGGCCTCTCCCGAAGCAGCCGAGAATTTCGGAAAGGCGAACCCCGTCATCAGATACAGCCTCGCCTCCAGACGCAGCAGAAGCCGCTGCAGCTGTTCCGCGGATCGGACGCGAACGAAGAGGAGCGGAAGCGCCGCCGGCTTAATCGCCCCTTCGGCGACGAATTGATGCAGTCTGTCCAGCGTCTCGCACAGATTTCTCTCGGCAAGATCGACTTGGCTGTCCGCTACCGCATCCTCGAGGTCGATGACCAAGGACACGAGCCCCTTAATTTTTCCGCTAACGATATCTTCCGCGATTCTGGGCCGTACGGCGGGCGTGTATAATGCCGCGCCGACCGCATAAGCCAACGTTTCCTTATCGTCGCGATTGCTGAACTCCGTCGGAAGATGAAGAAACAGATCTTTCTCCTGCTCCGGGGTCAAATAGTCGAAATAGCGCAAGGATCTCACCCTCCTCCAAACCTCTAAAGCTTGAAAATACTTCCAATCTCAACTTCAAAAAATATCCCCCACGCGTGCATGAGGGATATTTCGAAGGGTATGCGTCTACCGATCGGCTAGATTAGGAGCGGGCAGAGGACTTGGCTGCTTCTGCTTTTTTCCTGAAGTAGCTGATAACCATCGTGCCTACGAAAATCGCGATCAGAATGGAGAAGAACACACCGTGCGGGACGTGGAAGCCGAAAGCGCCGGCGATCATCTTCGCGCCGATGACGACGATCAGAATAAACGCCGCTTTTTCCAACTCCGGGAACTTCTCGATCAGCTTCAGGAACACCTGCGCAACTCCACGCATCATCAGAACTCCGAGAATACCGCCCAGGAACAGAACCCATACTTCTTCGCTGACGCCGAACGCCGCCAGAACGCTGTCGATACTAAAGGCGATATCCATCATCTCGACGGCCAGCACCGTGCGCCAGAAGCCGTAGCCCTTGTTCTCGATCTCCTGCTCTTCCTCGCTCGGCTTCTTGCCGATATACGGAATGAGCGGCACTCCGCCCACTCGCGCAAGCTTGAATTGCAGGTCGAAGAGATTGCTTAGCGCAATCCAGAGCAAATACAAGCCTCCGGCGACCTTGATCCATGTAATCTTAACGAGGTACGTTCCGATGCCGATCGCCAGGAAGCGGAAGACGTACGCGCCGACAATCCCGTAGAACAGCGCCTTCTTCTGCTGCTCCTTCGGAAGATGGCGAACCATGACCGCGAGCACGAGCGCGTTGTCCGCGGACAGCAGGCCCTCGAGAATGATCAGCGTGCCGATAATTCCCCATGTCGACGGCTGCGACAGCACATAGCCGATATGATCCCAATCAAAAAAGTTCGCGAAGTTTTCAATAAAGCTTTGGAAAAAATCCATGATGGCCCCCCTGCCGGTTTGTGTACAAGTCGAACCGCTGAATAGGAAGTCCATCTCGTTCCGAAAGGGATCTCTCCCCTTCTCCTCTGCAGTGGGCCTGCTCCAATTCGTAGCTTCGGTTCAACCTATATAGCTCCAAATCGATCAATTATTTGCTTCCTCTTGTCCAGCGCAATCCCCAATTGTAGGCGACATCCAGCTTCTGCTGATCGTCAAAAAACTGCACGAGCCGCTCGACGCTGAACGTCTGATTGTTCACGTTGCGAATCATCGCGATCGCGCATAAGCCCTTGCTGTTGTTGTACTCGTCCATCCGCACAATAATATCCGGCCCTCCGGGATACTTGACGGTGACGACTCCGTCCGCCTGCGACCAGTTGGTCACGCCGGAATAGATGAAGGCGTAGATCACGATGCGTTCGATCTCCGTCACCTTGGCTCCGTTAATTCGCAGATTCTCTCCGCCCTCCAGCGCGCCGGTGCGGTCGTCCCCGTCGAGCGACACGTAAGGCGGACGATGATAATCTCCGAAGGCGTTGCCCAGCGCCTGCACGCCGCCCTTGGACCCGTCCTTTAATTCATAAAGGCAGCCGAGATCGAGATCGATGCCGGACGCCGCCTTGAAGAAGCCGCCGCCGGTCTTCTTGCGATTCCAGTTCAGATTGACAAGAATCTCGCCCAGCGTGCCCGACTTTTTCTCCAGATTGATGACGTCGCCTTTTTTCTTCAGCTCGATCTTGTCCAGCCGAATGGACGGAGCCGCCGGCGGCGGGGACGGAGGAGAAGCTTGTCCGACCGGAGGCTTGGCAGGCTCCGGCTTCGGCGTCGGCGGCGGAGCCGCCGGCGGTTCCTCCCGGACGACTACGCCAAAGCTTCCGCATAGCGCAGCCAAGCCTCCGGAATAGCCCGAGCCGATCGCGTTGAACTTCCACTCCCCGTTGTATCTATATAATTCTCCGACGACGATCGCCGTTTCGACAGGAAAGTGGTTGCCAAGCTCGTACCGAAGCAGCTCGTTCCCCGTCGCCTCGTCGATCACCCGCAAATACGCGTCCTTGACGAGAGAAAAGTTTTGCCGGCGGGCGTCCCCCTCGTAGATCGTCAACGTAAACGGAATTTTCTCCAGCTCCTGCGGCACGCCTCTCAAGTCGATGCTTGCCTGCTCCTGGTCCGTCTGACCGCCGTAGGCTTTCTTCTCCTGCCCGAGAATGCGGATCGAGCCGCCGGCTCCCGTCGGATTTGAGTAGAAGATCAAATCCTGATCCGAGCGCACCTTCCCGCTTGCCTGCAATGCGAACACCGAGAAGTCCAAATCAACGCCGGCGCTGGCTCCCCAGCCCATCCCGACAACGATGCGCGACACCGGCGTGTTCTTCGTGATGTCGGCTTTCTGGCCTTTAATTATCTTCTGAGACATGCGCAGCGAATCCTCCGTTAAGTGATCTCTTACTTGGCGTCCAAGCCATAGTTGTTCGCAAGAGCGGCCAAGCCTCCGGAGAATCCCGCGCCTACCGCTTGGAATTTCCAGTCGGCGCCGTGCCGGTACAGCTCGCACACCACGACTGCCGTCTCGATCGAGAAATCTTCACCCAGATCGTAGCGAAGAATTTCGCTTCCCGTCTGCTCGTCCACCAGGCGCACGAACGCGTTCGAGACCTGTCCGAAGTTCTGGCTGCGGCTCTGCGCGTCGTGGATCGTGACGGTAATGCCGATACGCTGAATATGATTCGGTATTTTCGTAAAATCGAGCTTGATCTGCTCGTCGTCTCCGTCGCCCTGTCCGTCCCGGTTGTCCCCGGTATGAACGACGGCGCCGCCGTAGGCGCTTAAATTGTTGTAGAAAACGAAATCTTCGATGCCGTTCGCCTTGCCGTTGGCATGAAGCAGGAAAGCCGAAGCGTCCAGGTCGAAGTCGTCTCCCCCGGTATACTTGTTCGTATCCCAGCCCAGTCCGATGATTGCCTTCACCAGGCCCGGATTCGTTTTAGTCAGATCGATTCTTTGTCCCTTGGATAAGCTGATGGTCATCCTGATTCCTCCTATACCTGAACTCCGAAATCCCGACACAGTCCGGCCAAGCCGTCGCGGTATCCGCTGCCGACGGCGCTGAATTTCCATTCGCCGTTATGCCGGTAGAGCTCGGCGACGACGACCGCCGTCTCGATCGAGAAGTCCTCTCCGAGATCGTAGCGGATCAGCTCTTCGTTCGTCGCCTCGTTAACGACGCGTGCGAAGGAGTTGGCCACTTGACCGAAATTCTGGTTGCGTCCCGCCGCATCGTGGATCGTAATGCAGAACGCGATCTTCTGAACGTCCGCCGGCACTTGGGCGAGCTCGATGACGAGCGACTCGTCGTCTCCGTCTCCTTCGCCGGTCTGATTGTCCCCCGACAGCACAATGGAGCCGTTCGAATTGCTTCTGTTGTTGTAGAAAATAAAATCGTTGTCCGAGCTGACCTTGCCCGAACCGTTTAAGCAGAAGGCCGAAGCGTCCAGATCAAAGGCGCTGCCCCCGTCATACTTGTTCGTATCCCAGCCCAGTCCGATTTTGACCTTCGTCAGCCCGGGATTGGACTTCGTCAAGTCGACCTTCTGGCCTTTGGACAAATTCACCGCCATCTCCGTTTTACCTCCTCGTTAATTGGAAAGGGACCGCGATCCGATTGAACAGCGGTCCCGTAACCGGGTACTACAGCCTTACATCAAGCCGAAATCTTTAACCAAGCCGGCCAGGCCGTCTTTATAGCCGCTGCCTACCGCGTTGAATTTCCATTCGCCGCTGTGGCGGTAGATCTCGCCTACGACGACAGCCGTCTCGACCGAGAAGTCCTCTCCCAGATCGTAACGGAGCAGCTCCGCTCCGGTATCCTCGTTCACGATGCGTACGAACGCGTTCGTGACTTGGCCGAAATTTTGTCCTCTTTCAGCCGCTTCGTGGATCGTGATGCAGAACGAAATTTTTTCCACTTCGGCAGGCACCGTAGACAGGTTCACTTTGATTTGCTCGTCGTCTCCGTCGCCTTCGCCCGTCAGGTTGTCCCCCGTGTGCTCGACAGCGCCGTTGGAGCTCTTCAGGTTGTTGTAGAAAATGAAATCCTTGTCGGAAGCCGCCTTGCCGGCGCCGTTCAGCAGGAAGGCCGAAGCGTCGAGGTCGAAGTCTTTGCCTCCGTCGTACTTATTCGTGTCCCAGCCGAGGCCTACCAATACTTTCGTCAGACCCGGATTCGTTTTCGTGAGATCGATTTTTTGACCTTTGGATAAGCTGATGGACATGTGTAATGACCTCTTTTCTTGAATTGGATTTATTATTGATATTCTCTTGCCAACAAGTCGACATGCGCGGCGAACGAGCCTTCGCCGATCGCGTTAAACTTCCATTCCCCGCTGTGGCGGTAGATTTCCCCGACGATCAGCGCGGTCTTGCCCGCGTAGTTGTCGGTCAGGTTGAACCGGATAAGCTCCTGCTGATTGGCCTGATTCAACACGCGAATGTAAGCGGAGGAGATCATTCCGAAATCCTGCTTGCGGTTAACGCAGTCGTAGATGTTAACGACAACGAGAATTCTGTGAATGCTAGCGGGAACGCGCGCGAGATCGATATGGATCTGCTCGTCGTCTCCGTCTCCCTCACCGGTAAGGTTATCGCCGGAATGAACGACCGACCCGTCCGGGCTCTTCAGATTGTAGAAGCATACGAGGTTCTTGTCGCGAAGCTTGCCGTTCTCGTCGAGCAGCAGCGCCGAAGCGTCGCAGTCGATGTCCACTTTCTTCGAGCCGAAGAAGCCTCTCTTCTCGACCGGGTCCCATCCCAGACCTACCGTAATCTTGCTGAGTCCGGCATTCCCCTTCGTAAGGTCTACTTTCTGTCCTTTCACAAGCGAAATCGTCATGTCAAGCAGGGTCTCCCTTCAACTCAATTCGGCTAATTGCGGCGGGAACGGATTCTAGGAATCTCTCATCCCTCGACTACCTACTTTTACGATATACCGACAAAAAGGTTTCAACCTAGTCAATTATATACGAAATTATGTATGGTTACGATAAACGGAACCTTAAGTTCAGATAAAAATTCGACAATCCGGGCGCTCGTGCAACCTTTTTCTCGCCTTCTGCGTCAGTGAGTTTGTCGGTTCAAGCAAGCAAAAACGCCTTCGGCGTCCTCTAGACGCAGAATTGCGTTTTTGTCGGAGGGGATTCAGAGAAGGAGAGCGTTATTTTATACTTTCGGAATCACGAACAGAAAAACCACCCCTCGCGGGATGGCTCCGTTCAGCTTCCATATTATAGCACTCTGCGCGCTGTCACGTAGGCCTTCGTCCAATAATTCGTGTTCATGCTCGACAGCGTGACGCCCTGACTGCTGCTGGCGTGGAGCATTTTGCCGTCGCCGGCGTAGATGCCGACGTGGCTGATCCCGCTTCCCCCGGTCTTGAAGAACACCAGATCGCCTACGCTCAAGTACGCCTTGTCGACCTTCTCTCCGGCGGTCGCTTGAGCCGCGGAGGTGCGAGGCAGAGAGACTCCCGCCTGTTCGAATACGTATTGTACATAGGAAGAACAATCGAAGGCCGTGGTCTTGCCCGCCGCAGCCCCATATCGATAAGGCGTGCCGATGTAATCTTTTCCATATGCCACCAGGCTCAACGCTTCGGGCGTCGCAGCGCTGGCTTGAGAAGGCGAGCCTAGCATTGCGCCGAACAGTCCCGCAGCGGCCAGACCGCAAGCAAGGCATAACTTGATCGCAAGCTTGTTGTTCATAGTTGCAGTAAATCCTCCCGGCTTCTTCCGGTTGCATTCGAACCGATGTTGTCGGGATTAACTATAACATATCCGGTTTCTCCTATTTCCTTCCAAGAAGAGAACGGCAGCCGCGATTACAGGGATTCTAAGCGTTTCTTAGAAAACGGTTAGAAATCGTTAATTTGGGCCCTCTCCCCGATCAAGGGCCTTCGGAACGCCGCTTCCCGGCCGCCCGTTCTCGCGATGCTCCCTTTGCCTTGCCTGGCCTCGCTTTGCCTTCCTCGTTTGTCCGGCCTCGATTTACCTCGCCTCGCCTTGCTGCTTTTCCTCGTTTTGCCTGACCTTTCCCTCCTCGCTTGCCTGGCCTTTTTCGCCCGCCGCAGCTCCTACACCTTCAACTCCACATGGCGAATCGCGGCCGTCTCGATCTGGATCGTGGCGTGCTGAATTTTGAACTTGTCCTCGATCGTCCGAATCGCCTGCTGCAGAACGTCCTGCTGATCCGCCCCGTCCTCGACGCGCAGATGACAGCTAAGCGAATCCATTCCCGACGTAATCGTCCAGATATGCAGATCGTGAACGTCGAGAACGCCGTCGATATCGGTTAATGCGGCTTTTACCGCGACTTGGTCGACCGTCATCGGAGTTCCCTCCATCAGGATGTGAACGGTGTGCTTAATGACGCCCCAGGCGCTTTTCAGGATGAGCAGCGACACGAGCACGCTGATGATCGGGTCGGCGACGTACCAGCCGAAAGCGAGCATGACGATCCCCGCCACGATGGCGCCGACGGAGCCCAGCGCATCGCCCAACACGTGCAGGTAGGCGCTTCTCAGGTTCAAGTTGTTCTTGACGTCGCCTTTGCGCATGAGCGCGTAAGCGCTCAGCAGGTTGGCGACAAGGCCTACGGAGGCGATCAGCAGCATGGACAGGCTCGACACTTCGGGAGGGGAGAAGAAGCGCTCGTAGGCCTCCCACAGGATGAATCCGGCGATGACGAACAGCGTGACGCCGTTAAACAGCGCGGCCAAAATTTCAAACCGGTAAAAGCCGTACGTCTTGTTCGGCGAAGCGGGCCTGGCCGCGAACCAGAAAGCGACCAGACTGAGCGCCAGCGCGCTTGCGTCGCTCAGCATATGGCCGGAATCCGAGAGGAGCGCCAGGCTGTTCGTGACCAGCCCGCCGACGAACTCCAGCACCATGATGCCCGCCGTAATGATCAACGCGATCATTAACCCTTTTTTATTCCCGTCGCGGTTGCCGTCGAGGTGGTGATGGTGCCCTCCGATTCCGTGATGATGGTGGTGGTGCTCGTGACTGTGACCAGAACCGCCGTCTTGATGATGGTGGTGCTCGTGACCGTGACCAGAACCGCCGCCGTGCTTGCGCCCGTGACTGTCGCTATGATCGTGAGCGTGTCCTTGAGGCTGCAGAGAGACGCGGTCCGGATGAGAATGTGTCTTGGACATCTGTATCCCTCAATTCATTAATATATGAATAATTGATCATATATTAATGATGGACGATTAGGAGGAAATTGTCAATAGGATTTCCCTATTTCGCGTAATGTCATACTCTCGTCGAACTTCGTCCGCCGGAACGTCGCCAAAAGGCCGCCTCCCAGCAAGAGCCGACCACTCGACCGCTTGCAGGAGACCGCCTCTAGGCGACACGATGACCTCAGAAGCCGCTAGGCCGGTTTAAGACTTACGAGGCCAGCTGGGAGCCGTCGATGTCCTGCCTGCCGACCGTCTCGAACCACTCTTTAATGGTATCGAAGTCGTCGGAGAAGGCCAGAGCAAGTATCAGCAGAATACGCGCGTGCTGAGCGTTGAGGCTGTCGCCGGCGATGATCCCTTCGCCGCCTCCGTACATCGTGCCGGAGCCCGTTCGGGTCGTCGTCACGAAGATGACGCCTTGGGCGATCGCCTCCTTGCGGGCATCGCTCATCCGAGACGAGATGCCGCCCGCTCCGGTGCCGGCAGTAACGATGCCCTTGGCTCCTTCCGCCACAAGGCCGCGGATGGAACCGCCGCTCATCTCCTGGCCGTTGTAGGCGATGCCTACAAGCGGCAAATCCTTTTTCCCGATCTTCTTCAGATCGAACGGAGTCCTCCATCCCTCTTGATCCGCCTTCAATACCCGCGCCGGCGCGCGGTAAATGCGGATTTCCTCCTCGTCGATGTACCCGAGAGCTCCCAGAATCGGCGTCTCGAACGTATCCATCCGGTGCGCGTTCGATTTCGTGACATCTCGCGCCGCATGAATCGTATCGTTGAGCATCAGTACGGTACCGAACCAGGTCGTCTTGCCGCTGCCCGCAAGCTTGATCGCGTTATACAGGTTAGCCGGCGCGTCCGTGCCGATCACGTCCCATGGCCGCATCGCTCCCGTAATGACGACCGGCTTCTCGCTCTGCACCGTCAGGTCGAGGAAATACCCGATCTCCTCCATCGTGTCGGTCCCCGTCGTCACGACAACTCCGTCGTACAGCTCCAGAGCCTGATCGACGGCCAAGGACAGATCGTACAGTTCGGCAACGGCATAGCCGCCGGAGCCTTTGTTGCCGAATTGGTACACCGACACGTCCGCGATTTTGTCTTTATCCGGAAGCTGCTTCACGAGGTCTTCCATGAGATAGGTTCCCGCCCTGTAGTTCTGGAAGCTCGTAGCGTCGGCCGCCTTCCCCGCCAGCGTGCCTCCGGTGGCGATCACCAAGACGTTGGGAAGCGGGGAAGAGCGGAATGCGAAGGGCACCGGCGGAATGTTCGACGTAGAAGCGGACGCATCCGGAGCGGTCGAAGCCTCAGCGGCCAATGCCGTATTCATGCCGATTGCCAGAACGCACAACGCCAGAAACGCAACCGAAATTCGGCGAAACAGACGAGACGACATCATCCTTATCTACCTCCTGTATGAGCTATACCCATCTATACGGAGCAGATCGCCAACTTATGTCAAGTTTAATTACACAAAAAAAGTTCTTCATTCATTTTCCCTCTATATTACAGCAGCTAGAGTAACTCAAATGTGACACAGAAGAAGCAAGCATTGTTTCCCGGCACCTGACCGTTACAGACCCCCGCCCGCATTACAGCCTGCCGGACCGCAAGAAGCCGCCATTCGCCTCGACCCCACGCGTTACGGCCTGCCGGACTCTTAGAGACCACCACCCGCCTTGCGAAGACCGTCCTCTTGGCCCTGATGTCGTATGAGTTAACGGGGTATCCGCAGAACAAAAAACTGCCCCCAAAGCTTTCGCTTTGGAGGCAGCCCTCCGTCATGCTCGCCTTACCGCGACTCCTCGTACACACGCAGGCCAAGCGCGATGGAACCGCAGAGGCCGGCGTTGTCGCCGAGACCCGGAGGCACGATATAGTCATCGATGCCGCCCGGCTCCAGCGCGGGAGATGCGACGTAGCCGTTCAAGCCGCTGCGCACCTGCTCCCGGATTAGCGGGAACAGCTGCAACTGGTGCATCACGCCGCCGCCCAGGATGATTTTCTTCGGCGACAGCAGCAGAATCGCGCTCACGAGCGCCTGTCCGATATAGAACGCCTCCATCTCCCAAGCCGGATGGTCGGCCGGCAGCTCGCTGCCCTTCACCTTCCATCTGCCCTCCAGAGCGGGGCCGGCCGCCATGCCTTCCAGGCAATCGCCATGGTAAGGACACCGGCCTTCGTACGTATCGTCCGGATGACGTCTCGTCAGCACGTGGCCGCCTTCGGGATGCACGAGTCCGTGCACCATCCTGCCTTCGGCGTAGACGCCTACGCCGACGCCTGTGCCGATCGTGTAATAGAGACAGCTGTCCAGTCCTTTCGCGGCGCCCCATGTCGCTTCTCCGAGCGCGGCCGCGTTCACGTCCGTATCCCAGCCGATCGGCACGTCGAGCGCCTTCTTCAGCTCCGGCAGCACCGGATAGTTCGACCAGCCCGGCTTGGGCGTCGTCGTCACATAGCCGTACTGCGGACTTGCGCGGTCGATATTAATCGGACCGAACGATCCGATGCCGATCGACGCGACCTGCTTGTCCCGGAAATAAGAGATCACCTGTGCGAGCGTCTTCTCCGGCTGCTCGGTCGGAAAGCTGATCCGATCGAGCACCTCCCCTTTTTCATTCCCGATTCCGCACACGAACTTCGTGCCGCCTGCTTCTACTGCGCCGATAAGCAAACCCTTCTCCCCCGTTTCGATCATGTTTAGCCGTTTGTCTGCCGATAGAAGCTCTTCAATTGCGCTGCGACCGCTTCCTTCGAATTGTCGACGACGACCTGCCGCTGCGGCTTGTCGAACAGCTCGGAGATCCGCTCCGGAAACTTCTGTTCGATGCCGACAAGCCGGATCGCTTCGTCGAACTTCGCGGGGTGAGCCGTCGCCAGCGCCACGAACGCGCCGTCTCCTTTGTTGCCTGCGCGCTCGAAGGCCGCTACGCCGCAAGCCGAATGAGGGTCCAGCAGGTAGCCGTGCCGCTCCTCGTACTTGCGGATCGTCTCCAGACACTCCTCGTTGCCGACGCTGTAAGCCGACAAGTCGCGCTGGATGCGGGCGACCTCTTCGGCGCTGAACGTCAGCTGGCCCTCCGCCTTGAACCGTTCCATGCGAGCCGCCACCTCGACGGAGTCCTCTCCCAGGAAATAGTACAAGTATCGCTCGAAATTGCTCGCGATCTGAATATCCATCGACGGGCTGTGCGTGCTGCGGAAGCCTTCCGGCTTGTAGACTCCCTCGCGGACAAAACGCTCCAGGATATTGTTCTCGTTCGTCGCCAGCACGAGCTGCTTGATCGGCACGCCCATCTTCCGAGCCAGATAGCCGGAGAAAATGTTGCCGAAGTTGCCGGTCGGAACGCTGACGTTGACGACGCCGGACCGCGCTTCCTCCGGCAGCTTCAAGTAGGCGTAGACATAATACACGGACTGGGCCAAAATGCGCACGAAATTAATGGAATTGATCGCCCGCAGATGGTACTTGGTCTTAAAGGAAACGTCCGCGAACAGCTCCTTGATAATCTGCTGGCAGTCGTCGAAGTTGCCGTTAACCGACAAATTCAGCACGTTGTCGTCCTGCACCGTCGTCATCTGCAGCTCCTGCACCCGGCTCACCTTGCCGTTCGGATGCAGGATGCAAATCTGAATCCCTTCCTTGCCGCGCACGCTGCTGATCGCCGAAGCCCCCGTATCGCCCGACGTCGCTCCGAGAATGTTGATGACCTCGCCGCGCTTCTTCGCCACGTAAGCGTACAGATTGCCCATGAACTGGAGCGCGACGTCCTTGAACGCGAACGTCGGCCCGTGGAACAGCTCCATGACGCTAAGCTCCTCGTTGATTCTCGTCAACGGCAGCACGTCGGGACTCGTAAATCCGGCATAGCTGGCCTCGATCAGCCCTCGCAGGTCCGCTTCCGGAATTTCGTCGTTCGTATATAAAGAAAAGACGTTCAGCATAAGCTCTTGGAAGGACAAGCCCGACCAGGCGCGCAGCTGCTCCGCGCCGACAGCCGGAATCGTCTCGGGTACGATGAGTCCGCCGTCTTCGCCCAGCCCCATCAGGAACATATCGATAAAGCCGATCGGCGCGACTTTCCCTCTCGTGCTGATATACTTCATAATTGCGTTTCTCTCCTTGACGCTAAAATGAACTGCCCTGACATTCTTCATCCATTGTGGACGAAAGCGGCCATAATTTCAATAAGCTGTTCGGGGTTTTTCGCAGACTCCGCCGCTCTCCGATACCAAAATACGAGACAATCTCGCCACAATCCCCCATTGGAGAGAGCCGAAAAAAAGAGCTAGGATGAGGTAGGATTCCCAACCTACCCTTATGAAGGAGTGTTCGCATGTCCTATCTTTCCGTCAGCACGTGGAGCCTGCACCGTCTGCTAGGCCCTCTCCGCTGGACGTCCTGGGACGCCGAAGCCGGCGCACACCGCACGCACGAGCAGAGCCAGCCGGAGGTTCATACGCTTCTCGAGTTGCCTGGAGAAGCCGCCCGCCGAGGCTATGCCGCGTTGGAGGTGTGCCATTTCCACTTTCCTTCGACAGAGGACGCTTATCTGGATCGGCTGCGAAGGGCGTTCGCCGAAGCCGACGTTATCTTCGATACGCTGCTGCTCGATTACGGCGACCCCTCGACGACGGATGAAATCCGGCAAGCCGCCGACGGCAAGCTGTACCGCGACTGGATCGACGTCGCCTCCCGCTGCGGGGCGAAGCGGGTGCGCCTGATCGCGGGAGAAGCGCCTCCGACCGACGAAGAGGCGATCCGGAGGGCGGGACGAACGCTGCGCGAGCTAGCCGCGTACGCCTCCGATCAGGGGGTTCGCGTCGTGACGGAGAACTTCAAGCCGCTAGCCTCCACCGCCGCAAGCTGCCTGAAGCTGCTGGACTCGGCAGGCGGCATCGGCATGATTACGGATTTCGGCAATTATCAAGGCGAAGCCAAGTACGACGAGATCGCCATGACCGTGCCGCGCAGTCTGTCCGTGCACGTCAAGCCCGCCTACGACGAGTACGGCGCGCCGGACGAGGCCGAGCTGGTCCGCTGCCTCGAAGCCGTTCGAAAGCCGGGCTACGACGGCGCCTACGTCCTGATCTACGACGGTCCCGGCGAGATGTGGGAGGGACTCGAGCGGGTAAAGCGCATCGTCTTGCCTTACATCTAGGAGAAGCAAGAGGCGGACTCGAAAGTGGCGAAGGATGCCCGTTAAAGGAAGGTTGTACGAAAGCCAAAGAGAAATCAGGTGAGTCTGAAGGATCTGCGTTACAAGCGGCAAGTCCGCGAGAAGCTCAGGATCGGGGAAGGGCGCGCTGTCGGTTCGATGAATGATTGAATCGGGGAGCGTGGGGATTTCGGCGTTTTCCGCTTCGAGGCTTGCCAAAGGCGAGCCTCGAGGTCGGGCGGCTTTCGCTTGCCCACAAATGGCTCAAGCAAGCGATCAAAAACCAGGAATGGCGGTGCAGGATACCCCACCTGAACTGCACCGCCCTTTCTTTTGCCGATTTCCTTCAAGCGGGCAGACCTGCTTCGGCGACAGCCTCTGCCCTATTCGACGATAATCCGGATGGCGCTCGTCTGCGCCGGGTAGGACTCGTTGACCAGCCCCGTCGTCCAGGCTTTCGCCTCCCGGCCTACGAGCGACTTGTCCACCTCGAGCACCGTCTGTTCGTCAGCCGCGAGCAATTGCCCGTCCGCCGTCAAGCCGACCCAATACGCTTCGGGCATGTCCGAGCTGCCGATTTTCTTGCTCTCGTTGACAATTAATACCCGCTGATCTTCGACGGATGTGATCTTGCCGGTCACATGAGGCTCGACCTCGCAGCAGTCCCGTACGGAAATCTGCACCGGGAACGTCTCTCCGGCCAACTCGAACAGACTCGCCTTGAACGCTTCGAGCTCTTCCTCGCTTGGGCTCTTCTCCACATTTCCGTAAGGACGGACTTCTATGACGATTCCGTCGTCGGTCGAATAAACGAATTGCAGCGCGAGAGCATGCTTCTCCTTGAGCAACTCCCATTGCCCGGTCAACCGGTCCTGGATCGCTTCCAGCCGAGCCGATGACGAAGCCGGAGCGTCGGGCGCTACCAACGACGGCGACGGCGATGGCGCGGCGTCGGCTGAAGGCGCAGCTCCAGGCTCGAAAACCGGCGAACGCGCCCCGCAGCCGCTTAGCAGCGCCGCCAGTAAAATGAGAACCATCATTTTCATTTCTTGACCTCCCCGTGTCAGGCGAACCCTACTGTCCATCAGACGAACCTTCGGCCAGGAAGGTTGCACCGCCTCGCGGGAGCGCCGTAAGCGGCACGAACGATTCGGACCTTTCCGCGTCCCGTTCGCTCAGCTCTTTCTCGCCGGCGTAAGCTCGATGCGCCGGGCATCCATTCGCAAATAGTCGATAGCTTCGAACCCGTTCAGCGCGGTTTCGACGGCGGCGATGTTCAGATCCGAAGCAAGCAGGAAGCTTCGGATGCCGACGCTTGCCCGCAGCTCGTCGTCCACGACCAATCTTTCGTACATTCCATTCCCCCCGCTTTGCGAACTGCATGGATGTCCCATCTCCAGCTTAAGGCACCGGCCGCGCTTTGGCGATGATCTAATCCCGGGGGAAAGTGACCGATTCTCGCTTTATTCCGTCAGCCGCGGGCCATGCAGGAAGAAGCCCTCGAAGTGCGCGGGGCCTTATTGATCGCCCAGTAAAAAGCGGATCGTCTGATCCGTCGAGCCTGGCAGATGCTCGTGGCCGAAATCCGGATAGATGACCAGCCGCTTCGGAGCGATTATTTTGTTATAGGCCGCGAACTGCGTGGACGGCGGGCATACGGTGTCCATCAGTCCGACGAACATCAGCACCTCGCCGCGGATACGGTTCGCCAGAAACTGCAGGTCGATGTAGCCGAGCTTGGTGAAAATTTCGTCCTCGCGTTCGTGCAGCGGATCGAAGTGGCGGAAGTACGTCCTCAGCTCCTGGTAAGCGTCCTTCGCCAAGTCCATCTCCCACGTCCGCTTGTAATCGCACAGGAACGGGAAGATCGGAGCCAGCTTCTTCACTCTCGGCTCCAGAGCCGCGCAAGCGATCGTCAACGCGCCGCCCTGGGATCCGCCCGCCGCGTATACGCGCTCCGGATCGACTTCGGGCAGCTCCATCGCAATGCCGGCCAGCTGGGCGGCATCCAGGAAAATGTGGCGGAAAAGCAAGTGATCCTCGTGGTCGCTCAGCCCGCGAATAATGTGGCCTTGATGAGTGGTGCCCTTGACGCCCCCGACGTCCTCGGAGGAACCGCCCTGTCCGCGGCAATCCATCGCCAGAACGGAAAACCCGAGCGAAGCGTAAGCAAGCTTATCGGACCAATCGCCAGCATGTCCGGTATATCCGTGAAACAGCACGACTGCGGGGTGAGGCTCGGCCGCATGGCGCGGGCGCACGTACTTCGCATGGATGCGCGCGCCGCGGACGCCCGTGAAATACAGATCGAAGCATTCCGCCGACGGCGTCTGGAACGCGCTGGGCACGAGCTCGACCTGAGCGTCTGCGGCCCGCATCTCTACAAGCGCTCTCTCCCAATAGGCGTCGAAATCGGCCGGGCGGGGATTGGTGCCGGAATACTCTTTCAGTTTCTCAAGCGGCATGTCGACTAAAGGCATGGACAGAACATTCCTTTCGGCTTAGATGGAGTATATAACGTCTTCCTCCACATGTTACCACATCAAGCCTCAGATCGGCATTCTCTTCCATACCATAAGCGCGGCGCCGGTCGCGACCGCGTCCTCCCGCAACTCGCCCTTGGTGAACGCAGGCTCGTACTCCGGATAGTAGTAGACGTTTTTGCGCGCCACGCCGATCGCCGTCTCGTAGAAGCGGTCGTGCGAATTGATCAGCGCTCCGCCGAGAACGACCGTCTCGGGATGCAGCATATTGATCATATTGGCCAGTCCGATCCCCAGATAGGAGGCGGCTTGCCTGAACAGCTCCTCGACGTCCGCATTGTTCTGCCGGAGCTCCTGCAGCAGAAGCTCGTAGCCGATTTTGTCGGGCGCGATCCGCAGCTTGTCCGCCCATCCCGCTCCGCTGATCTTCGCCCGGGATTGCGCCAGCCTTTCCAGCGCCTGCACGGACACGAACGCCTCGAGCGCGCCGAAATTGCCGTCGTCGCTCAGCCTTGGCCCGTCCGTCTGGATGATCATC
The DNA here is from genome assembly GCF_042654645.1 of Cohnella hongkongensis. NCBI lineage: Bacteria > Bacillati > Bacillota > Bacilli > Caryophanales > Paenibacillaceae > Cohnella > Cohnella hongkongensis. Next base: position 146,582 of record NZ_JBHSEP010000005.1, on the reverse strand, counting down.
TGGCCAATCGCGCCCTCCATGTCCAACGATCCGTGGATAATCTCCCCGTTGGACATCATGGCCGAGCGCAGGCCGACGCCGGCGTGCACATACAGCATATGCCTCGGTCGGGCATGGCGCATCGCCCACTGCTCTCCCATTAAAGCGGCGTTGGCTCCGTTCTCCAGCTCCGCGCGAAACCCGGTTCTCTCTTCGATCATTCGGCAGATCGGCACGTCCACCCATCCCGGCGAAGGGAAATACCGCGGCTTCACAATAACCCCGCTCTCCCGGTCCAGCGGGCCAACGGCGCCGATCCCGACCCCGACGACCTGGGCGGGTTCGATCTTGTGATCGTTCAGAATGGCCTTCATATTCGCGGCCACATGTTCGACGACGCGCTCCGGCGTCATCGCCTCGTCCATGCGCCAGCGCGTAAACGACATCGGATTCATCCGCACGTCGAAAAAACCGAGAGAGGAGGAAAAGCGGGAAATCTCCAGGCCGAAGAAATAACCGAATTCCGGGTTGGTCTCGTACAGAATCGGCCTTCTTCCGCCGCTGGACGGCCCAAGCCCCGAGGCCAGGATCAGCTTCTCCTCCATCATCTCCTCCAGCAGACGGGTCATCGTGCTGCTGGTCATCGCATAACGGGCGAGCAGCTCGGCCTTGGAGACGGCGCCCTGCTCCGCGATATGGGAATATACAAGCCGTTTAGGCGTCGGCAAGCCGCCGCTTCGCTGCATAGTCACGATCCTTCCTCGCTTATCCAAGCAAAAACGCCCTCGGCGTTCTCTAGACGCGGAATCGCGTTTTTGTCGGAGGTGATTCAGATCAGGATAGCGATTTTTATACTTCCTGAATCACCAAGTAACCGCATTGGAAATCTATTAAACCATTATACCTTATTTCTGTTTCCCAGACTACTATAGCCCATTCTCCCCTCCACAACTTTAGATTAATATGGAATTAAGTAAAATCAATACACCGTATAAAAAGACGTTATAGTTCAAAATTCCTTAAACTTAATTCCAAAATGAAATAAAGATGATATACTAGAGGAGAAATGAAAGGAGGGTCCCTTATGAGTGCCAACTGGAAGCTTATCGGCTCGCTGTTCGCAACCTTTTTGAAAATGGGACCTTTTACGTTCGGCGGGGGCTATGCTCTCATTCCGGTCATCGAAAAGGAAATCGTGGAAAAACGCAAATGGCTGCAGAGCGAGGAGGTGGCCGACATCGTAGCGGTATCCGGCTCCGTTCCCGGAGCGGTCGCGGTGAACTCCGCCACGCTCATCGGGTATCGGATTGCCGGCGTCGGCGGCGCGCTGTCCGCGCTGCTCGGCATTTTCCTGCCTACGTTCGCCTTGATGATCGGCCTCTCACTCGTGTACATTCAACTAAAGGACAACCCGAAGATCGAAGCCGCCTTCCTGTCCATTCGAGCGACAGTCGTAGCCATGATCGTCTATGCCGCGATCAAGATCGGGAAGACCGCCGTTGTCGATTTCGCCTCCGGTTCGCTGGCGGCCATCGCCGTCTGTCTGCTGATTTTCGGAGAAAGCTTCCTGCATCCGGCCTGGCTGATCGTCTTCGGCGCGCTTGCGGGCGTCGTCGTCGTGAAGGTCCGGGCGCTGCTGGGCAGAAAAACAAAGCTCGAGGAGAAGGAACCCGTCTACGACTACATGATCTAAACTCGACGATAATGGGGAATGGGTATGCTTATCGATTTGTTCTTGACGTTTTTCATGGTCGGTCTCGTCTCCTTCGGAGGCGGCTACGCCATGATTCCGCTCATCCGGGAAGAAGTGATCCATCGCCACCAGTGGATGGACCCGGCCCAGCTGGCGGACATCGTCGCCGTCGCCGGCATGTCTCCCGGACCGATCGCGACCAATATCGCGGTAGCCGTCGGCTACCATCAGGCCGGACCAATCGGCGCGGTCGTCGCTTCTCTGGCGATGATCCTTCCTTCTCTGGCCTTGATTCTCGCTGCGGGCAAGCTTCTGATGCGCTACCGCGACAATCGGCTGGTGAAGTCGTCCTTCTTCGGCCTGCGTCCGGTAGTGGCCGGCATGATCGTCTACGCCGCGATCGTCTTCGCTCAGAATTCCGGTATGACGACGACGTTCGATTGGCGGACGTGGAGCCAGATTTTGATCTTCGCCGGGTCGCTGTTCGCTCTCGTTTATTTGCACAAGCATCCATTTACCGTCGTGCTGCTTTCCGGGCTCGTCGGGATCGCGGTATACGGATAAGCCGCCGCATTCCAGAACTCACGAAAGGAACTGATCCGATTGGAATTGGAACAACAGCCGATTAAAGCTTGCTGCGCGGCCCGTCGGAGCGAAGGCCCCGCTCCGGCCGAGCCCGCAGCGCCGCCGACCGACTCACAGCCGATCTCCGCCATCGCCTCGCAAAACCCCGAAGAGGGGCTCCTTTGGCTGCCGGGCGGCGAATTCGTCATGGGAACGAACTCCCGCGAAGGGTTTCCTTCGGACGGGGAAGGACCGGAGCGTCTCGTGAGCGTCGATCCTTTCTATATCTCGCCGTATGCCGTAACGAACGCGCAGTTCCGGCAGTTTGCGGAGGAGACGGGCTACGTGACCGAAGCCGAGCGTTTCGGCTGGTCGTACGTCTTCCATCTGTTCGTCTCCGATGAGACGAAGCGTCTGGTGTCCGGCGCGCCGCAGGAGGCGCCCTGGTGGTACGCCGTGAACGGCGCCTACTGGGCGAAGCCCGAAGGCCCGGACTCCGACATTAAGGATCGAATGAACCATCCGGTCGTCCACGTCTCGTGGCACGACGCGGAAGCTTATTGCAAGTGGTCCGGGCAGCGCCTGCCGACCGAAGCGGAATGGGAGTATGCCGCAAGGGGAGGCCTGGAGCGCAAAACGTATCCGTGGGGAGATCTGCTCAAGCCGGACGGAGAGCATCGCTGCAACATCTGGCAGGGAAAATTCCCGGTCAAGAACAACGCGAGCGATGGTTACGAAGGAACGGCTCCCGTCGATGAGTACAAGCCTAACGGCTACGGCTTGTACAACATGTCCGGCAACGTGTGGGAATGGTGCGCGGATTGGTTCAGTCCGTCCTATCATCGGGCAACCCCGAGCGACAACCCGCGGTTCGAGCAGCCTACAGGCAGACGTTCGATGCGGGGCGGCTCTTATCTATGCCATCGTTCTTATTGCAACCGATACCGCGTTGCGGCGAGAAGCAGCAACACCCCGGACAGCTCCACCGGCAACGCCGGATTTCGGGTCGCGCTCTCTCCCTGAGACGGGGAGAATTCCGAGTCCGGGGCTTCGCGTTCGCGCAAAATTCGAAACGGCCGCATCATGACGGCGAATACGGGAAAAAATGAACAGGGCTGCCCTCCGCAGAAGACCGTATCTTGTACGCTCCCTACTTGAGGGACAGCCCTCATAGGATGCCCCGGGCGCCGCGCTCCGTTCCAACCGGGGTCCAGTCCCGCCGTTGCGCCAATCGTCTGCTTCAGCCCGTTCCGGTCGGGTGACGGCTCCGCCGAGCGCCGGAGCTGTACGGGCATGGCGGATACCGGTCCGGCTTACTTGAAGTACTTGGCCAAATGGGCGGCCGCCTTCACGATGCCTTGGCGCTCGGCTTCGGCCGTCCCCCAGTAGCGGTGATCCTCCAGTTCGATGCCGATCGCGCCGCGGTAGCCCGCCCGTTCAAGACGGACGGCCACCTTCCCCCAGTCCACCTCTCCGTGACCCGGGATCGTGTAGCGCCACGAGCCTTCCGAGAAGCCATACTTCGCGCCGAAGGTTGCCGGCAGCGTCCCGCATTCGTACAGCTCGTCGTGCAAAATTTCCGTATCCTTGCCGTGGCAGTGGTTGACGCGCTCTCCGAACTCGGACAGCGCCCTTACATAGTCGATGCCGAGACGGACGAGATGGGACGGATCGTAGTTCAGGCCGAAATGCTTGGACGGGATCGCCTCGAACATCGCCCGCCACATCTCCGGCGTACAGCCGAGCGTCGGATAGTGCGGCGCCGGCCCCGGCCAGCCCTCAATAGCGATATAAACGCCCCTTCGTTCGGCGTGGGCCACCAAATCCGGGAACATCTCCTTCCAGATCGCGAAGCCCTCGGCGCGGGGAAGCGCCGCGTCCTCCGGCACCAGGCACATGAACATCACCGTGCCTCCGAGAGCGGCCATCTCGTCCATCTGCTTCTTCAACGAGGCGGCGGCGTCCGCGCGCCGAGCCTCGTCACGGCTGAGCAGAGACGATACTTGCCGGGCGTCCACCGAACCGATTCCGATTCCCGCTCGCTCGCACGCCTCCTTCACTTCGGGCGTCAGCTCCGGCACGTCCAGCGTGTCGAGACCGGCCTGCGCGGCCCATGCGGCAACGGCGCCGATCCCTTCCTTCCCGATCTGGGGAGGAATTCTCATTCCGATCGATAAATTCATGCTAGCCCCTCCTTGCTTGCGTCGGCATCCCCGGCCGGGGAATAGCCCGCCGCTTCATAGACCATCTCCGACAGCTTAACGACCCGATAGGCGAATTCGCCGCTGACCGCCACGTCCTGTCTGCCCAGAATGGCATCGACGAAGCTCTTGTCCTGGTTCGTCGTCTGCGGCGGAAGCTCGGGAACGATCGGTTCCTGGCGCAGACGGCGAAGCGTGATCTTCCCGTTGTCGTAGAAGATGCCGCCGGCTTCGCCGCAGAAGGCGTACGTCTCGTGCCAGCACGGCGCGTAGCCGACCAGGTTCAGTCCGCCGATCGCGCCCTCCGCAAAGCGGATCGCGGTGAATGTATCGATCTCCACCGGAGAGCCCTGCCTGTGCATCTGCGTCTTGACCTCGACCGGCGTCAGTCCCGTCGTCCACAGCAGCACATCGATAATATGGCTCCCGGAGTCCATCAGAAAGCCGCCGCCCGACAGCGCCGGATTCTGCCTCCAGGTGCCGGGAGTTCCCTGTCTCCACTCCTGGTACAGCGAAGCGGTGACCGACGTCAGCTTGCCGATCTCGCCGCGTTCGATCGCCTCTTTAATATAAAGAAACTCCGGCTGAAAATGACGCTGGTACGACACCTGCAGTATTTTCCCCGATCGCTTCGCCGTCTCGATCAGCCGTTCGGCTTCCGCGGAGCTGCAAGTCATCGGCTTCTCGATCAGCGCGTGCAGCCCCTTGTTCAGCGCATCCGTCGCCTGCTCGTAATGCAGCGTATGCGGGGAGCAGATGACGACGGCGTCAAGCTCGGCCTCCTCCAGCATCGTGCGATAATCCGCGAACTGCGCCGCCTCGCGCAAACCGAACTTCCCGACAAACTTGCCCCTGCTCGCCTCGCTCGTGTCCGTAATCGCGACAATCTCGACCTCGGGCAGCTCCAACAGCTGCCTTCCGTGCCACTCCGCGATTCCGCCCGTGCCGATCATGCCGATACGCAATCTGCTCATCTTTAGCCCTCCACCTATCAGGATTCGGATTTGACAAGATCAGGGTATCAGATCGCACCGGCTCTGTGTATCCACAAACGCGACATCGGTATACGATATTAGCCCTCGATCGCCCCCAAGAAAGGTCCTCGCCGAACCGGCAGCGGCGGGCGATGCAAGCCAAAACGCCTTCGGCGGCCTCTAGACTCAGAATCGCGTTTTTGTTGAAAAAGACGTCTCCCTGCCGGCTAGCGCGCCGTAGGAAGACGTCCGTCTGAGCTGAAGCGATTTATTCCGCGACCTCCAGCAGCACGCCGGATTCCCGGCAAGCGAGCGCAAGCGGCTCGTCGGGCTCCCGATCGGTGACGATCCGCTGCACGCCGGACAAAGGCGCGAACGAGATCAGCATCTTCGTGCCGAACTTCGAGCGATCCGCGACGATCGTCGTCTCGGTAGCCTGGCGGACGGCAAGCTGCTTAATCTCCGCCTCGTAGATGTTGGAATTGCTGAAGCCGTGCTCTACGGTAACGCCGGTCGTGCCGAGGAAGGCGCGGTGGAAGGCCATCCCGGCTATGCTCTGCACCGCAAGCGGCCCGGAGAGGGAATGCGTCGCCTCCAAGTACATGCCCCCCGTCATCATGACGGGAATCTGCTTGCCGGAAAGCTCGGATACGACGGTAAGCGAGTTGGTCACGACGGTAATGCTCATTCCGTGCGGCAGGTACCGGGCAATCTGGGAAGTCGTCGTGCCTCCGTCGATAAAGACCGATTCCCCCGGCTTGATCAGCGCCGCCGCATGACGGCCGATTCTCGCCTTCTCCTCCGACAGCAGGCCGACCCGCTCCTGGAGCGCCACGTCCCTGCCGACGAAGATCACTCCGCCGAACGTTCTCTTGACCTCTCCGGTCTCCTCCAGCTTCTCAAGGTCGCGGCGAATCGTCATCTCCGTAACGCCGTACGTATCCTTCAGGACCGACACCCGAACCTCGCCCTCGCGGGAAATCTGTTCAAGCATCTGCTGCTGCCTTGCATTTAAGCTGTAGTAATTCCCTTTCATTGCCGCACGGCCTCCCGATCGTCCCATTCGATATGCCTCTATTATCGCTTTCCGTTATACGACATTCAACTCCAAGCGATAGTCGACCGATTGACCGGGCGCAAGAACGAGCGGCCCCCCGCGGAGACGCTCCGCCTCTCTCCCTTCGACACGGCAATTAGACGGCTCCAGGCCGAGAACGTGCTCGCCCGCTCCGGGCATCCGCCACTGGACGAGCAGCGGCAGCGTATCCGCCGACCAGCGAAGGACGACTTCGGTCGCCCTCGAGCCCGCAGCCGCCGGAAAATCAGGCTGAACGATCCTCGCCTCGGCCATGCCGTCTTCGCCGATCCCCTCGCGCATCAAGGTATGGTAAAATACCGTTTCTTCGGCATCGGGATCCGGCGCTTCCCATGAGGTGCAGCTGTCCATCGGAGCCGAGCCTCCGGCGCGAATTTTGCGCTCGGCCTCGGGAAGACGGATTTCCGTTCGCTCGCCCAGCAGGGGAAATCCGAAATTGAAATGGTAGAGCATCATGTGCTCGGCGGGCCGAAAGCCGAAATTCTCTACCCGGTCCCGTATCTCGATACGATTGTCGCCCAGCTTGCCGGACAGTTCCCTCGTCAGCCTCAGCTTGCTTCCGAAGATCGCCGTTTCCTCCACAACGCCGAACACGCTCCAGTGCAGCTCGTCCCCGACCCACTCCTCGCGGATGCCGACGCTGCGGGCCGGGGTATGATGCGCCCGGCCGTGCAGACCGTAGCTGCCGGTCTCATCCTGCGAAGGGGGACCGACGTGGGTTAGCCCGCAGGTCATCAGCAGTCCGCCCGAAGCCGTGCGCAGCCAGCCCGTTCCTTGCGGCTCGTAGTATGCCGGATGCGCGTCGCCGCCCGGTGCCTGCCAGGAGATCGGCGTTCCCCAGAGCCGGGCCTGCGAGACGTCCATCCCCTTGGAAGGGACGATCTCAAGCGACAGTCCGGCACCCGTCCGCACTTCGATCAGTTCCGTGCCCGCTTCCTTACCTTCCGTCAGCATCAGCCTCCGGACGCCGCCGATCTGCGCGACGCTGCCGAGGCGCGCTTCGATTTCCCTTCTCGTCCATCGTCTGCCATACAGCCTCATGGCGGCCTCACCTTCTCCCGTCAGTCTTCGACGATGCGGGGCATTCTTTCGATTCTCGGATCGGTGAACAGATCGAACTCGTCCCGGCTTGTGCTGGAAAATTCGGAGACGATCGCGCCTTCCGGCCCCCCCTGGAACCAATGCTTCGTATTGGGCGGAATCGTATACTGCTCGCCCGGCTTAAGCACGATCTCATGGAAAACGGTGTAGTAGGGCTCGCTCCCCGCCGGCACGGCGGCCTGCGGAGAAGCGGCCGGCTCTCCTTCCACGTACAGGTAGACGAGCCCCCGGCGACAGCGGAACGTCTCCATTTTGCCCGGTTCGCCGCCTACCGGCGGGTGCAGATGCTCCGGGCACGTCTGGCGTGGAAAGAGCACCAGATCCTTGGCGCAGTAACGATCCGTGTTTACGTACGTCACCAGCTCCAGCCCCTGCTGCTCCAGCTGGTCCAGCCCGAACCCGGCCACTTCGATGCTTTCCCGTTCGGCATCGGTCAACACGATGCCGGCAGAAGCCAGCAGCTCCGCCGTCCGTTCCTGAGCCCTCTTCACTTCGCTTCGCTTTATCGGCATAATAGTCTCCTCCTCATTCTCCGGCTTCGCGGAACCAGATTCCGCTCGCGGGCTCTCTAGACCAGCCGGGCAGCGGCAGGTCCGTCTCCCGCTGCGGCCAGCCGGCGGCGATTCTCCGCTGCAAGCCGTCCCAATCCGGAATGCCGCTCACCGCGTCGGCCCGTTCCACGTTAAACGCGCCGGTCCCCACCGCCGCCAGCACCGTCTCCTCGACCGTCAGTCCCTGAAGCAAGCCGGCCAGAAACCCGGCGATCGTGCAGTCCCCGGCCCCCGTCGTACCCTCGACCTCGACCCGGAAGCACGGCGCGTACAGCTCGCGGGCCTGCCAGCTCTCGTCCGGCGCGCCTGGTCCCATCGCGCGCAGTCGTTCGGCGCTGCCCGTCGTACGCACGTACAGGCCGCGATCCCCCAGCTTGATCGCGACGACCGCCGTTCCCATGCCGAGCAGCTCCTCCGCAAGCTCGGCCAGCAGCGGTCCGTCCGCATAGGCGAGCAGCTCGGCCGAGCCCCTGCGCTCCGACAGCTCGCGATAACGTTGAGGCTGGAGCATATACAGAATCTCCTCGAAGCTCGGCAGGAAGATGTCCACGTACGGCAGCGCTCGCCGCAGAATCGTCCTCCAGTCGGCCCGTCCGGCAGGCGAATCGGGATCGGGCCGCGCCAGATCGAGCGACACGGTCGGCCCCCGCGATTTCGCCAAGGCGAGCAGCCGTTCCAGTTCGGCCCCGTCCTCCTCGTACATCCGCTTCATCAGCGGCGGATAACCGTAATGGAACAGCCGGACTCCGTCCAGCTTCTCGGCCGGCACGTCGTCCGCCGAGAACGTATCGTTGGCGCCTGTGCAGTGCAGGAAGATGCGATCGACTCCCGGCGGATTGATGACGATCGTATACGAGCTGGATTCTCCGGGAGCGACGATCATGCCTTCGGCAAGCATTTCGCCGCTGTCGCGAAGAATGGACAAAATCATGCCGCCGATCAGGTCGTCTCCGACCTTGCCCATCAATGTCACAGGAAAGCCAAGCCGATGCAGGGCGATTCCGGTATTCGACACGGCGCCGCCCGTGGACAGGGCGGCCGCTCCGACGTCGATCAGCTTGCCGGGAACAAGCAGCTCCCCGACGCTGCGAGCCGGCGCCTCGGCGCCGCGAATCGCCGGAATCATATCCAGACAGATATGGCCGGCTACGACAACCTCGCCTTCCGCTGCGGGGGATCGGCGCTTGCTCACGCCCCGTTCCCCCAATCGACGACTGCCGTCCCGCCCGTCTTATGCGATTCGAGCGCGGCGGTGAACAGGCGATGGCTCCCGGCAGCCTCTTCCGGCAGCGCGCATGCGAACGGCTGCTGCATCCCTTCCCTGCCGTGAACGACCTCGTCGCAGAACGCCGCCCACATCTGCAGAATCGAATCGGAGAAGCCGAATTCGAAGATCCCTCCGGTAATCGTGCCGTAGGCCGACTTGTACGGAGCATCTACAACATGCCAGGCCTGCGGCCCGCCGGGCGCGTAAGGAAGTGACGCCACCTGCTTCGGATTTTTGGTTGTGAATTCGGCGGACATCTCGGTGCCTTGAATGCGGATAAACCACGTATTCGCGTGTCCGGGAGCGATACGCTTCATCGACAGCACCATCGGGAACTGCTGATCGGACGTCTTCACGTCGCAGGCGAGAATGGCGTTGTCCCACGTCTCGCACGGCGCCATGCCGCCCTTGCCGTCGGGCCGCTCGTCGACGATCTTGGACAGCAGCGCGCGCACGCTGGCCGGCCTCCAGCCGAAGCGGAGCGGCAGATGAAGCACGTGCAGACCGAGGTCGCCCATGCAGCCGTACTCTCCGTTCGTCGCGATCCGGCGCTTCCAGTTGATCGGCTTCGTCGGGTCGAGGTCGCTCGAATGCCAGAAGCCCGCCTCCACCTCGATGATCCGCCCGAACCGGCCCTCGTTCACCCATTGGGCGATCTGCAGCGCGCCGGGGAAAAACGGAAACTCCGAGGAACTGCGCACGACGACCTGAGGATTTTCCCGGATGGCCGCCATAATCGCCTCGTTCGCCTGCCGGTCGATGCCGAACGGCTTCTCTCCGAGCAAGTGCTTGCCTGCTCGGATAATATCGATATAGATCTGCTCGTGCAGGTGGTGCGGAACCGCGCAGTAGATTGCCTCTACCGCAGGATCGGCTAGCAGCTCCTGATAGTCCGTATACGCCTTCTCCACGCTCGGAACGTTGTCCTGAAACCACTGCGTCGCTGTCGGATTCGCATCGCAAACCGCGACGATGCGCGGCTCGAAGTCGACGCCGGTCAGATGACACCAGCGCGCCGCCGCGCTGGCGAACTCCTTGCCCATCAATCCGCAGCCGATCACGCCGAACGGTACGACCGTTTTCGCCATTATCCTTGCGCTCCCTTCAGTATCGCAAGCGCCTCTTCAGCCCCGGCTCCCTCGTGCACGATGCTCATCAAGGCCGAGGTCATCGCGCCCGGCTTCGGATGCTGCACGACGTTGCGTCCGTAGACGATGCCGGATGCGCCCTGCTTCATCAGCTCGACGGTCCGGTTCAAGATTTCCTCGTCGCTGGCGCGCCCTCCTCCCCGCACGAGCACCGGAATGCCGGATGCCACTTCGATCACCCGGTGGTATTCGGTGACGTCGTCGCAAGGATCGGCTTTGATGACGTCCGCGCCCAGCTCGACGGCCTGCCGGACGAGCGGCATAATTTTGCGGATGTCCCCGTCCACCATATAGCCGCCCTTCTCTTCGTTAGGCAGCATGACGAGCGGCTCGACCATCAGCGGCATTCCGTATTTGTCGCTCTCCGTCTTGAGCAGCGAGACGTTGCGCACGCACTGATGGTGCAGCTCCGGCTGGTTCGGAAGCAGCAGCAGGTTAATGCATACTGCGACCGCGTCCAACTGAACCGCCTGCTCGATCCCGCGGTCGATCACTTCGCTGAACAGATAGCGGGGCAGCGTGCTTCCGTAGATGTTGGCGGCGTCCATGCGAAGCACGAGACCCGGCTTCTGCTTGCCCGGAATTTCCTGAAGCCATCTGGCCTGGCCCGTGCTGAGCTGGATGCAGTCGGGACCGGCCTGAACGACCGTCTCGACGGCGCTCTTCATATTCTCAATGCCGGGAAGAAAGGAATTTTCGTTGAAGAAGCCGTGATCGATCGCAACATCGAAGCATTTGCCCTGCTTGCTGAACATTCGGTTAAGACGAGGTTTGAACGAGGCCATGAGATGAACTCCTTTGCTTATAAAATGTTTGTTTGTAACATAATATTAAATCAAACGAACATAAATGTCGAGAAGAATTTGAAAGGAACGTTTGCGAACGGGCCAAGCGCGCGGCCATAACCTTCTCGCCGAAGGCTGTATTTCGTTTCCCGGAGCCGGAAAGATAAAAGCCCGTGGAACCTCTTCGGTCCACGGGCTTGCCAGCTATCCTTATCTATTGCGGATTGGCTTCACTTGTACGCCGCCCTCTTCCGACACCATTACCGTGCCGGAGGCGGATTCGATCTCGCGAATCGCCCAGTGGCCCGGCTGAACGTCCGGCCAAGAGGAGGCCGAAACGGGGACCGTAGGCCTCTCGAGCAGTTGGTTCAGCACCCGTACCGCTTCCGCGCGGGTCAAGCTGCGGTCCGGACGGAACGTGCCGTCCGGATAGCCTTTCAGAACGCCGGACTGCAGCGTTTTGCCGATTGCGCCTGCCGCCCAATGTCCTTCCGCATCGCCAGGGACGTCAGGCTCAACCTGGCCTATCCCGTCCGGCGGGAGCAGCCTCGCCACGATGCTGGCCATCTCCGCGCGGGTAACGGCGGACTCCGGACGGAACATCTCGTTGTTGTCGCCGCGCATCAGCCCGGAACGCTGCATAGACGCGATTGCTTCAGCGGCCCAGTGCGCGGCTGCGACATCCTTATAGCCCGAGGCTTCCCCGACCGCCGTTCCTGCGCCCAAGCCGAGACGATGCAGGATAGCGGCGAATTCGGAACGCTTGATCGATTGCGACGGACGGAAAGTACCGTCCGGGTAACCCGTCAAGTAAGGCATCAGCGTTTCGGAAGCCGCACTGTCCCCGCCCACCTGCAGGAGAGTGAACGTGCTGAATTTATTCACTTCGATCGCGACGCCGGCCTCGCCAGCCGAATTGCTGCGAAACTCTCCCGCGGCGATCGCTTTCTCCCCGTCGCTATGTTCGATATATACGACCGGTTCCCAAGACGGCTTTCCGGAGGAAGGCAGTTGCAAACCGTTCAGCCTGAAGAGGAGCTCGGTCTTGTATCCGGTGTAATTGGTTTCGATCATGACCGGCTGTCCGAGCACGGATACCGGCCGTTCTCCGGCCGCTTCCCTGACCGGCGCTGCTTTCAGCGCGCGCGCGGTCACCGCGTCCGCCTCGTTCGGCGCAACGATCGGAACGACCCGGAAATACGCGTCCGTTCCTTTGTCGGCGAGCCGCTGCAGCGTAGCGGCGCTCAGATCGATGACGGCCTCGGGCAGGACGATCTGCAGCGACATGCCGCCATTCGCGAGCACATCGAGCGCGCCTGCACTCAAGTTGACCAGACGTTCGTTGGCCGGATCTTCGGGCAGGTCGGTCAGTTGAATGAGAGCAAGTTTATCCTGATCCCGTTCCGCCGCTTTCGCCAAGATGGACCGCGCTTTCTCCGCATCCAGCTTCACCGTGTCGATCGCGGCACCGTCCGGCGTGCGGGTCCGTACGATCGGAATCGGAACGGTCCAGTCCCCGGCGCCGCCGGTAATCGTCGATTGGCGGATAACTTCCGTCGGAACGGAGCCTCCCCCTCCTCCTTCTCCGGCGCTCACCCTCGTCACGTCGATCGAATACGTCTGCGAAGCGGTCCGATCCGCGGATTCAACTTGAACTTTGATCGTATTCAGGCCTATCGTCAGGCGAGGAGAAAAATCGCCGCCTCCCTCCAGGGATTCGCCCATGACCGTGACCATGGCTTGAGGATCGCCTGATACCGCAGTAACGGTCACGCTGCCGCCGCTTACTTTCTTCGCCGTGCCGTAGTTCAGCCTGTACGGCGAGAAGTCGCCGTCCAGTCCGGCGCTCGCTTCCAAGCTGTCCAGCAGCGGCGGCGCAACGGGCGCCGCCTTCTGGCGCACGGCGTTCAGCGTATAGAGGCGCGAGCTTTCGTCCTGCGCGAGAACCTCGACGGCGACGGACAGGCTTTCCCCGCCGAACGGAAGAGTTATCGGTCCGTCCGTGATGTCTTTCCCGTTCACGCGAACTGCGGCGCTCGAATGCTGAGCGACCGGCTGAAGCGTCAGTTCCGAAGCTCCCGCCGGAACGAGAAGCCGGTATTCCGTCACGCTCGGATCGAAGGCCGGCCTAAGCTCTGCGCCGGCCGTGGCCAGCTGCTGCAGATCGGCATTGCCGCTCGCTTCACGCCATATGACGACCTGATACGTGCGTGTTTCCGATTGGTCCGGCGAGACGACCGCGACCGGGATCGGATTTTCTCCCGAAAGCAAGGCGATCGGTTGAGAAGCTTGCCCGCTCTGAACGATCTGCCCGTTGACCGCAATTCCCGATCCGGGCATCAGCGCGCTCGGCGTTAGGACGATCTCGTCTACTTCGTCGTTCACATACGCATAGTACGTTTCTTCCGCCCCGGTGAACGTCGGCGCTTGAATCTCCGCACCGGACGATGTCTTCAGCGTCAATCCGTTTAAGAGCGCCGCGCCCGAGCCGGCGTCGAGCTGAAGCGTGAAGGTCTTGTCCGGTTCGTTGCCGGCCGGCTGCACCCCGATATAAACCGTTTTTCCTCCGCTCGGCACCGCTACCTCTACATATCCGTTTGCCGTAAGCGGCTGGCCGTCGATCGTCACCACAGATGAGGCCGCCATCGGCACCGCGTAGACGCGCACTTTTTCCGATTCCGCCAATGCCTGATAGGAACCCGTTCCGAATGGATAAGGCCCGGTCATGACCCCTCCGCCGATCGTCAACGCGGCGAGGTCGCCGGGGTACTCCGCCCAGGCGCCTGCGGTATCCTTCAATGCCTCGAAGCCGTAAACCGTCTCGTTGCCGGCCGCGTCGGTCGCCGTAATCGCGAGTTGAACTCGCTCCGCACCCGCGTCCCAGGCAAGCGGGACGTAATAGACGAAACGGCCTTCGTCGTCCAGCGGCACTCGGACACCGGCGATATCCAGCTCCGCTCCGACTTCCGTTTGACCGACAATCAGGATTTTCCCGGAGCCGTCCACCGTACCGTTTAGCGAGATCGGTGCTCCCGTCGCGTCGTCGCCGCCGGAAGCGATAAGCAGAGGCTTCGTGCGATCGACGACAAGCCTGCGGAATTCCATGCTGCGATCGCCTCGTTCATTCGTCGCTTCGAGAAGCAAGCTGTATTCCCGCTCTTGCAGAGCGCTTGCTCCCAGCAGACCGTTCAGATCGAAAGCATGCGAGCCGTTAGCCGGCACCTGGACGCTGTCCAAGATTTGTCCGTCTACCGTCAGTTCAAGCTCAACCGACTGGTTGGAAGCCACCTTAAGCTCCGCTTGTTCGGCAGCGGTAATCAACAACGTCCCGTCGCTGCCGTCATAAGCTTTGTAGTCGCGGCTGACGACCGGGTGCGCCCCCGCGTCCACGCCGATTTCGAGCTCGGCCGGCTGCGGCGCCACCAGCGTAAACGCGGTGCTGTCGGACATCGGGCTCACCGCAAGCCGTCCGTCCCGGCTGCCGACGGCTGTGACGGCCACCGTATAGTCGGCGTTCACCGGAAGACCCGAGATCACCGCTTGCTGTGCGGCTCCGGGTTGCGGTTCAATATCCAGGAGCGGCGTTGCGGGCAGGCCTTCTGCGCCTTCGCCGATCCAAATCCGGTATTTATCCACCTGCCCGGATACGGACGCAAAGCTCAAGGTCGCTTCCCCGTTCCCGGCGGATACAATCTGCGGTGCGCCCGGCGCCGCCAGCGCATACGCCGACTTCACTTCCACCGCGCCTTCCGCGATCGCGTAGGCCGGCGCTTCGTCCTCGCTTGCCGCCATGACCGAAATCGAGTAAGTGCCCGGGACCGTCCCTGCGGGAATGTCAATCACCTTGCTGCCGGAAGCCGCCAATCCTTCGGCCAGCACCTCTCCGACGAAAGACTCGCCGCCATCGGTGAGCATGACTTTCGCTTCGGTGCCGGGGGCGGCGTGCTCCGTGGACCAATCGACCCGTACCCGGTTATCCGCGCCGGCTACCGCCGTTACGGAAGCTTTCACTTCGGGAAGCGGAATGAGCTTCTGAATGTCCACTTCTACGCTCTTCTTGTTCTGTATCGTCCACTTGCCGGCCGGCGCGTTCAATAGTGTAACGTACAGATGATCGCGACCGTCGATCGCGGGGGTCGGCGTATCGACCCGCGGCGCATCCAGCGGGTCTCCTCCCGAAGCTGAGTCCGGTATCCTGTCCGATGCCGGCTGCAGATAAGCGTTGCCGCTCGGATCGGTGAAATTCAGCGCGTAGGTTTTGCCGCTCGGGTCCAAAATGACCGTTGCGGCGCCGCCGCCGCCGATAGACAGCATGTAATCGCCTTTCTCCGTCAATTCCACGACTTTGGAGTAGCGACCTTCGTCCAGCAGAGGCTTGATCGACTTGAATTTCCTGCTCGACTTGTAGGCTGCCACGCTGACGAAGCCGCTTCCGACCGCCTTCCATTGTCCCTTCAGATCTAATCCGTCCAACCAAACGGTCATTTTGGCTTGGGACTCGTCGTATACGACATTCATTCCGCTCTTGCCCGAGTCCGGCTGCAGCGGGTACGGTTCGCCGTTTGGCGCATATAAAATCGTATTTTCGTCCGCTCCGTAGATCTCCACAATAGCCTGTCCGTTCGAGATGCCGGGCAGTTCGAACGCCGATGGATACGTCTTGGCCTCTGTCCACGCCTTCAGTTCATCCGTCGACGTTGAGCTAGGCACGCGTCCAATCCGTACCGACGACGGGCTCTCGTCCGACACGACCAGCCAAGTCCCCGCTTCCGCCGCGCCGATCAGCGCGTGCTGAACGCCGTCGGCGTCCCGGAAAGCGTTCCATCCCGGCTGCCCTTGCGCCGTCTGCAAATAATACGGCCGCCCATCCGGCTTATAGACGATGGCGTCGGACGATCCGGCATTCACCGACAAGGCGAAGGAGCCCCGCTCCGCTAGATAGGCGGCATAGACCGGCCTTTCGGGCGTCTGCTCCCACACCTGCGCCAATTGCTCCAGCGCCAGCGACCGATTCGCGAACAGCAATTCGTTCACACGGATCCGGCTGTCGCTTCCCGCGGTCAGCTTCCAGTCGCCCTTGGCAAGCGATGCGCGCAAATAGGTGCTATCCGTGTCTGCGCGATAAACGATTTCCGTCCCCGCCGTAATTGCGGCATTCGGCTTGTCCTCAGAGGACGACTTCAAGACGGCATCCCGCTGGTCGCCCGACAAGACGATCAGCGCCTCGAACGATCGGCTGGCTTGGAAACCGAAAGTCGTCCGCCCGCCGTTCGCGTCCGCCTTCGCCGATATCGGCGGTGTCCGGTCGACCGCGGTCAATTGCCCGTCCGCGATTTTGGCCGCCGCATCCGGCTCCGCATCCGAAATCGGTTGAGCCGCGAGGCTGACCGGGGTCAGTTCGTACACCCGCTCCATCTCCCCGGCCGCTGAGAGAAGCGTTGCCCGGTCGAACTGTTCGAAATCGAAGCCCTTCGCCCAGTCGTCTGCCGACGCAAGTCGGAAGCGCATGTCTTCGGTCGGATGATAGAGGAAGAGTTCCTCCAAAATATCCCCGAGAGGCGCGACCTTATCGAAGAAATCGCTAATGCCGTTGAGGAAATCCAAACCTTTCTCCCACCACGATTTTTTGGGAGGCTCGGCCTCTACCTCGAACAGGATCGTATTGTTGGCGAACGTATACGAGACTCGCGCCCCGACGCCGTTATGCTTGAGCACGCCGATCATCTGCTTCTCGTTGACGCTCAACACCACGTCGCGCACCGTCGCCCCGCCGATACGCGGGATGCCCTTAGGCACGTGTACGGTCGCTTTAATCGCTCCGCTGTACCCCTTCTTGTTGAAGGAATAAGCCCCGACCGTCCCCTTGATCACGTCGAAGGCGTTGATGTCGCCCGACGTGATGAACCCGGGCTGAGAGAAGCTCTTCAGGCCCGCGATGGACGGGTTGACGACGGCTTGCAGTTTCATTTGCTTGACCGCCAGCCAGTAATAATACTCGATGCCGCTTGCCTCCATGCCGAACGGGGTCAACTCGACAGCGATATTGTCTGTCCCTAGCAAATTGAATTTATACGCGGCGGACGGATGCTTCAGTTGAGGGACCAGAACGTCCGTTACCGAACCGTCTATGCGGAACCGCTGAGGAATTTGCGTCTTCCCGGCCAAGTTGCCCACGCTGCCGAATAAGTAGTCGATCTGCAAGCCCGTCGAAGCGAAGTTCGCCTTTTTGAACGTATCGAAGCTGATCTCGTCCAGACGTCCCTGCTTGAGGGCCATGTACAGATCGAAGCCGATGCTCGTGCCCGGAAGGCCGCCTTTGCCGTTTAGGCTGACATAAGGGAAACGGCTGTCGATGACGAACTTCGTATTGGACGCGTCGATGGGTCCCAGCTTAAAGGACTTGTTCAGATCATAGGTGCCAATAAGATCGAACCGGTTGTTGCGATACTGCAGCGCGTCTATCGGAACCGTGCCGGAAACTTTCTGATTGCCCGCCGAGAAGCCGAGCTCCAGTTGGCCGGCCAAATTCAGCCCGCCTTTGACGAAAGTTATGGAGCTGATCTTAAACGGCATATTCAGCCTCAAATAGTCGATCGCTTCCCCGCCGTTCGAAGCTAGGGAAAATTGGTCCGACGTGAAGGAAAACGCTCCTTCGTACAACGGATAAGGCGCCGTCGCTCCTTGAACGGAGGCATTGACGAACAGTCGGCCTTCGCCGCGAACGACTGTTTTTCCGTCCGTGCCGCTCTTGTCCACCTCGAGGCTGCTTCCTTTGAACAGAACGTTCCCGTTCAGAGTAACAACCTCATCGGGATCGTTCAGTTTATACACGCCAGGTGCGGTAGGCGTCTCGGTGAAGGGACCTTGCACCGTCAGGACGCTTAACTCGTTTCCGGACGAAGTGCTAGGCACTTCAATGAGATCGAAGCTGCGCGGCTTGTAGAAGTCAGTGTTGACGATCGTCAGGCCCTCCAACTCCTCGGTCGCGGGATCGTCGGCGATGACAAAGTTAGGAAACGTGCTATGGTTCAAATGAACCTCGTAGGAGCCGGGAGAGAGGTCCGCCTCCCAGAACAGCTCTACTTGACTGTTATTGACGATGTTGAAGGTCAGAGGAGTAACGCTGTCTCCGTTCTGCAAATAAAAAGAGGCTTCGCTTAGAGGCTTGCGCAGCAAATTCGTGATGCCTTCCCCTACGGCGACGATTCTCTTCTTGTCTCTGATGTGAACAACGGAAGGACCGACGCGATCGAACCGCAAATCGTCGCCAATAACCGATCCGTCGTTATCCATGATGAAACGCTTGATATCCGTATAGGATGTGCCGGCCCCGCTCGACGCGTAACCGCGGAGTTCATACTCCTTGTGCCACTGAAGTCCGGTCAGCACGGACGTAAACGAACCTTTTGTATTCGGATCTCCCACTTCATACGGCTTCTGGATCCAAGTTTCCGTGCCTGCCTCCGTATAGGGACGGTACTCGACACCGCGGGAGAAAACCGCCTGGCTGCCGAGGGAATAGACGCTGGTGATGACGCTGACGGTATCGTTGACGCGATCCGGGTCGATATAAACGGTCGGCCCTGTGATCAGTTCGATGCCGGGCGGCCTTTGCGGAATGACGTATTCGAGATAGTTAAAGGTGTTGCCGGACGAGTAGATAATGCTGCCGTCCGGCAGAATCGCAAGCCCGCCGTTGCTGGGAATGCTCGGAATTCCAGCGATCTCCTCGAAAGCGGCTCCGGCTCCCGAGGCCAGATCGTCGCTGGAGACTCTGTAAAATTTATTCCATTCGTCCTGAACGTATAAGTCGCCATCCTGGGAAAAAACCATCCCCACAATCGTCCTGGTGAACCCATTGACCATTTCCGTAACCGGCGAACCTCCCTTCCCCACTTTGATAATGGTAGGACTGGAAATATTCCGATTGTTGGCAACATACAGATTGCCTTCCGAATCAAACGCCGTGGCGTACAGGAACATGGTATTGTTTGAGTCAAATGTAGCATAAACCGACGCGGTCGATCCGTCTACCGGCAAGCCGGCCGTCAAGGACGAAGCCGGGATTTTATACACCTTGGGATCGCTGTCCCGCGTGTAGAAAAGGTCTCCGTCGATATTCAAGGCGACGCTCATGACATAAGAGACGTTTGTCACGACCGTCTCGACCGCCGAATTCGCTAATGAAGTTCTCGTGATCGCGGGATTGGATGCGTCCACCCGATGCGCCGCATAGACAAACCCTCCATGATAGTCGATCTCCCGCGGCCCCGGGGCCGCAGGAATCGGATCCCGGGGAGCCGCATTCGCTCCCGGCGCTAAATAAGCCAAGAAAAGAGACACAGCCAAAATAAAGCTTAACGACACTTGAACAGCCTTGTTGAACATAGATGATCTCATCGCTTGCCTCCGTATGTAGAATAAACACGCTTTTTGTCGCAATGTATCCTAATTATAGGAGGGAGCTCTAAACATATAATAAACATCTCGCTGCAGCGAAAGGGAAAAGCCCGGTCCGCTCGGCATCGCCGAATGAGGAACGGGCTTGTCTTCAAAAACGGATTAGCCATCCGTGAATCGTGCCTATCGGATTGCACAGCAGCTCACAGCAGCCCTCGCGAATGATAGCGCCCTTCTCCCAGCGGATGCCTTTGTTGATGACGCGGCGAGAAAAACGAGAGATCGCGCGACGGGTCGGCCTCTCAGCCTCTTCTTCTCTCTACCAAATTGATGCCTACGCCCATGCAGACGACGCCGATTAAAGCGAGCTTGGCGAGCGGCAGGTAGATGTCGGACCAAGACTCATCGTATACGGAGATTCCGATCATCGCGTCCAACGCGTGCGTCAGCGGGAACGCCTCGGCGATCGCGAGAAGAAACGGATTCGTGATCGTTCCGGGCGGCATATAGCCGCCGCTGATCAACGGCATGATCGGGATGAGAGACGGGAACACCATATTGAACTGCTCCGGCGTTCGGACCATGCCCGTAATCAGCATGGAGAAGGCGACGGCCGTCAGCGTGTACAGCGCCGCAACGAGCAGCAGCATGCCGATTCTATCCCCCAAGCCGAAGCCGATAGCGTACCGGAACAGCAGCAGCACCGCCGCGATCTGCGCGAAGCCTATGATGGAACTGTAGGTTAAATGTCCGAGGTACATCTCGGATTTGCGCATCGGCGACAGAATGACCCGGTTCCAGATGCCGGACACTTTTTCCTGCGTGATCGCGTTGACTTTGAAGCCAATCGTAAAGAACGAGAGGAACAACGTAAACGTAAACAGAAGCTGCAGACTCATATCGTAGTTGACCAAATCGCCGCCGTCCGCTGAAGTCAGCCGTACGTGAACAGGCGGCTGCTCCAGGTAGCGATCGACATCGTCCCGGAATCCGTCCGCGTTCTCTGCGTAATTCGCGGCGGCCCGCAGCCGAAGCTCTTCCGTGAACACGGTATGCACGTGCCTTTCCACCAACTGCACGTTCGGATTCTCGACCGTCGCGATCAACCGGTAGTCGCTTTCCCGCAATTGAATGGCGGCGTCCGCGCGGCCCTCGCGCACTTCGGAGCGCGCATGCGCCTCGTCCTCCAGGACGAATGCGATCGATTCGTTATCGTTCAACCGGTCGAGCCATTCGTCCGCCACGGAAGCCTCCAGCCCCTGCGCCGGAAATGCGGCAATCGTCATCTTGCCCTGACTGCCTTGGCCGAACAGCAAGGTAGCGATAATGCTCAGCCCGAAAAAGGCCAGAACCGTAATCGGAGAACGTTTTTCTTTCATCCATTGCGACATGAAAATCGGATTCATTAGATTCGTCCCCTCCTCGGAAAACACCACATCGCGAGTCCGATCGTAACGGCGGCGAATACGGTCAGACGGATCAGAGGGACGGTCAGATCGGCTGCCGTCTCGGTTTGCATCCATTGGAGCAATGCGGCGAGCGCAAGCCCGTTCGGCGTCCATTCTCCGGCCAGTCTTAGCCAATCGGGCAGCGCGAACACCGGAACGAAGCTTCCGCCGATCGAGCCGGCGATCAGAATGAACAGGAACGAGACGCCGTTCGCCGTGGAATCTTCAAGGCGAAAGACGAGCGCCGTGAACAGCGCGGCCAACGCGCCCACGCAGAGCGTAAGCAAGAACAACACGGCGGACATGCCGGCCCAGAACTCGAACGAACGCCCCGGAAAGACGCCGAAGATGAAATGAGCGCCAATCACGACGAACGCGATCAGGAGCATAGACAGGCACAAGGTCGAACTCAGCTTCCCGGACAAATACTTGAGCGGATGAGCCCCCGTCAGAAGGATGCGCTGGAACGTGCGCTCCCGCTTCTCCGCCGCCGCCTTGGACGCCGTCGTCACGGATACGAACAACGCGAACAAGATGCCGATAGCCACCGTGAAATACTGAAAGGAAGTCACCGTTTCGACGCCGGGAATCGTCTCCTTCCCGCCGATTTCGCCGACTGCGTTGGCGGCGGCGAGCGCCTCCGCTCCCAATTGGCTTTGAATGGCGGATTGAAAATTCATCGTCCGAACGAAACCGTCGACGATATGGTTCAGGACGTCGAGCGGCATCGTCCAATCCTCCGCCGCGATGCGCAGCTCCGCGCCTTCCCCTTCGCCGAACATCATTTTATTCAGCGTCGCGAGCGTATAGCCTTCGGGGATCGTCACGACGGCATCGACCTGATTTTCGCGCAATTGCCGAAGCGCTTCGTCGGCGTTCATCCGCTCCATGCGGACGATTTCCTTGATTTGTTCCTCCTCGAACAGCTGCATGAACATGCGGATCGGCGCGTGCCCTTCCAGTTGCCCTTCGATCGCTTGCGATTGTTCGTCCTGCAGCGAACGGGCGGCAAGCGAGTCCCGGAATTGCCGCAGCCCGCTCTCTTCGTCGTCCAGTTGAACGACGGCCGCCTTCACCTCGATGGACTTCGACGGATTTTCGATCCAACCGGGCAACGCGAAGCCTAATACGGCAATGAGGATGAGCGGCGTAATCAGCGATATCGATATTTCCTTCCGGTCTCTCCAATAGACGAGGAAATCTTTTTTGAAGAAAGACAGCAAGCTCCTCCCCCCCTTAATCTCGCAGCGTTCGTCCGGTCAAATGCAGAAATACATCTTCCAGACTCGGCGTTTGCACGTGAATATTCGTAATCTGCACCCGATGCTTTTCCGCCGATTGGACGACCTGCGACATTAAGCCGCTCTGCTTGGCAACGATCAGCTTCAAGCCTTGATCCGTCTCTTCAACCTGCCTGATGGGTCCCAGAGAGCGCAATTCGTCGGCCAGCGCCGCGCTTGGCTTGTCGAGGTGGACGAGCAGCGTGTCTTCGCCGGACAAGATGCGGCGCAGCTCCTCCGTCGTACCCGAAGCGATGATCCGCCCGTGATCCATAATATATACCCGGCTGCACAGCTGCTCGACCTCTTCCATATAGTGGCTCGTGTACAGGACGGTCGTTCCTTTTTCCCGGTTCAGCAGCCTGACGGTATCGAGAATATGATTGCGCGATTGCGGATCGATTCCGACCGTCGGTTCGTCCATGATCACGATTTTCGGGTCGTGGAGCAGCGCCGCCGCGATATTGATGCGCCTCTTCATCCCGCCCGAATAGGTCTTGATCAGCTCCTTCTGCCGGTCTCTCAGTCCGACCATCTCCAGCAGCTCTTGGATTCTCGATTCCAGCAGGCTCCCCTTCAGGCGATAGATCCGGCCGAAAAATTTCAAGTTCTCGTACGCGCTCAATTCTTCGTACAACGCGATCTCCTGCGGAACGACGCCAAGCACGTCCCGAATTTTCTGCGGCTTGGCCAGCACGCTCTCCCCGTTCAGCCGGACATCGCCCGAGTTCGGTTTGAGCAAGGAAGAAATCATCGAGATTGTCGTGGACTTGCCCGCTCCGTTCGGTCCGAGCAAGCCGACGGATTCTCCTTCGTCCAAGTAAAAGCTCGCGTCGTCGACCGCGACTTTGCCTTTAAATATTTTGCGTAATTCCATCGCTTCCAGCATCTGTTCCGCCTCCTCGAGTCGAGTCTTTCCCTCTCAACAACCCCAGTATAAAAACAAAAAGACAGTGCTCCCACTGTCTTCCGTCATTTGTTCGCTGCCAACCCGTGACTCCGGTCATGTTTCGCCCTACCTTTTATCCTTACACGACGTTGCGGCGAATCGCGTAGATCGCCAGCTGCGTGCGGTCGCGCAAACCCAGCTTGTCCATGATCTGGCTGATATGATTTTTCACCGTGCCGACGGACAGCCCCAATTCTTCGGCGATCTCGCGATTGCTGCGGCCTTCCCCGACCAGCTTCAGGATGTCCAGCTCGCGTGGAGTAATCGACGCGTCGACGGCGGGTTGTTCCCCCGCCGAGCGCTGCAGCAGCTTCGGGATGACTTTCGCCGCGACGTCGTCCTGCAGCGACAGTCCTCCGGTCAAGCAGCTTCGTATGGAACGAATCAGCGCTCCGGCCTCCGCGTCCTTGAGCATATAGCCGCTCGCCCCGCTCTTCAGCGCCTCCAGCGCGTACTCGTCGTCGTTGAACGTCGTCAGCATCAGCACCTTTCGGTCGGGCCAGCGCTTGCGAATCGTCCTCGCCGCCTCCAGCCCGTTCATGATCGGCATTTGAATATCGAGGATCACCAGATCGAAGATCCCCCGTTCGTTTAAATCGACCGCTTCCTTGCCGTTGCCGGCTTCGCCGGTTACGCAAAGCTCTTCGTCCGTTTCGATCATCATTTTCAACCCTTGGCGAACCATGGCCTGGTCTTCGGCCAACAATATTCGAATCATCCGGATGTCCCTCCCCGAGCGGCGGCCGCATTTAGCGGAAACGTGCCCCTTACGGTAAACCGGTCGCGGTTCGCGACGACCTCCAGCCGGCCGCGGCCGCCCTCGAGCCGCTCCCGCATCGAGCGGAGGCCGAAGCCTTCCCGGTAGCGGTCCGCCGCGCTGCCCGGATTCGAGATTTCGAACCGGAACACGCTCCCGCCGGGCGCCTCGAACGTCACGTCTGCCTCGCGGATATTGCCGTGCTTCATGACGTTCGTCAGCGCCTCCTGCACGCATCGGTACACCGCGATGGATTGATCGTTCGTCAGCGGAGCGGACAACGCCCCGTGCTTCACCGTAAAATAAACGCGAATCAAGCTTTCCGCTTCCAGCTTGCGAATGAGCCTCACAACCGAGGACAACCCGCCGGGCTCGTCGTTTCTCAGCACCTTGACGGCGTTCCTCGTCTCCTCCAGGCTTTCCCTCGCCAAGTCCCGCAAGCTCCGGATTTGCGCTTCCGATTCGGCGTCCGCCTTCATCCGCAACACTTCCAGCTGCATCGTCAGCGCCGTCAGCTTGTGGCCGACCGAATCGTGGATATCCCGGCCGACTTGCGCGCGCTCCTCTTGCCGGGCCGTCTCCTCGGCGGACGCGTTCCGCCTTTTCATTTTCCGGTATTCGCCGAGCAGCGCTTCGCTTCGCGCTTCGGCGGACGCCGCCCGATGCCATGCGTTGCCATAGACGGCCAGGGCAAACGCAAGCAAGGCAGCGTACAGGACGAGAAAAACGGGAGGAAACGAAGGATAGCCGGCGATAGCGGGCGCCAAGGCCCCGACGAAGAGAACGCCGCCGACGATGCAAGCGTAAGCCCCCTGCAGCCTGTAAGCGGCTTTGCCCGCGAGGATCGAAAGCGCCAGCAGAGCATACGGATTCGCCTTTTCCTGTCCTTCCGACCACAGCGAGGCGACTGCGGCCGCGGAAGCTGCCGATAGCAGAAGGGTCAGAATTCGGGGCTTGTTGCGGGCTAACGGAACGAGAAAGAATGCTGCGAAGAACAGCGCGCTGCCCGCCAATCTCCACGGAAACGCCGAAGCTTCGGGAGTGACGAACAACATTGCGCTGATCCAGACGATACTGAGCAGCGTTAACGCGATCCAATACTTGCGCATTTTTATCTCCTTGGGGCCACCGTAAGCTTTACAATTTATCTTACCTAATCGAGGCGAAACTTCCCATCCTGCTCCTGTTCGGCGGATGCAAAAATCACCCTTTTAATCGATTACGATTTCTTTCTCCATCACATAATCGTCCATGACGTAGCCTCTCCCGATGTCCGCCACTTGCTCGCGAACGGTTCGAAAGCCTTTTTTCTCGTAGACGGCGATTGAAGATGCGTTGTGCCGATTTACGGTAAGCCAGATCGCGCCCAGCCTGCGCCTCTTGCACAGCTCCTCCAGGAAGCTCATCGCTTGGCTCGCGTACCCTTGGCCTCTATGAGCTTGGAGAATGTAGAATTTGCTCAGCAGCAGCTTTGTCTCCTCCGGCTTGATCCCCATATACCCGACATTGCATCCGTCCGCCTGCATGAAATAATACTCGTAGCCTTGGCGTTCGATTTGGTCCGTCATCGCCCGGGCGGATTGAAACTTGTCCAGCATATAGTCGATCTGCTCGGTCGAAATGATGCTGACGAAATACTCGCGCCAAATTTCGGAGGCCAGCCGAGCCGCAGCCTCGATTTCCTCTCTTGTTTCCGCTTGCCGAAAAGAAAGCTTCATAGCGCTCCATCCTTCCTCTCGCTTCTCTTATTATCCTACCTTTTCGGCTGCTTCCTCGCAAATCGCAGGACCGGGTGGCCTCAGCCCCGAAGATTGACAGTCTCTTGTCATTTCGCCATAATAAAGAAAATCAGGTCGAGGAAGCACCTCCCAAAGCCGGACACGTTCACGTGTTTCTTTGCGGGGGTGCTTTTTGGCTATGGACCGGAGGCGGGAAATATGAAGAAGAAAACGTACGCGGAACTGGTGAAGGAGTCGCCCGTTACCTACGAGATGTACGCGAATATGGAGGACGACGGCAACCGCTACGAGGTCATCGACGGGGTGCTGGAGCTAATGTCTCCGAGTCCTACAGCATCGCATCAGTCCATCTTATTGGAATTGGTCGATGCGTTGCGACAAGGCTGCAAAACGGATTATCTGATCTACTTCGCTCCCCTGGACGTCATCCTGAGCGATACGAACGTCGTACAGCCCGACGCGATGATGATCCACCGCAGCCGAAAGCATATTGTCACTTCCCGAGGAATAGAAGGCCCGCCGGATCTGGCCGTAGAGGTTCTCTCCCCAAGCTCGCGAAAACGGGACAGGATGAAGAAGAGGGCGGTCTACGAGAAACATGGCGTTCCGGAATATTGGATCGTCGATCCCGAAGCTCGGACGCTGGAACAGCTTCACTTGGACGAACGCGGGAAATATGAGCTAACCCAGCTGTACGAAAATGACGAGCAGGTCGTCTCGAGCAAGCTCCCTTGCGTCTCGTTCGCGGTCAGTCTGCTTTTCGAGGATGTGCTGCAGTGATCCCGGGCTATAAAATCGGAGACAGAAGCCGGGACACCGACTCCTTAATCCGGATAAGCCGCGAACGCTGACCGTACTTCTCGAGCGTCAGCTCCTCGGAGACGCGAATGTCCTCCTGGAACGCGTCGGCCAGCTTCTTCGCGATGTCGCTGTCGTAGACGAAGGCGTTCACCTCGAAATTCAGCTTAAAGCTTCTCACGTCCATATTCGCCGTGCCGACGGAGGCGATCTCCTCGTCCACGACGATCGTCTTGGCGTGCATGAAGCCGTGGCGATACAGGTAGACGGATACGCCCGCCCTGAGCATTCCCCCGATATAGGATAAGGTGGCCCAGTAAATAAACGGATGATCCGGCTTGTCCGGAATCATAATGCTCACCTTCACGCCGGACAGAGCCGCGATGCGAAGCGCGTCCAGATAACCGGCATCGGGCACGAAGTAAGGCGTCTGGATGAGAATGGACCGTTTGGCGGAGGAGATCATTTTCACGTACCCGTTCTTGATGTACTCCAGCCTCGATTCCGGACCGCTGGGAACGATCTGCACCCCCGCCGTTCCGCCGGTCTCCTCCGGCTCGGGGTACAGGCTCGGATGGTAACGGATGTCCTCTCTCGAAGCTTGATTCCAGTCGAGGATGAATCGCGTCTGCATCGCCCGCACCGCCCCTCCCCGCACTCTCAGATGGGCGTCCCGCCAATAACCGAATTTCGGAGACAGACCCAAATACTCGTCCCCTACGTTAAAGCCGCCCACATAGCCGATTTTGCCGTCGATAATAACCAGCTTGCGATGATTCCGGTAGTTCAAGCGAAAGTTGATGAGCCGGAACTTGGAAGGGAAGAACGCCTCGGCTGTGCCGCCCGCCTCTCGCAGCTCCCTCAGGCTGCGCTTGCTGAGTCTTCTGGAGCCCAACTCGTCGTACAGCAGCTTCACGCTGACCCCGCTGCGCGCCTTCTCCGCGAGCGCCCGAATGAGCTTCGTTCCCAGCTCGTCCTTCTGAAGGATGTAGTATTGAATGTGGATATGCTGCCGGGCCTCCGCAATGTCGCGAAAGAGACGCTCGAACTTCATCTTGCCGTC
This sequence comes from Cohnella hongkongensis, assembly GCF_042654645.1. Taxonomy (NCBI): domain Bacteria; kingdom Bacillati; phylum Bacillota; class Bacilli; order Caryophanales; family Paenibacillaceae; genus Cohnella; species Cohnella hongkongensis. The sequence goes on along the minus strand of NZ_JBHSEP010000005.1, from coordinate 118,789 downwards.
CAACAGCAGCTCCACTTCGTTGTTCTCGGTATACAGCGCTCTTTTGGCCTTCAAGTGCATCACGATCAAGTCCCGGAAGCCGCGGGCCGCCGGATTGCGCAGCTCGAAGCCGTCCCCGCTCAGAAGGGCCAGCTGCTCCTTGGCCGCCTCGTCCGAGCCGGTCCGGCCGATCTCCTTCCATTCGAACAGGCGGGTTTTTCTGTAGTTTTGCGCCAAAAACAAATAAAGCGCGAATCCGAGAAGCGGGATAAAATACAGCACGAGCAGCCAGGCCCACGTCGATCCGACATCCCTTCTCTCCCGGAAAATGATCACCGAAGCGAGCGCCATATTCAAAACAAGAACCAGACCAAGAAACAAGGAAAGAACATTCATGTCGATAACCTCCGGCATTCGTTCGCCCGTTCCCGCCGTCTGAACGGTCTGTTTCGATCTTAACAGGGTCTATGAACGGATTCTACATTTTTTGAGTTGCGCACCGGTTATCAACAGACTCATCCACATATCCACAGGCTTATACACAGTTTACACACAATTTACAATCGAGTTGCACACAGGACGATCCGCTTCGCCGTCGGCATTCCGGCCAGCTCTCTTTCGAGCCGGCGGGGCTTCAGCCTTTGGAGATCCAAGCTTTCGAATGGTATAGTATAGATATCAAAAACAAAAGGAACGGATGCCGATGATCTTTCTACGCAACGAGACGTTTCGAGGGTATGTGCGCGCCTATCCGGTGACCGCATTGATTTTGGCCGTTAACGTGGTCGTATTCCTTCTGGATCATCTGGCGCTGGATCGAGAGCTCTCGATCCGGGGGATGTTTTACCTGGAGCCGTACTTCAACCGCGACGGACTTGCCGAGCCCTGGAGATACGTCACCTCCATCGGGCTGCATGACGGATGGGAGCATCTGCTGTTCAACAGCTTCTCCATTCTGGTCTTCGCGCCCCCGCTCGAACGAATGCTCGGGCATACTCGCTACTTCGTCTATTATGTCCTGTCCGGCATCGCGGGCAATGTCATGAGCGTAATCATATACGTCGGTACCGAGCACTATTCTCTCGGAGCTTCGGGAGCGATCTACGGCCTGTTCGGCGCCTATCTGTATTTGGCCGTGTTCCGCCGGTTCGCCCTGGACGAAGCGACGCGAAAAACGATCTATATTACGCTCGGATTCGGATTGATCTATTCGTTCCTCGTGCCGAACGTCAACATCTGGGCCCATATCGGCGGCGCGTTGGCCGGACTGGCTTTGATGGCGATGTACGTCGCCGGCAAGACGAATGCCGGACGGCGGGGCCGCGGGTGAAGCGGCGCTGCGGCCATTCGGCAGCCGTTCGCCATTCGCATTCGGTCGCCGAATGTGCTTGAATGCGGGCCCGTTTATGCTAAAATGTTCAGTGGTACTTTTTGGGAGAGGCTGTCGCGCCCGAACGGATGATGAAGAATTGAGAGGATTTTGGTCATGAATCGTATCGGTAGCAACCTGCGTTTTGTCAAAGTGACGGGAGAACTGCGCAAGGACAAATGCGAATTCAAGATCGCACCCTGGAGGCTGCTTCTGGAAACCCAGCGTTACTACGAGATTCGGCCCGAGCACGGCGCGGTAAAAAGAATCTACAAGGAGAAGCTCAACACGACGACGCTCGAGACGAAGCAATACGCGAACGGAACGCTGTGCTGCTCGGCCTTCTGTACGGAAGACCGGGTCGAAGAGATTCAGCAAGTCATTCTCCATCAGTTGGAAGCCAGCGTCAAGACGTACATGAACGATCTTCGAATGAACCTGCTGGCGCTGAATCGCTACCTCTCCAGCCGTTAAGGATTCGGAAATCCCTCTGCCGTTTTTGACGGCGGGGGATTTCGTTTTTTTCCCGGGCAGACGAGCATTTCCGCTGCGGATGCGCTACACTGGATAGAGTTGGACCGAACGGCACACGCCGCGGACTCTCTGACAATCGGTGCAGCTGATATTAAGAGCATAATGGAGGAATGACCCTTGGAAATCATTTACCACGGACACTCTTGCATCCAGATCGTCACCGAAGGCCGATCTCTGCTCTTCGACCCGTTCCTGAGAGGCAACCCTCTGGCCGTGACGAAGCCGGAAGACGTTCGCGCCGACTACATTCTGCTCACCCACGCGCATACCGACCATATCCTCGATGCGGAACCGATCGCGCGGGCGAACGACGCCACTATCGTCGCCATCTTCGAACTGGCCTCGTACATGTCCGGCCGCAAAAACCTGAAAGCGATCGATATGAACATAGGAGGGACGGTCGATCTGGGCTTCGCCAAAGCCAAGATGATCCAGGCGTTCCACAGCTCGGCCATTTTCCTCGAGGAGAATCAGGTCATCTACGGCGGGATGCCGGCCGGCTTCATCGTCGAGGCCGAAGGCTTGACGCTGCTGCATGCGGGAGATACGGCGCTGTTCTCGGACATGAAAATGATCGGCGACCGCCATCCGATCGACATCGCTTTCCTGCCGATCGGCGACCACTATACGATGGGACCGGACGATGCGCTGCAGGCAGCCGCATGGTTCGGCGCCAAGCTTGTCATCCCGGTGCATTACAACTCGTTCCCGGCCATCCGCCAGGACTCGGAACGATTTGCGCAGCGCCTGGAGGCGCAAGGCCAGCGCGGCTACGCGCTCGCTCCGGGCGAGAAGCTGGAAGTGACGAAGGCTTCTCTGGCCAGCTTGACCGGCCGGAACGCGTAAGCGGCTGCGCTTGGCGCCAAGGGGCATGCATCCTGTGCGATGCATGCCCCTTGCGTTTTCAGTCGCGGCTGTGTCCGATCGATGGCGAGTTTTATCCTTTCTGAGTCGCTAGATTAGACCGTCGCAACCGTCCGATGGCAGCCCAGCCTCCGGGGAAACGGTCCGGCATCTGCGAAGCGCGGCGTCAAGGAATTCGGCTGAGGGCGCGGGTGGATCCGACGCCGCTCCCGGCTGGCCGAAGACGGCGGAGATCAGCCAGTGCACGCCCGTTTCCAGCTCGGCTCTCAGTGTCGGAAGAAGCGTGCGGGGATAGAGAAGATTGGTGTTGGCCTGCGGATGGATCAGCTCGGCTCTTGCATATCCGCGCAAGCCGACGATCCCGCTCGTCGCGACGGAGCAGGACGCGAATACCCGATCGTCGCGGAGATCGATCGACCGATCCTCGGCGGCGGGAAGCGAGAAGCCCCCTTCGGCGGCGGAGAGCGGACGGCCGGTCTCGAGCCGGTGAATCCGGACGTGCCACGGCAGGCCCGCGATCAGCCATGTACGGACCTCGACGTCCGGCCACGGCTTCCAGCGCGAGAACAAGACATCGCCCCGGATCGCTCTTTCCTCGCTCCGCCTCCTTGCGCGGTACAGGTTATCCCGCTCGCTCAGAGCCAGCATCGAGTCGAACGCCCCTTGGGCGAGTCCCCATTCCGCTCTCGGCACGCTGAAGCCGAACAGAGTGGAATAGACGAACTTCTCGTACTTCGCCGAAGTATGGGTATGCTCGTTAGTCGCGAGATGTCCGGCATTGAACGCTGCGACATGATCTCCGCTTGCGCTTTCCGCCGCTTTCGCGCCGTCCGTACCGCCTCCCCCCTCCGCCCCTTCTCCCGGCCGCCTCACGACCACAAGGCACGGATGGCGCTGCTCGCCGAAAGCCGGAAGCGGCGGGAGCGGAAGCTCCTCCGCCGCCCAGAAGGGGTGATCCTCGGGCAGGGCGAGCGGAAGGAACGTCTTCATCGCCCAATACGGAGAGCCGGGAGAATTGTAGTTCTCCGACATGAGCGGGTTCACGTAGGCGTAGCCGATGCCGAGCGCCCCGTCGGGGCGAAAAATCGGCTGGCGAACCCACCATCGCAGATTGCGCAGCACGATTCCTTTCGCGACCCCCGGCGTCACGGCGTCGTCCCAGGCGTCAGCGTAGGCGAGCGCGCTCCAGAAGGCCGATTGGGCGAACCGATAGGCCAGGCTTCTGCCGTAAGGCAGCGCCGGACCGTCCGCCGAAAACCAGCGCATGAAGTCCCGCGCGAACCGCAAAGCGTCCGCCTTGTACCGTCGGCTGCGCCCGGGATCCTCCGTCTCCATCAGCCTCGCGTACAGCAGTCGGTAGTAGTGGATCGCGAACGGCGTATAGTAATCGCTGTGGCCGCCGACTCCGTCCTCGAACCAGCCTCCATCCAAAGCAAACTCGTCGATGCGCCGCAAATTCCTCTCCATGCCCTCCGCGTCGAAGGGGAGGCTCAGCTTGGAGAAGCCTACGTTGACGAGAATCGGAAAGAACAGCCAGTTGCAGTCGTATACGGGATGCCGGTTGATCGCTCCGAGCCACTCGCGGAGACGGAGCCGCTGCGGCTCGTCCAGCGGCGCCCAGATTCGCCCGGGGATCGCCGCCATCGCAAAGCCGAATACGGCCATCTCCACGAATCGCTGATCGTAATCGCCTGGCTCCCCCCAATACTCCTCGTGCGAAGGATCGGTCCCGTTCGCGATGCCTCGCAGCGCCGCGTCCCACAGCGGATCCTCTCCCCCTCCGGCAAGCAGCGGCGTCAGCCCCCACAGCACCCGGGAGAAGCCCTCCATCTCGGCGATCGATGCCGAATAGCTCGTTCCGCTGTCGCCCAGCCGCAGCCGCGCTCCCCCTTTGCTGTAATAGGGAGCCAGCGGCTTGTACAGGCTTCGAAGCAGATTTCGCATATCCGCCTTCGTACGCAGGCCCGAATCGTCTATCGTCGTCATACCGACTCTCCCCTATTCCCAGAATATCGTTCCGCCGCCGCGCAGCCTCGCCAAGCCCTCGACAAAAAAGAAGTCGCCGTAGATGAGCGGAACGCCGACGTTTTTTCCTTCCGGATAATGGCTCGTTCCCTCGACGACAAGCCCTTCCTCGTCCGGACGATCCCAAGCCCCGTACGACCGGTACAGCGACTCGAGCATGCGAACGGCGGGCTCCCGGTACGTCTGCGCCTCCAGCGGTTCGACCAGGCCCGCCAGCAGCAGCAGCCCGCTGGCGGCAATCGCGGCGGCGGACGAATCCCGATGCCGCTTCTCCTCAGGGGGCAGGCGAAAATCCCAATAAGGCACATCGTCCTCCGGCAGGTTGGACAGGAAGAAATGGGCAACGCGCTTCGAGGCGTTCGCATATTCGGCATGGCCGGTGTGATGATAGGACAGCGCCAGACCGTACAGCGCCCAGGCCGCTCCGCGCGACCAGGCGGACTCCGCAGACCAGCCTTGGCCGCCTCTCGCCCGCAGCCGCTGGCCGGTCTGCGGATCGAACTCGACGATATGATAGACGGAGCCGTCCGGGCGGACGAAATGCTCCAGCACGGTGTTCATATGCGCTTCGGCGATGTGGCGGTACCGCGGATCCCCGCTTTCCCGCGACGCCCAGTACAGCAGAGGGGCGTTCATCGCGCAGTCGATGATGGCCCAGCCCGCATTGTCGTCTCCCTCGAACCACGGGTTCCAGGCGCGGATATAACGTCCGCGCAAGTTAAAGCGAGCCGCGAGATAATTGGCCGCCTTCAGCGCCCGTATTCGCGAATGATCGTCTCCGAGGAGCTTATAGGAAGCCACGCTCGTCAGCGTCCACATGAAGCCGAGATCGTGGTCGAGACGAGCGTACCCGTCCAGCACGGCATCCAATCTCGCTTCGCAGCCGGAGGCAGCCTCCCGCAATCTCTCGTCGCCGCTTTCCTCGTAGAGCAGCCAGAGCAATCCCGGCCAGAAGCCGGCGGTCCACCAATGCGGCTTCTCGAGCGCGTACCGCCCGCCTACGCTCGCATGCGGGAAGCCGTCGCCGATTCTGGCCAGGTTTCGCAGCGTCTTCTCCTTCGTCCTGCTCCACGCCTCTTCCGCCCAAGCGGTTCGACTCGTTTCCGTTTTCGCCATAGGGCTACCCCTCGCTTTCCAATTCAAAAATCAGCTCGATCCGATTCGTCCTTTCCGGCCTCCGCACCTTCCAATCGATCGCAAACCATTCCTTCCCGGCCCCGTCATGGTCCGAGTAGACGCGGCGCTCGGCGGTCGCCTCCAGCCCGTCGCGGTCGTACCGGATCAGCGCCGTCAGCCCGCTGCCGGCAGCCAGCCGGACAACGCCCTCGTTCTTCAGATCGGGGCGGACGAAGGTGACGACCCTCTCCGTCAAGCTGACCGGTTCGCCGTCAAACACGACCTCGTCCGTCAGCGTCAGCCGACAACGGCCGGTCTTGTTCCAGCTGAGCTCGCGAACGAGCGACTTCAGCCCGGGCGCCCGGTACGCCCGGCCGATCTCCAGGCGCAGCCGATCCTCCCGCTCGTCCGCCGACGCCGCGAGCACGATCGCGGCGCGATCGCGCCCCTCCGTCTGCCCGCAGCCGTTCACGATCGGCACCGAATGACCTTGTGAGCCGTTGCAGTCGTATTCGTACCGGCCCTCGCCGAAATACGCCGCCGTATACTCCCCGCTGCCCAGATCCGCCGCGAAGGCCGTCCCGTCGACCGTCCAGATAAACTGTCCGACGTCGTTGTGGTTGTGCGGCTCGGCGTTATGCCCGCCCTTGGCCGCGAAGCCGAAGCACCTTCCCGCTTCCGTCCGGTGCCGGGAGAGCAGCCACTGCGCATTCGGAAAATAGCGCGACGACGGCCGAAGACCGACCTTCTCCGGCCGCGGCGTCCGCCAGATCCAGTCCCGGAAGACCGGCGCCCACCGGTGGCAGTGGTCATCGGCGAAGCCTGCCCCGTAACGCTCGTCGGGCACCTCTATCTCCGGATAGAGCCGCGCCAGATAGCGGGTCAGCCCCACGCGAAACGGAAGCGTCTGCGGGGAATCGGAGAAGCAGGCGACCCGGTTCCCGCACAAATACGCCGCCTGCTGGAACAGCGCGATGCTTCTGATCTTCGGCTTCGAGAGCAGATCGATCCGGCCGCCCGTACGCTTGCGCAGCAGGTCGGCGAACATCACGTAATAGCCGAAGCCGTAGTTCCAGTAGCCTAATCCCTCGGGACAAGCTCCGTCCTCTCCGAAGCCCTCCAGGTAACGGTCCAGCGCCGGCAGCGCTTTGGCCAGCACGGCATTCAGCGTCTTCTCGTCCTTCGTTCGCAGCAAGGCTGCGGCTCCGATCGACCCGGCGCATACGGAAGCCCAGTTATGCCGCGCCGTCTCCCAGTGGTGCGGGCCGTGCCGCAGCAGCGGCTCGATCAGCCGTTCCGACACGGCGCGATCGATCGCCTCCGTCAGCTCCGGCGGAAGCCGATCTCCCAGCAGGCACGCGATCTCGCTCAGCGTAAACCCGGTCTCCGAAGAGAACAGATCAATCGTCTTCGCGGCGTCCGCTCCCATCACGTGAGCGGGCAAACACCAGGTCCGCTCGTCGAGGACGGCGCGGATCGTCTCCAGCAGCTTGTCGCCATAGCGCTGCTCGTCCGGCTCCAGCAGGCTCAGCAGCGCGAAGGCGTTCAGCCGGCGACGCCGCTGGAAATACGCCCGCTCGTATTCGAGACGGGAGCCCGTTCTCGCGAAGATCGCGAACAGCTCCTCCGTCAGCTTCGGGATCGGCTCTCCGCACAGCCGCTCGCCTTCCGCGCGCACCTCCGCCGCCAGTCCGGCGAACTCCGGCGCATTCGCCGCTCTCGCCCAGAACTGGTCCGCGCTCTCGCCCGCCGGATAATACAGCTCCTCCGCGCTCCGTTCGATCCAGTTCACCGCCGTGTCCCTCCTGTTCCGGGCGCTCTATTTCCGGTACTCCATCGGCGTTACGCCCGCGTGTGCCTTGAACGTTTTAATAAAGTAGCTCTGATTGTCGTAGCCCAGCAACTCCGCAATTTCCCCTACCGTACGGGACGTTTGGTCCAGCAGCTCCTTGGCCCGATCCATCTTCATTCGCGTCACGTATTCGATGAACGTCTCGCCCGTCACCTTCTTGAACATCCGGCTGAAGTAGCTGGCGTTCAGATGGAGCATGTCGGCGACCTCCTCCAGTCCGATTCTCCGGTGCAGGTTCAGCGAGACGTACTTGCACGCCTCCCTCACCTCGGGCCGCTTGTTGATCGAAGCCGCCCGCTCCCCTTCCTCCGAAGCCGCCAGCTGTTCCTTCAGCCATTCGCGAAGCTCGCCGATCGAATCGATCGCCGAGATTTCCTTATGCAGCGTGTCCGCGGAATAGCCCGAGCGGACGTACTGCAGCGTGCGCAGCTTCAGCTTCAGGTCCAGCAGCAGCTTCAGCACCCAATCCTTCACCGCAGACGGAGGATACCTCTTGCGGCGAATGCGCTCGATCCAGGCATCCGCCAACCGGCAGGCGTCGGCGTTCCTCCCGTCGATCAGCGCCTCCCGCAGCTCGGAGCTGGCTGCATCGTAATGGACAAACAAGTCCTCCTCGCACAGCTCCTCCTTCCGATGCTTCGCGACGGCGCAGCATTCCAGATAAAACCTCTGGTCCTCGTCCGCGACCAGCTCGTGCAGCTGGCGCTTGAGCGCCTGCGTCGACCCGCACTCCGTTCCGAGCACGAAGGACATGCGGATCTTCAACACGCTCCACATCGCCTGCTGGACGCTCCGGCATTGCTCCGCCGCCCGGTCGTAAACGTTCGTTTTCAGGCTGGGCTTATAGGAGAACAGGAGCAGATGCTTCCTTTCGCTGTAGGCGACGTGAAGCGCCCGCAGCTCCAATTCGTCCAAAACCTCCGCCATCACGTTGGCAATGGCGAAGCGGAGCGTCTGCTCCGAGGCGAAGCGATGCTTGGCGCGCGCATACTCGTCGACGCAGCCGATCGCGGGAATGCACCATTCCTCGCCGACGAACAAGCCGAAGCCGTTCGCTTCCCGTATCCAGTGATCCGCCGACAGAAGCGGCTGGTGAATGAAATTTTTGAACGCCTGTTCCTTCCGCAGCTCCCGCGCATCGTTCGCCAGCGCATGAAGCCGGAGCCGCTCTCCGCTCATCTGCCGGTCTGCGTCCAGATCCTCCTTGAAGCGCCTGAGCATAGGGACGAGATCTTCCGGCTGCAGCGTCTCCTTCAGCATATATTCCTGAACGCTAAGTCTCATCGCCTGCTGGGCGTAAGCGAATTCGTTATGGCAGGACAGGATGACGATCCGCGTCTCCGGCTTCCGCTCCTTCACCTTGGCGCACAGCTCCAGACCGTTCATCTTGGGCATGCCGATATCGGTGATGAGCACGTCGGGCATTTCTTGCTGGGCGTGCTCCCAGGCGACCGCCCCGTTCTCGAACGCGCCGAGGAGCCGGAAGCCCTGGCTTTCCCAATCGATCGATTCCGACAGCAGCTCCAGAACGGGATAATCGTCGTCAACCAGCATCAGGTTATACATGGCCATCCGTCCTCTCGTAAGCGATCGTCACCCGAATCCACGTTCCGACTTGCGCGCGGCTTTCCACCGAGATGGAAAACCGGTCTCCGCACAGCAGCCTCATCCTCTCGACGACATTCGCGAGCCCCATCCCCGAGAAGGCCGCTCCCGCCCCGACTCCTGCAGCCGCCGGCTCCGGCCTGTCGCCCCGGTCGTCCTTCGCCGTATGCAGCTTGCGGTTGAGCGCCTCGACGGCTTCTTCGTCCATGCCGACGCCGTTATCCTCGACCGTCAGATCCAGCGTCCGCTCCTGCATGCGCGCGCGGATCCGAATTCGTCCCGCCTTCTGGTTCAAGCCGTGAATCAGCGCGTTCTCCACGATGGGCTGAAGGAAGAAGCGCGGCACGCGCACGAGCATCGCCTCCGAGGCGATATCGAGCGCCAGGTCGACCTTGTCCTTCTGGCGCAGATTCATCAGCTCGACGTAATGAACGAGCAGCTCCAACTCCTCGTGCAGACTGATCTCTTCGGCGTCGCTGTTGATCGTCATCCGCAGCAGCGTCGACAGCGAGCCGATCATCTTCGCGCTTTCGGCGTCGCCGCCGCGCATCACTTTCATGCGGATCGAATTCAGGACGTTAAACAGGAAGTGGGGATGGATCTGGGCCTGCAGCATCTTCAGCTCCGCCTTGCGCTTGCGCGCCTGGGTATCGGAAATTTCCGAGATCATCTCCTGGATTCGCTCCAGCATCTGATCGAACAGAAAGCCCAGCCGGCCGATCTCGTCCGTCCCTCTGACGCCCGATCTGACGCTCAGATTCCCTCTCTGCACGCTGGAGCTCGTTCTGCCGAGCTGCACAAGCGGCTTCGTGAAGGTTCGGAGCAAGGCGAGAAGGATCAGCAGAAACGCGACGAAGGAGGTGAATTGAACGATGAACACCCGATTGAAAATCGAGCTGATATCGACGATCGCCTCGCGGTAGCGCTGCATGGACACGAGCCGCCAATCGTTAAACGAGAAAGGCTTCTCCGTAATCAGGTAGGAATCGCCGCCGATCTTTCGGATCGAGGTATGCAGACCGCCGGTCGACTCGCCGGCGTCGTCGAACGTCCGTCCGATCTGCGAGATGTCGCCGGCGGATAAAATCCGGTTGTTCTCGTCCAGCAGCATCACCTCCTGATCCGAGCTGAGCCTCTCGAACAGGCGTCTGACCTGCTTCTCCATGACGGTGACGACGACGTATCCGTATATTCGCGAATCGTCAAGCCGCAGCGTCCGCGCGAGCGACAGCTGATACGGGCTTTCCTCCGACATGTAGGCGAACACGGTAGGCGTCGTACCGATCCAGTGGGAGCTCGGCCATTTCAGACCGCCCAGCCTCTCGAACCAGGGCTCTTCGGTCAGCCATTGGGGATTGTAGTCGCTTGTCGAATAATTGGTGAAGGACGTTCCGTCTGTAAGCAGGACGGTAATATAGCTTTTTTCGCTGACGGTCAGACTGTCGAGCTGCTCGAGAATTCTTTTCTGATCCGTGAAATTGGAGTAGGCGTCGCGGCTCCGGGCGTTGCCCGAGACGACGAGCTTGAAATAGCTGGTCATGTCCGCGTTCGTCTGAATATAGTTCGCCATGTTCAGCATGCCGACAAGCAGATTCGATACCGAGCTCTCGACGAGCAGCAAGGAATCCTGGGCGTTGGAGACCGCCTGGCGCTGCACGGCGTCCTGGGTCAAGGAGGTATAGATAAACTGCGTCAGCACTGCGGGAATCAAAATGCAAGCGATTGCAGCAAGCATCAGCTTATGCCGTATGGACTGCAGCCCCAACCATTTGTTCATCCGCAGCATGAAGGCTCCCCCTGTCTGATCGGGCCGTTCGCCGCATGTCCGGCTCCCGGCGCCGGGAAGATCAGGAAGCCGGGGAACGAGGAACGGAACGGCGGAAGCCGCCAAGGCTCCGGCCAAGCTCCGGAGCTCGCTTCTCCGCCGACCTCGCGATCCGAACGTTCTTCGGCGTACGTCCTCTGCAAGCCTAAACGGCCTACGCCGTCCTTAGAATCGGCGGCATGACGTTTAAGTCGGAGGTGATTCAGAGCCGGATACGAACTTCAAACCTTCTGAATCACTAACAAAGGGAGACAGCGACTCGGCTGTCCCCGCAAAACCAGTATATCACGTTATTTTTTGTTCGCTTCGATGATTTGCTGCGTGCGCTCCAGACTGTTGTTCACCGTCGCGTCGATATCCTGCTGTCCAAGAATAAGCTTCTCGTATTCCTCGTTGACCGCTTTGTACACCTCGGCTTGGTAAGAAGCCGCCGGGATCATCTCCGAAGCCTTGGAGATGAGCAGCGTCTGGATCAGGGAGTCTTTGTCTACCAGCTCCGGACTGGTCGTTCCGGCCAGAATCGAATCGATAATCGGCGTCAGCTGATCGTTGGACACCTTGCTCCAGGAAGGCACGTTTTTCGCCTGCACGAGCTGTCCTTCCGTCGTATACCAGCGCACGAACTTGTAGGCCTCCTCCTTGTTCTTGGAGGTGGAGGACACCGCCGTATAGTCGGTCGTCACCGGCGCGTAGCCGATCGGATCTCCGGGGTTGTTTTTCGGGAACGGCGCGACGGCGACGCGGAACGTAAGCGGCACGCTCTCGGTTCCGCCGATCTCCGTATTCATCCAGCTTCCGATCGTGAGCATGCTGGCCGATTGATTAAAGAACTGATTCCGGTAAGCCAGCTTTTGCGAAATAATGTCCGTGTACGGAACGGAGGATTGATCCTCCTTCTCCATCTTCACGCGCAGCTCCAGCGTCGACCGGAAGTTCGGATCGTCCAGATTGGACGAGCCGTCGGCTTTCAGGAAGTCGGAATTGGTCGGCTGGTTCATCATTTTCAGCTTGAGGAACTCCATCCAGCCGCCGCCCTGAGGCCCGTGGAAGTAAGTGCCGTAACGCTTCGAGTTGCCCTCGCCCTTCGTCAGCTGCTTCGCATAGCTCGCGTACTCGTCCCAGGTCCAGTCGGTCGGCACCTCCAGCCCGGCCTCGTCCAGATGATCCTTGTTCAGCAGAACGTACCACGGGTTGAACTTGCCCGGCAGCGCATACACTTTGCCGTTCAGCGTCGTATCGACCTTGTACTCCTCCGACACCTTGTACCCGCCGTCCTGGGCGATGAAGTCGTCCAGAGGCTCCGCCATGCCGAGAGATACGCGCTGCGCATACCCGGCAGGATCGCTGAACATCAGGATGTCGATCTCCTCCTTGGAGGCGAACGCCAGATCGAGCTTCTTCATCGCTTCCTGCGTGTCGCCTTTATCGCTTAAGACGACCGCTTCCACCTTGACGCCGGGGTTCGCTTCCTCATAGGCCTTTAACGTCTGCGACCAGTTGTACGTCGCCTCCGGCCCGAACGTATACAGCCGCAGGCTGACGTTCTTGGCCGGCTCGGTCGACGGCGCGGAAGACGATGCGGAAGGCGATTCGGCGCTCGGGGTTGCGCTCGGACCGGACGCCGATCCTTCGTTCTTGTTTCCGCCGCAGCCCGCGAGCAGCCCTACCAGCATCACTCCGGCAGCCATACCGTAAAGCCACTTCTGTCTCCTCATCGTGACACCCTCCTGTTTTGGATAACGATTGGTTAGCTATTCGGGTCGAACATCCACATTATAATGGCGTCTTCCTCCGTCAAAATGTAACTATATTTACCTATAATGTAATATTTTTGATTAGTTAGCCTTTTACCCCGCCCAGCGCAATCCCCTCGATTACGCTCTTCTGCCCGATGATAAACACGATGAGAAGCGGCACGATCGCCGAGACGGCTCCCGCCATAATGAGCGAATAGAACTCCCCGCTCATGGACGTAAATTTCTGCATCGCGAGCGGTATCGTATACAGGCTGTCCGTGCGCAGGAAAATAAGCGGGTTCTGATAGTCGTTCCACGTCCAGATAAAGCGCAGAATCGCATAGGTGGCCACAGCCGGCTTCACGAGCGGCAGCGCGATCGACCAGAACGTCCGGAAGTGTCCGGCCCCGTCGATTTTCGCCGATTCGATGAACTCCTGGTTCACACCCATGAAAAACTGCCGCAGCATGAACGTTCCCAGCACGCTGAAGCTGCTCAGCACGATCAGGCCGAAATGGCTGTCGAACAGGCCGATGTTGCGGTACAGAATGAACTGCGGGACGAGAATCGCCTGACTGGGAATCATGTAGGTGGCCAGCACGATGACGAACAGCCACTTGCCCGCTTTGAACCTCACCTTGGAAAAGCCGTAAGCCGCCAGGCTGGAGGTCGCGCACGAGATCAGCACTGTAATGACGCTGACCTTAATCGAGTTCAAATAATAAATATAAAAAGGATATCGGCCGAACCACACCTCCTTGTAATTGGCGATCGCATTCCACTGCCTCGGAATCCACTCGATCGGATAGACGAACACGTCCTTCTCCAGCTTGAAGGAGGTCGTCAGCATCCAGAGGAACGGCAGCAGAAACAGCACGCTGAAGGCGAACAGGACGGCGGTCGTCACCGCTTTGCGCCAGTCCAATCGATGCAGGGTTGCCATGATTCTCTCCTTCCGGTCAGTAGTTGACCCATTTTTTCTGTGCGATCCATTGGCCTGCCGTTATCGCGAATACGAACAAGAACAGGATGACGGCGACGGACGACGCGTATCCGATCTTCAGATTGTTGAACGCCTGGTCGTACAAATACCAGACCATCAGGCTCGTCGATCCGATCGGCCCGCCCTGCGTCATGACTGCGATAATGTCGAACACCTTGAAGGAAGAAATAATTCCGGTGACGAGCAGGAAGAACGAGGTCGGAGACAGCAGCGGGAACGTAATCCGAACGAACTTGACCAGGGCGCTGGCCCCGTCGATGTCCGCCGCCTCGTACAGATCCCGAGGAATCGACTGGAGACCGGCGATATAAATAATCAGGTTAAACCCGATCGAGATCCATGTCGTAATCATCATGATGGAGTAGAGCCCGAACTTCGGATCGGCGATCCACTTGGGCGGATTGGAGAACCCGAGCGCCTGCAGCGTCTCGTTGATCGGACCGTACGACGGATGGAACAGCACCTGCCAGACGACGGCGACGGCGACGATGTTGGAAATATACGGCATGAAATAGGCGACCTTGAAAAAGCCTTTGGCGTACACGTACCGGTCGATCAGAACGGCCAACACCATCGAGATCATCATGTAGACGGGAACCGCGAGCAGAAAAATGAAGTTGTTGCGGATTGATCGGACGAAGGCCGGGTCGTCCCAAAGCTTGCGGAAATTATCGAATCCGATCCACGCAATGCCGTCCCACCCCTGAACGAAGTTCCAGTCCGCCAGGCTGAGCACGAGCGTCGCGACGATCGGGAGCAGGACAAGCACGGTCACCCCGACCAGCATCGGGCTGACGAACAGAAATCCGGCCAGCGTCTCTCCGGCGTTAAGGGACAGGCGGCTGCGGCGCACGGGCTTGGCCTCTGCGGGAGTCGCGGCAGATTGAATCATGTTGAACACCTCGGCTTTGGAAATCTGGATAGGGGTTGAACCAATAGCAGGGAAGCCGTTCCATTCCGAAAGGGATGACTTTGCAGGCTTCAGACAGGTTGTTTCGAGTTTGCCGTGACAGACCGCTTCCTGAGCTCATTTTTTACGATTTTTCGTACAAAGCCGCCGCCACCGGCCGCCTCGCGAGCTCACTTGTACGATTTTTTATACAAAACCGCGGCAAAGCGCATTCCCTTTCTTCATTGCACTCCGCCTTACCCCGCTGCTTCTTGGGTTCAACTTAACGTCATCATGCAGTCATTATATAAAAAAAATACCGTCTCGCTTTGACGGTATTTTGATCTCGTACGCGAATTATTTGACTTTTTCCTACTCTCTCTCCGGCAAGCCGCCTGGGGCCGGAACGCGACAAGCGCCCGGCGTTCGGACGAGCCGTCTGTTCGGGCGCTTCTGGCTGGATGGCTATACTAATGCGACCTCCCGGATTTGAACGCTCCTGTCCCTGGCCAGGTCGATAAATTGCTCGCCCGCCTTCACCAGCGGGGACTCCATATTATGAGGATTCAGATAAACGACCTCGGCCGCCCTTCCGTCCGTCAGCACGACTTGCCGGCCGAGCAGCTTCTTCATCAGGTTGTCCAGGAACAGCGACACGATCTGCGGATTCAGCTCGCCGAACTTCCCCTGCCTCATCTGGCTGACGATCTCGTGGAACGGAGTCGCCTTGCGGTAAGGGCGCTCGGAAGACATCGCATGGAAGATGTCGGCCACCGCCACGATCGAGCTGAATAGATCGATTTCGCTCTTGTCTAGACCGTGCGGATAACCCCGACCGTCTTCGCGCTCGTGGTGCTGCAGCGCAACCAGCGCTACCCGGGGACTGACGCCCGGAGCGTCCTTCAGCAGCTCGTAGCCGTACACCGTATGCAGCTTGACCTTCTCGTACTCCTCTTCCGTCAACGGGCCGGGCTTGTTCAGAATCGACTCCGGGACGTTCACCTTGCCGATGTCGTGCAGCGTGGCTGCCAGAGACAGCGTGGACAGCTCCTCCTCGTTCAGGTCCATCCATCTGCCGATTAACGTCGCCAGAATGCCGACGCCGATGTTGTGCTCGTACGTGTAGTCGTCCTTCGCCTTGACGATCTCGAACAGCTCGAACAAATCCGGGTGGTCGGACAACTCGTGCACGGCCGGCAGAACCTCTTCGCGTATGTCCGCCAGAGGAATTTCCCCGGAGGCGGCGACGGAGAGGATCAGTTCCTTCGCCCTCGTCACTGTCTGCCGCAGCTGCTGGCGGTGCGGCGGCGTATCGCCCGCAGGCTCGGAGACTCGTTCCAGCGACAGAGAGAATTCGTCGATCTTGTGATTCAGCAAGAGCTTGACGGATTCATGGTTGAGCACCGTCTGCGCCGGGATAATCGTGACCCCGTAACGATTCACCACGTCCGTTAATACCTTCTGTCCGATTAGATGATCCATGTATACGCTCCCATTTGGCATTTCTTAGGATACATCATATCACAAAGCGCGCCTGAAATAGGAGAAAAAAGAGCGCCAATTATTATATTATGTCGTGAATATGGTAAAATTCTTGTTAATCCAACAAGAAGGAGCTAGCTATGTTTATCCTCATCGGACTGTTGTTCCTGGCCTTGTACGGCATTCTCGTTTTCTATATCGGCTGGAGCGGCTGGAAGTGGATGAAGCCGATGGTCTCCGCCAGATTCAAATGGCTGTATGCCGCCGCGCTCGTCTTCCTGGCCTCCTCGTTCATCCTGGGGCGGTTCGTCGGCAGCGTTCCCGCATTAAGCGTTCTGGGCTCGTACTGGCTGGCGGCCTTCTCCCTGCTGCTGATGCTGCTGCCGATCGTTCATATCGGATTATGGCTGTTCAAGCTTACAAAGCTTCCCTATCATCGCGTACAGAAGTGGGCCGGCTCCGTGACCCTTCTCATTCTCGTATCGCTGCTGTCCTACGGAACCTATAACGCGTACAGCCCGGTCGTCCGCAGCTACGAGATCCGTATCGACAAGCCGGCGGGCGAGCTTCGGGAGCTGAACGTCGTCATGGCGGCGGACATGCATTTCGGCCTGCTGTCCGGGAAAGCGCACGCCAAGCGCATGGTCGAGGAGATCAACGCGCTGAAGCCCGATCTCGTGCTGTATCCGGGCGACATCATCGACGACGATCTGGACGTCTACCTCGACCAAGGCATCGGCGAGATCCTCTCCGGCGTACAGGCGACTTACGGCGTGTACGCTTCGCTTGGCAACCACGACAAGTACAAGGGCCGGATGGAAGAGCTGATCGACGCCCTTGAGCGTAGCGGGATGGACGTACTGTACGACGAGGCTTTGTCGCTGGAAGGCAAGCTGACGCTGATCGGCCGCAAGGACAAAACGGAGAGCGACCGGGCTGCGCTTGAGACGCTAATGGCCGAGGTGCCGCGCGATCGACCGATCGTGCTCATCGATCATCAGCCTTACGGTCTCGATATCGCCGCCGAAAACGGAGTCGACTTGATGGTGTCCGGACATACGCACCGCGGCCAGATCGCCCCGGCCCATCTGATCACGAGAGCCATCTACGAGAACGATTGGGGTCATCTGCAGAAGGGCGAGTTTCATTCCATCGTCACGTCAGGCTACGGCTTCTGGGGACCTCCGATTCGATTGGGCAGCCGCTCGGAAATCGTGCAGATCCACCTTTCTTTCGGAGAGGGGTAACGTTCCGGCTTCTGAAGGAGGGGTCTGCGAAATCAGCCGACCTCGTTCTCCGGAGGAAAGATCCCGTCCAGCGTTAAGCTGAGGCAGGGTACGGTGGGCGAGGTCAGCGTCTCCTCTTCCGTCAGCGCCGCCAAGGCCGCGTATTTCCCGTCGACGAGCACGAACTGCTCCACAAGCCGGTAGACAGGGTCTACCAGCCAATATTCACGCACGCCGAATTTCTCGTATCCGGCTTTCTTGATCGTCTTATCCCGGCGTCCCGTACTGGAGGATAAAACTTCTACGACCAGATCAGGCGCGCCGTAGATGTAGCCGTCCCGGATAATGCCTCGATTCGCATGGGAAATATAGATCAAATCCGGCTGAAAAATGTTGTCCTCGTCGAAATGGACATCGAGTGGCGCGAACAGCACCTCTCCGTCCGCCGCACAGTCTTTGTGGAAAGCAAGATATAACTCTCCAAGCACCCGCTGATGAGCGTAGACCGGGGACGACAGGAAATCGTACCGCACCCCTTCGATAATTTCATACCTCTCGTCGATCAGGTAATTTTCAGGAGTTTCCTTGACCTTCCCTTGCCCGACTTTCTCCTGCTTGTCCTTGGCCTGGCTTCCGTCGTTTCGCTTGTTTGCCAATTCCTTTGACCTCCTTTGAATGCGTTGTTCAAAAACATCAATTGTTGATCAACGATCATCCGGCGTCTTTCAGTTCAGCTCCAGCAGCCTCCGGACCAGTTCGTCCTTAAACAGCTCGCCGACCGGGAACGAGACGCAGGGCAGCTTGTCCGACGCCGAATAAAGTAATCGGAGCTGCAGCTCTGCACGAGAAGGTGCAAGGACGAGCCGATCGCCTGATGAACGGTAGACGGGGCCGGGGACATTAGCTCCAGTTCCCCGTCGAGCACCTCGTAACGCTGTCCGTCGTCCGGCATTTCCGCATAAGCCTCGTACGTCACCGGATGTTCCATCATTCGATCCTTATTCGTTTTTTTCCTGACCATTCAGCCCCGTCCTCTCCGCTTCAATAATAAAAGCACCCCGACAAAGCAACACGTCCCGTGTCCGGCTTTGGCGAGGTGCTTCCTCGTTCCGTTCTCTTATATTACCAATTATGCCATTCCGAATAGAATCATGTCAACGATTGTCGGATTCGTTCCGCACGAGCGCGGCGAAGCGGCGGTATAACCCCATCCGGCGGCGTCGCCCTTGCGGAACGAGATTCCCCCGAATTCGGACAAATGGACGGGCTCCGCCGCCGTACGCATAGCCCGGCGACAGCGGCAGGCCGCGAACGGCACAGGCTCTTCCGTTCGTTTCGCGGCCTGCTTCTTTTATCCCCCGATCATGCGAAAATCGATCGGCTCCGGCGGCGGGAACTTCTCCTTCGCCTCGGCGAGAAGCGCGTCGGACAGCTCCGTCTTCCGCTCCCTCGCCAGCTTCATCGCCTGATACTTGTACCACAGGTCGATGATCAGCGTCTCTCCCTCGCGGATCACCGCGAACTCGGTCTCGAACAGCTCCCGCATATACTCGTCCTTGCCCAGCTCGAGCGCCGCCGCCCCCACGACGATCCGAATCCGATCGCCTCCGGCCAGCTCGGCCGGGAGCGATTCGTACAGCCGCCACGCCCGTTCGAACTCTTCGCGCCGTACGAGCAGCTGCAAATATTCCTCCGCGAAGGCGCGATCCGGAAAACTGTTCGATACGAGGTAGGCTAGCTCGTAGCAGGCCGTCGCCCGCGCCTCGTCCTCTTGGCGCAGAGCCAGGCGGGCCAAGTTCCGGTAAGCCCATGCGGAAGGCTTCAAGCGAATCGACGTCTCCCACGCTTCCTTCGCCTCGTCCTCCCGGCCGCCCTCCAGCAGCATGACTCCGTCATGCAAATAAGCCGTCCAGCTTCGGCTATCCCTGCGGGCCAGACTCGCTTCCAGCAGGCCGCGCCACTCGTCCTGCACCATCCATGACGCCGGCACGTCCTCGATCGCCGTCTCCGGCAGCCGACCCTCTCGCAGCAGAGCCAGCCAGGCATGCTGCGGCTCGCCGAGCGTGCTGTCCGGGAACGCGAAACCTCGCGGAACGGAGCGCCCTTCCCGTTCGGCCCGGCGCAGCCTCTCCAGCGCCCCCCAGCCCGAACCGGCGTGCAGCGGCTCCCCCGCCTCCAGCTCCGCGTGCTCCCGAAGCCGCTCGTGAACGGCGTATACTTGCTCCTCGTCCAGAAGCGCGTCTACCGTTCTCTCCACGACCGACCGCGCCTCGTGCCAATTCGCCGCCTGAGCCGCTTCCGGATTCACGCTGCCTATGCCGATCAGCTGCGTGAAATCCCATACCGTCTTCCCCGGCATCTTCAGGCCGTGCAGCTGCGTCGGGGCGAAGCCGCCCTGCACTTCCACGTAGCCGCCCTCTCCCGGCTTCGCCAGAAAATCGCGCCATCGCCGGCCGCCCGCGTGACGGCCCCAGCAGAACATTTTGCGGTAGCGCAGCCGCGCCGTGGAGCGCTCGTAGAACAGCCGGCCGTCCTCATAGGCGACCGCTTCCCACGGAGAGCGGCATTCCTCCGGCGTCAGAAAGAAGTATTCGCTGGAAAAAGGAAAGTCCATCGGATAGGAGGCGTCTCCGTCCGGCAGCGAGGGCAGGCTCGGCAGCTCCCCGACGCCGTGTCCGTCCAGGTTCGGGGAGATGTAGACCGCCTTCCCCGTCGCCGCGAATACCCGGCAGCGCTCCGTCTCCTCCACCGCGATGTTCGTCCACCAGTACATCGGCACGGTCCGCTCGTTGTCGTTGACGATGCGAACGTAGATTTGCAGCTCCTTCGCGTCCGGCGGCAGATGGCAGTCGATCTGCCAGAAGACGTTCCGGCAGCGCTCGTATTCGTACATTCGCACGAACTCGCTGCCGTCGCGATCCCGCAGCTTGACCGCGTGAACGGGGGAGCAAGTCCCGAACGTATGGCCGATCTGGCCGATGTTCCACTCGGCGCCTCCCGAGAACCAGGCGTTCAAGATCGCCAGATTCGCAGGCTGAAACACCGGATTGCGGTACAGAATGTCCCGGCCCGTCCGGCGATCCTTCAGCGCGTACAGCCTGCCGCCGTAGTCCGGCAGAAAGACCGCCTGCAGCCGCTCGTTCTCCAGCACGATCGTTTTCAGAGCCAGCGAAGTCCGCTTCCGCGTATAACGATCCTGCATCCGGTAGGGCAAATAGCGCTCCCCCGTGTCGTCGCCGAACCCTTCCCGCAGCTCGGGCGTAAAGCTGCCGTCCTCCGTCACCTCCCGATGCGGATTGCGGCTCGCGAACATCGGCAGCGGATTCTCTCCCTCCAGCCGCGCTCCTTCCAGCTCGACCGTCGATAGGTACACCTTCATCCTGATGCTCCTCCCTCATTAAGGGGTCGTCTAGCCTTTAACCGACCCGATCGTAATACCGGCGATGATTCGTTTGGATACGAACAGATAAACGATAAAGCTGGGCAGGAACACGACCATGCACGCCGCGAAAATACCGCCGTAATTTCCTGTGTTGGAGTAGCCGTAGACGATCGACTGGAGCGCCAGCGCAAGCGTTCGCGTTTTTTCGTCGTTGGCGAAGATGAGCGCGTAGAAATACTCGTTCCAGACGCCCAGGAAGTTGAAGATCGTCAGCGTTACGATGCCCGGCTGCGCAACCGGCAATATGACCTTCACGAACGCCTTGACCGGGCCGCAGCCGTCCATCGCCGCCGACTCCTCGAACTCCTTCGGAATCGACGAGAAAAACCCGGTCAGGAAAAACACGCCGAACGGCACGTTCGTGCAGATGTAGATCAGCACCAGCGTCGCGATTGAGCCGGTCAGCTTCATCCCGACGACCAGCGAAAACAGCGGAATCGAGATCAGAATGCCCGGAATCGACATCGCGGACACGAACAGGAGATGGATGAGGCCCGAGCCTCTGAACTTGACCCTTCCCAGAATATACGCGGCGGGAGCGGCGACCAGTACGATGCCCGCGCACGAAGCGGCGGTATAGACGACACTGTTCAAGAAGTACCGTCCCATCTCCTGCTGTTTGAACAAATCGGTGTAATTGGACAGTTGAATGCCGCTTCCGAGCAGCGAATGGGTGAAAATGTCCTTCGTCGTGCTGAGCGACGCCAGAACCACCCAGCCGAACAGCACGACGGAGAACGCCAGCCAAGCCGCCAGCGGCACGTAGGCCGGCAGCAGCCTCAGCCCTTTTCTGCGCAACGGAATCGCCTCCTCGCTTAATATTCCAGCCGGTCTTTAGGAAACAGCCGGCCGATCAGGACGGCGGCGGCGATCGTCGCGACCGTAATGAGAATGCCGACGCCCGCGCCAGCCCCGACATTGAACGACTCCTCCAGGTAGACGCTGCCGCCCTTGCCGAACACCTTCTGGTACATGTAATAGCCGGGAGTCACCGTATGAGGATCGTCGAGCCCGAACGTCGCCGACCAGACGAAGAAGTTAAACGCCGTAATCGTCCACAGCACGAGCGTCGTCCGGAACACGTCGCGCAGCAGCGGCATCGTAATCCGGATAAATTTCGTCCAGACGCTCGCTCCGTCCAGCGTCGCCGCCTCGTAATAGTCGGTCGGAATTCTCCCGATGCCCGCGTTCAGAATGAGCATGAAGTAGCCGATCGAGCCGAAGCTGAAGGCCATGATCATCGAGTAGTAAATATGCTCGTTATCGGTCCATTGGATGTCCGCCAGCGCCGTCAGTCCCAGCTTCCTGAACAGCGTCGTCAGCAGTCCGTAGCTGGAATTGAAGACGTACTGCAGCCAGACGACGGACAGGACGACGGCCGACACCGTGTTCGGCAGGAAAATGAGCGACCGCCAGAACCCTTTTCCTCTTACGTCCGAAGTCAGAATGACCGCGAACAGAAAAGCGAACGTAAAGATAAGCGCGCCCCCGATTGCCCATATGCCCAGTACGTTCTTCACGGAATCCAGGAAGTACGGGCTGCGGGACAGCGTCTCGTAATTGTCCCAGCCGATGAACGTCCACTCCGCCGTCTTGCTGGACAGCGAAGGAATATCGTAAAAGCTCATCGCGAACGTTCGCAGCGTAGGGTACAGGAAAATGACGAGGTAGATCGCGACGGCCGGCAGCAAAAACAAGGCGATGACCGATTTCTTAAGTCTCATGAAGCACCTCCCGTTCGAAACCTGCGCCCGCAGACGGCCGGGGCGGAGGCCGAGCGCTGCCGCGCCCGGCGCCCGCTAGCCGCCCGCCGAATTACCCGCCGTAAAACTTCTTCGCCGCTTCGCTCATTTTGGCGACGTATTCGTCCGGGCTCAGCTTGCCCGTGACCAGCTCCATGAACACGGGGAGAACCGTGCCCGTGGAGAAATCTCCGCCGTTGTCGATGCCGTTGCCCCAAGGCATGTTGACCTTGGCGTTGGCGAACGCAGTCGCGGCTTCCGCCAGCGGAGCCGGCCACTCGGTATCGAGGGTCGCCGGAATGGCCAGCGCCTGATCCGACATCGCCTGCTGCGCCTTTTTGCCGACCAGATACTTGACCAGCTCGAAAGCCGCCGGAACGTTCTGGCTATTTTTGTTCAGCAGCAAGCCCTGCGCGCCGAAGGTCAGCCCCTCCAGCCCGCCTTGGCCGTTGCCGTTAGGCACGACCGGGAACTGGAACGCCCCCCAGCGGAAATCCGGTCCGGCCGTGGCGGACACCTCGTTCGGCAGCCAGGTGCCGTTCAAGTACATGGCGGCATTGCCGAGGGCCAGATCCTGCTGTCCGGCGGGATACTTGTTGCCGGCGATTTTCTTGGAGAGGTAGCCCTTCTCCCGCAGCAGCTGCATATCTTCGGCGAATTGCTTCACGATCGGGTCCTTCCACATCTCTCCGGTTTTGTCCTTCACTAGGCCGTCCGTCCAGTCGCTGCCCATCGCGCTGCCGAAGTAGCCGCCGATGAACAGGTCGCGATAGGCGTCGTCGAACGTGATCGGCTCGACGCCCGCCTGCTTGAGCGCCTCGCACGCCGCCAGAAACTCCTCCCAGCTCGTCGGGACGGCCGTAATGCCGGCTTTCTCGAACAGCGCCTTGTTGTAGAAAAACAGCACCGCGTACGGCTGCTGCGGAATGGCGTAATAGCCTTCCTCCAGCCCGGCCTCCGGCGACAGCGACTTCACCCACTCGATCAGCGAAGGAATAAGCGAGTCCTTGACCGACTTGCCGTCGCTTCCGATGGCCGGCTGCTCCAGCAGATCGTCCAGCTTCAGCACGTGATCCTTCAGATTGGCCAGCGCCGCGCCGGGATCCTGCTCGAAAATGTCGATCTGCTGGCCGCTCTCCAGCGCGGGCTTGATCAGCTTGTTGATGTCCCGGCCGTTGAACTTCAGCTCGACCTCGACCCCGGGATGGTTCGCCTTGAATTCCGCGACCGCCTCCTCGATCACCTTCGCCTGCGGCTCCGTATTGCTCCACATCGACCAGAATACGACTTTGCCTTTCAGCTCCGAAGCGGACGGACTCTCCTCCGCCGGAGCGGATTCCGAGGCCGAAGCGGACGGAGGCGCGCTGGACGACGCCGCTGGCGCGTCCGAATTCCCGCAGCCTGCCAGCATTGCGATCGCCAAAATAAACGAAAGCCATGAGAATAGTCCGGTCTTCCCGATCTTGTGCACGTTCGATTCCCCCTGTAGAAATAGTTAATAGCGCTTACAATTGCGATTATAGGGCGAACGGACCGGCCAAAGTATAGCCCGGACTTAGATTAAAATGGACGACGGTTAGCCAACGTCTCGGCAAAGTATGTCTTCTCGTTAGATAAACATGGACTCCAGTTAGAAGTCGGCTTGGCCTTCGTCTCTATAGGAAGCAGAAATGATATAATCGGGGTACATGGAGCGGAAAGGGTGACCTCGTGGGCGTATTGAAAAAGCTGAAGATCAAGACGCAAATTATGATAGCGGTTGCATGCGTGCTGGCCGTCATGCTTCTGATCATCTACTCGCTGTACGAGCAGACCTCGCGAATCGTCATCCGCAACGACAGCCAATACACGGAGGACCTCGTCCGCAAGTTTAAGCTCGGCATGTCCCAAAAGGTCGACGAGGTCGGACAGATCATGCTGAATCTCGGCTTTGACCCGTTCCTCCAGCAGTATTTGACGCAGGTCAATCCGAGCCTGCTGTACGAGATGAGCAAGGAGCTGGACCGCAAGATCATCTCCCTGAAGGCGGGGCGGCAAGGCATAGAGGACATCGTCCTGATCGGCTCGCTCGGCACGAAGTACAGTCTGAACGGCGGCATCGAGTACGTGCGCGGGCTGGAGCCGGAAATCTTGGGCAGCGACGGCGTCTACGTGAGCGGACTGCAGCAGTTCAGCTATAGCGGCACGCTCCAGAACGCCGTCGTATTCGCCCAAAATATTTACGCCGACGGCACGACCGGCTCCGCGCAGAAGCGAATCGGCTATATCGCGGTCATCGCCAATGTGGAGACGATGTTTTTCGACACCGATCCGCCGCGGTCCGAGCCGGGAGCGGGCTTCTATCTGATCGACCGATACGGCCGAACCTTCCCGGAGACGCACGATTCCGACATTGCCCGCAACGTCGCGGCGCTAAGCGGCATGTCCGGGGAGCAGCCCGCGATCAGAGACTCCATCGGCGGCATCCGGGGAACGGTCCAGCTTCATCCGCTCCCCGACATCCGCTCCTCCCTTCTCAGCTTCATTCCGGAGGAGACGCTTCTGGCGGAGCTGAATAAAGTGCGCACGCAGAGCGTTCTCATCGTCCTGTTCGCGCTCGCTCTGATGGCTCTTCCCTTCGCGATGATTATCAACAACATCGTCCATCCGATCCAGGTGCTGGTCAAGTTCATTAACAGCACGAAATCGGGAGGAGCGATCCGCGAGACGAAGAACGATCTGAGGCTGGAAGGCAATCTGGAGATGAAGGTTGTGGCCGAGAAGCTGAACGGGATGCTGGACGAACTGAACAGCCTCGCCCGCAAGCTCGTCGAGACGAAGACCCATCTGCTGGAGGCCGAGATCGAGAAGGAGAAGGCGGCGTCCGCTTATTTGCGCAGTCAGATCAATCCCCATTTTCTGTACAATACGCTGGAATCGATCAAGGGCGTGGCGCTGGAGCTCGGAGCGGACCGCGTCGTCGAGATGGCCAAGGCGCTCGGCAAGCTGTTCCATTACAGCATCAAGGGGCCGGGCTGGGTGACGCTCGACCGGGAGCTGAACGCCGTTCAATCTTACGTCTTCCTGCAGTCGATCCGATTCGAGGACCGCTTCGAGGTGAACTACGAGTTTACCGAGGAGGCCTTGAAAGCGCCGGTGATGAAAATGATACTGCAGCCGCTCGTCGAAAACGCCATCTTCCACGGGCTGGAGCCGAAGACGACGCCCGGCCGGCTGCTCATCTCCGGCCGAGTGGACGACGGCGTCCTCGTCCTTGGCGTCGTCGACGACGGCGTCGGCGTAGAGGACGAGAAGCTGACGGAAATCCGGCGGAGATTGGCGGAGCGCCCGTCGACTCTCGGCCGCGAAGGACCGGAGCCGGCCGCTCCGGCGGAAGGGCTTGGCGTCCTGAACGTGCACAACCGGCTCCGGCTGGCCTATGGAGAAGACGGCAGACTCATCTTCGACAGCGAAGCCGGGCGGGGAACCCGGATCTTCCTGCACATTCCTTTGCACGCAGCGCAACCGGGAGGAGATACGGATGTATAAAGCGCTTCTCGTCGACGACGAAAATCTGGTGCTCAAAAGCCTCGAAGCCGGAATCGATTGGCGCAAATCGGGCTTTGCCGTCGCCGGCAAGGCGAACAACGGAGCCAAGGCGCTTCAGCTGGTCCGGGAGCTGAAGCCCCACATCGTGTTCACGGACATTCGCATGCCGGGGCTGTCCGGGCTGGAGCTGATTAAACGAATCAAGGAGACGGACGCCGACGTCCAGATCGTCGTTATCAGCGGCTACGCCGAGTTCGCCTACGTGCAGAAGTCGCTGAGCTACGGCGTGCTGGGCTACTGCCTGAAGCCGTTCGACGACCATGAGATCGACAGCCTGCTCCGAACGGCGGCCAAGGCGATCGAGGACATTCGGCTGAAGCGCGAGAACGAGCTGCTGGAGCTGATCGAGGAGCCGGACGGAGAGCAAGCCGACGCCGCGTTCGACCGGATTCTGCGGGCCAACGGCCTCGACGGGGACCGGCTGTACGCGCTGGTTTCGCTCGGCAGAGGCCGACTCAGCTTCCAGGAGGGCGTGAGCGCCGTCTCGATCCATCTGGGCGGCTTGCGGACCGGTTACTTCGTGCAGTGCGCGGAAGCGGAGCGGCTCCGCAGCTTGATCCGGGGGCCGATGCCGCCGGACATTCTGGGCGTCGGGGCGGCGCCCGCGGGACGCGAGCTGCGCAGCGCCATGAAAGGGCTGGACGAGGCGGCCGGGAACGCTTGGGACTTCTTCGTCCGCGGGCGGGACGCGATCCATCTCCGCGAGGAGGCGCCCGGCGAGACGGAGGCCGGCCGCTTGGTCCGGCAGCTCGAGCGGAGCGCGGCGAACAAGGATACCGCCGCGATGCGGCAGATGCTCGCTGCGATGGCGCTGCCCGGGAACAAGCGCGGCATGACCATCGTACACGCGCTGATCGTCTACAACCTCGTTTCGTTTCACGCCTCCTCCGATCTGTCGGCCGCGCCCGAGGAGGACTACATTTTCAGCAGGGATCAGCTTTATCACTTGTACCGCAGCTTCGACGCGATGATCGACAGTCTGCTGGAGGAGCTTCGGGAGCCGGGTCCTGGGTCCGGCGGAGGAGCGGAGCGAAAGACGGCACACGCCAACCTGAAGGAAATCGTGAAGCATATTAACGAGAACTATCGGAAGGACATTTCCATTCAGAGCATCGCGAGAAGCTTCTACATGAATCCCAACTACTTGAGCCAGCTGTTCAAACGGGAGCTTAACGTGACGTTTACCGAATATTTAACCCGGACGCGTCTGCGGCAGGCCCGGCTGCTGCTGGAGACGACCGGCCTTTCGATCGGGGAGATCGCGGAGAGCGTCGGGTTTCGGGACTACTTCTACTTCATCCGGATTTTCAAGAAGCGGGAGAAAATAACGCCCCGGCAGTATCGCCTGCAAGCCGGAGCGAACCGGGAGGAGAAAGCATGAACCGTCCGTGCCGCGCCGCCGCTTGGCTGCTCGCCGCCCTGCTTGCCGCCGTCCCGTTCGCCGGATGCGCCGCCCCGTCTTCCGGAGGCAAGCCCCCCTCCGCGCGCTCCGAGCCGATGGAGATTTCCGTCGCCTTCTGGGATCTCGCCGAGAACATGATGCAGGACGATCCGGCCCTCCGGCTGCTGGAGCAAAGGCTGAACATCTCGATCAAGCCGATCCCGATCAAAATCGAAAACTACATGCAGCAGATCCAGATGTGGGCTTCGACCGGCCAGCTGCCGGACGTCTTCTCCGTCGACGCGGTGAACTCCCAGTATTACAGAAGCTGGCGGGATCGCGGCGTCATCAAGCCGATTCCGGACGATCTGTCGGCTTATCCCCATCTGCAGCAGTATTTGAGCCTGCCGGGGGTCGACGGCCTGAAGGACGACGGCAGGCTGTATTTTATTCCGCGCCAGACGTACGACAGCACCGACTACAACGTTCTGGACCGCATCGTCGTCTACCGCTGGGACCTTGCCCGGCAAGCCGGCATCGACAAGGAGCCCGAGACGTGGGAGGAGTTCCGGACGATGCTCAAGGCGATCGTCGACCGCGATCCCGAGAACAAAAACGTTCAAGGGTTGACCGCAATCGGCAACCTGCTGATCGGCGGCCTGTTCTGGCTGTACAGCTCGCCCGCCGCCACCAGCGACGGCAGCGGCAGCGACTTCAAGTGGATCAAGGAAGACGGCCGCTACATTCCCGCCGTATTCTCCAAGCATTCCATCGAATCGCTCAAGCTGCTGCGGGAATTTTACGATTCCGGCCTGATCGATCCCGACCTGCCGGTCACCCGGGGCGAGATGGCCCGCGACAAGTTCGCCGAAGGCAAGGCGGCCGCGCTGATTCTGGCCGGCGGAGCGCAAAACCTCGACGTAAGCATCTACAAGGAAAGATGGCTGAAGCTTCATCCCGAAGACACGGACACGGACTTCTACAATAAGGTCAAGCTGCTCAAGCCGCTCCCCGCGATAGACGGCAACCGATACCACGCCGTGTTTAAGACTTTCTGGTCGGAAAGCTACGTTTCCGCGAAGGTGGACGACCGGAAGATGGCTCGTATTCTCGAACTGTTCGACTACATGAACTCGGACGAGTTTAAGGAGATGAGGCGCTTCGGCCTGGAAAACGTGGATTACGTCAAGGAGAACGGCCGCATTAAGCCGCTCGATCCGTCAGCCAGCGTCATGACGAAATACAAAGCGTTCTCGACGTTCGCCAGCTTGCTCGACTGGGACGGCATGTACAAGCTGGACCCGGACTATGTCGGCATCTCCCCCGAGGCCAAGGAGGCGCAGCGGGAGCTGATCGATTATTCGATGCGCATGACCCGCAAGCAGATTTACGAGCCGAGGCTGACGCAGCTCTCCACCCCGACGAAAGACGGCTTTACGATCTTCGACAGCGACGATATGATTCGCGTCATGATCAGCGACCTGCCCGTCGAGGCCGCGTGGCAGACGATTATCGACGGGTATAAAGAAAAAGGCCTCGACCGGATGGTCGAGGAGGTGAATGTCCGAGCCCGCGAGCTCGGCATTGAATAAGCTATTTCGCGTACCGGTGGCTGCCGATCGTCTCGACGGTCTCCAGGCCGGACCAGAAAGGGCCCTTGGTCACCCGGGGATTGTAGAAATAAACGGCGTCCTTCACGTTGTTCTTGCCGTTCAGCGCGTCCTTGGCGGCGCGCAGAACGGTCGCGTTCGGCTTGCTCTTGTCGAGCAGCCCGTTGTGCGCGGGAGGAAACTGCTTGCCCGAGTAGATGACGTCCCGAATCGTATTCGGGAAGCGCGGATCCGCCACGCGGTTAAGCACGACGTTCGCCACGGCCAGATGCGCCTCGTACGTCTCGTACCCGACTTCGACCTGGACGAGCTTGGCCAGCAAACGGTAATCCTCTTCGGTATAGGGCTTCGCCTCGTTCTCGAAAACTGAAGGAACGACGACCTGCAGCTTCGTTCCGACCTCTACCTCGTCGGCCTGTTCGAGCCCGTTGCGCTTCAGCAGCGCGGCTCTGCTGACGCCGTGCTCCTCGGCAATCTCCTTCAAGCCGTAATCCTCCGCCACGACCGCGGGCTCGACCGATTCGATCTCGGCGAGCAGCGCGTCCGGATCCCATTGGATCTTCGCATGCAGCAGCTCGGCGACGTAACGGACCGGAATATAGATTCTTCCGTCCGCCACGTACGGCGCGACTTCCATCACATAGCGCGAATCGTTGAAATAGACGACGGGCACTCCGTTGGCCAGCACGATCTTGTCTTTGTAGGCGGTATGGATGGTCACCGCTTCATTCTCCTGGTCCCATTCGGCTTTCGCGTTCAGAAGACCGGTCAGGCTTGCGATCGGCAGGAATAGCCGTCCTCCGAGCAGCTGAGCCGGTTCGGTCAGTTGGACCGCCTTTCCGTTGACCTTGATCTTGATCTCGTCCTCTCCCGCCGCCGATGCCGTCGGCCACCCGACGCCAAGCACCAGCAGCGCGGCGAGCGCCGCGAACAGAATCTCTCGAACGGTTTTGCTTCTTTCGAGCATGAGAACCTCCCGAAGGTACAATGTGTATCGCCTGCGTGATCCTGCTACTGCAAAAATATATCACAATGCGAAGGTCTGCAGGATTAACGTTTTCACACAAATGGAAAAATACAGCGGTCCGGCCCGCCTGAATCTCATTAAAAAGGAGCCGCTGGCTCGCGCCCGGCCCCTCTGTCGGATGGCGATCATGACGACCGATAACGATCTTTAGCCCTTGGAGCGTACGAGAAGATAAAGGAAATACGGAGCGCCGATCACGGCGACGACGATGCCGGCCGGAACTTCCGACGGCTGAAAAATCCATCTGCCCAGCGTGTCCGCGACCAGGACGAGCAGGGAGCCGGTCAAGACGGTCGTCGGCAGCAAAATCTGGTACCGCTGCCCGACGAGACGCTTGGCCAGATGAGGCGCGATCAGGCCGACGAAGCCGATGCTTCCGCTGACCGCCACGCACGAGCCCGCAAGGCCGACGGCCGCGCCCAGCAGCAAAAGCTGCTCCCGGCTGACGGCGGCGCCGAGGTTGGTCGCCAGCGAATCTCCCAGAGCCAGCACGTTGACGGTCTGCGACTTCAGATAGACGTAGGGCAGCAGGAGGCATATGAACGGCAGCAGAGCCATTACGAATTTCCAGTCCTTGCCCCATATGCTGCCCGCCATCCAGGTCGCCACGAACTGATACTGCTCCGGACTGATTCGCAGCGTGACGACGATCGTCAAAGCCGAAATTCCCGAATTCAACGCGATTCCGTTCAGAATCAGCCGGTTGGACGACAGTCCTTTATGCCTGCGATAGGACATCGCGAAGACGAGCAGCGCCGCAACGCCACCTCCCGCCCACGCGAGCACGGGCAGCGCGAATGCCGAAGCCGCCGTAATCGTCGGAAAAAAAGCTACGTACATCAAAATCATGAATCCGGCTCCCGAGTTAATCCCGATAATGCCGGCGTCCGCCAGCGCATTGCGCGAGATCGACTGCAGAATGCAGCCGGACAGCGCCAGTCCGGCTCCGATCAGAATGGAGATGACGATACGAGGCAGCCGAAAATCGAAAAGAATCAAGTTTTGTTGTTCCGTTCCCTGACCGAACAGCGTGCGCAGCAGATCGGCGGGAGACAAGCGGATATAGCCGGTATTCATGCTCAGGATAAAGGCTCCGACGATCCCAGCGGACAATATCGTCAGCACGACGGCGTTTCGTCTGCGCTTGGCGATCTCTTCTGGTGACTTTAATCTGACGTATTCGCCCATCTTTACAGCGTCCTCCTTTCCTTATTGGCGAGATAAAGGAAGAAGGGGACGCCGATGAGGGCAATCAATGCGCCGATAGGCGTTTCGAACCCCGGTCGAACCGTTCTGGCGGCCAAGTCCGCAAGCACGACAAGCAGCGCTCCGAGCACCGCCGAAGTCGGAATGATCCAGCGGTAATCGACGCCGACGAGCTTGCGCGCGAAGTGCGGAACGAGCAGGCCGACGAACGAGACCGCCCCAACCGCCGACACGGCCGAGCCTGCGAGCACGATGACGATTACCGTTCCCATCAGCTTGGTGAATCCCGAGCGCAGGCCCAGCCCCTTGGCCACATCCTCGCCGAGGCTGAGCAGCGTGATCGATCTCGACAATGCAATCGCTCCGGCGATCGCCACGGCAATCCACGGAAACATAATCTTCAGGTGGAACCATCTCGTTCCGGCCACGCCCCCGGCATACCAGAACGCCAGATCCTGTCCGATGCGAAAATGCAGCGCGATCCCCTCGCTCAGCGCAGTCAGCAGGGCGGACAGAGCGGCGCCCGCCAGTACGAGACGAACCGGCGTGAGCCCCCCCTTCGCAATCGAGCCCAGGGCAAAGACGAACATCGCGCTCAGCGCGGCGCCGATGAAACAGATCAGAACCAGGTACGAGTAAGACAGACCCGGAAAAAAAGCGAAACAGATCGCCAAAGCGAATCCCGCTCCGGCATTCAGCCCCAGCAACCCGGAATCGGCCAACGGATTGCGCATCATGCCTTGCAGAATCGCGCCCGCTACCGCAAAGCTGCTCCCGACGAGCACGCAGCCCAATACCCTGGGCAGTCGAAGCTCCTGAATGACCTGGTGATCGGTCAAATCGGGATTGAACCGGAAGACCGCGAGCCACACCTCTTGGAACTGAATATCTCTTGCGCCGAACGTCACCGACACTCCGATTCCGAAGATGAGCGCGACAATGCCGCCCAGAATGATCAGCACGGCCACACTCGGGCGGGAATGAATGCGTTTGAACGCTTCGGACGCCTTCGCCGCCTCGGCGGACGTCAACGCCCCGGGCTCCGAGGAGAACGGTCCGGAGTTACGGGTTTCTCGATTTCTTGCTGCCACAGTTCCTCTTCCCCAGTCTAGTAGATTTGCATGCGGTCCACATCCGAATCACCGTCGTTAATAATGATAAAGATTATCATTATCATAACTGGCTGTCAATGTTTCCCGCTTAAACTTCGTTCGGGGAAGACCGGCGGGCCCAAATATGATTTAATAGGACTATAGTTCGAAACAACAAGGAGGAACATACCCGATGGAAATCAGCTCTTTTTTGCTGCCGAAGGATAAAGTCGCTTACTTGACGACCGCGCAGTCCATGAAGGAGGCGCTGGAGCTGCTGGAGACCTCCCAGTATTCCGCCGTGCCCGTTATCGACGAGAACGGAAAATATATCGGCACGTTATCCGAAGGGGATCTGCTCTGGAAGCTGAAATGCACGCCGGAGCTGAACTTCGACAATATGGCCGACATTCCCGTCTCCGGAATCAAGAAGCGCATCTACAACGAGTGCGTCGCGATCAGCGCGCATATGGAAGACATGCTGACTCTGGCTGCGGATCAAAACTTCGTTCCGGTCGTCGACGACGACCGCGTCTTCCTCGGCATTATCAGACGCAAGGACATCATAGAGTACTACACGCGAAACATTACGGATTAACCGCGGAATCGGCCTCGTCCGCCGCCGGCCAATCGCGCACCCGCCTTAAATACGCCGTCACGCCCTCGTCCTCCTCCCGGGAATACTCGCAGTTCAGACGTCTCGCCACCTCGTGGGCGGTTCTTCGGAACAGCTCCGTCATTTCGAACAAGGCCGCCCATACGCTTTCGACATCGCCGCGCGGATAGGTCGCCAGCAGCTGCCGCCAATCGCGCTCCGACAAGTATGGCTCCAAATATTTCCCGCACTTGCCGATGCTCACCGAAAAGCCGGTGTCGAAGCCGACCCGCCATTCGATCATCTTCAGCAGCATCGGTCTCATGATCGAATGCAGATGCTCCTGGGCAAACAGGATTTCCTTCCTCCACAGGCCTTTGGCCACGTAGGTGGAGACCATCCAGAACTCGTTGCAGCAATCCGCGTAGAACTCCGCCGACGGGCGCTTCACCCAGTGATCCTCGTCGGTGGAGGGCGGAACGTCGGGAAAGACGCCGTCCTTGTCGAGCAGGACCTGTATCAGCCTGTCCTCCCTGCGGTATGCCTCAGCCTCGTCCAGCGGAATCAAGGTCAGATCCGCTTTGTTGCCGTCCTTGAAAAGCATCAAATAGGAAAACCGCCGGCCCAGCTCGGACGGGAACATGGCCATGTCCTCCGGAGTCTGCAGCAGGAGGCGTTCTCCGAACCGGTCGATCCAGGACGGATTGCCGATAAAAAAATCCATATCCGTAACATGGTAGCTGATATCGTAATCCTGGAAAACGTCCCGGGGAGCGTTCGGATTCGTGCGCGAGCCTTCCAGCGTGACGGCGCGGATCCGTTCGCATCCTCTGGCGTAATCCAAAAACAATTCCATCATTTCGCGTTCGCTTCTCATGATCCCGCGCTCCCTCTCCTAAGCTCCCTCAACCGGGCTCCCGACAACTCGTCCTCTCGGATTACCCTCTTTCACCGATCCTGCCGCTCCGACGATTTTCCGTTAAGCCCGTTATTCTGCTCCTATTCTAACAAATTGCAATACCGGATGCGAAGAAAATGGGTTCAACGATCCTCTTCCGCAGGAGGAACGCCCTCTCGAGCCTGCAGCGCCGGATCCTCGCACAGCATGAGGAGCGCCAAGCCCTGGCCCCAGAAAGCGGGAACGATCGGAACCTTTTTGTAGGCTTCGAGATCGGGCTTCACGTCGGTGCCGTGGGAGACTTGCTCCAGCTCGCCCCGCTCGTTGACAAGGGGCCGGACGGCGGCTTCCGCTCTCTTCGCGCAAGACAGCAGCGCTTCCGGCAGAAAGCCGGAGCGGACGCCCCGTCTCAGGCCGTAGGCGATGCCCGCCGTCGCCGAAGCTTCTCCATAGGCTTCCGGATCGTCGAGCAGCGTGCCGAACAGGCCGTCTCCGCGCTGTGCCCGGGCCAGCGCCTCGCCCAGCTCGACAGCCTGGCCGATCGCCTGATCGCGCCCGCCGAAAGACTCCGGCAGAATTTCCAGCATTTCCACCGCGCTGACGAGAATCCAGGCGTTCGCCCGTCCCCACAGCGCGCCCGACATCCAGTCGCGCCGTTCGCAGTTCCAGGCGTGGCGATACAGCCCGGTCCGGCCGTCCCGCAGCGCATTTAGATGAACGTTCAACTGAAGAGCCGCTTCCCTTGCATACGCGTCGGTCCCGTCTAGCGCCCCCATCTTGGCAAGCAGGATGCAGGACATGAACAGCGTATCCGCCCAAATCTGCTCCCGGAAGCCCGGACCTTGCTCGTTCACCGTATGCTCGAAGGCGCCTTCGCGCGTCCGAGGCGCCTCCTTCAGCAGCCAGTCGCAGCCCGCTCGGCACGCCTCCCCGTAACGCTCGATCCCCGTCTCTCGATAAAGCTCAAACACCGCCAGCAGGGGAGCGATTCCGTTGATCGTTCGGCGGAGCTCCGCCTGGGGAAGATACTCGTCCACCCATGCCCGCGCGAAATCGCCGTAATAGCGGTTCCCCGTGCGCATCCACGCCCGGCAGACGCCGTATAGCCCGACTCCCGCCGGCCAATCCCATTCCGTCCGGTTAAGCGCGATGTTCCCGTCGTACGGAACGTCGCTGATTCTCCGAACAAGCCGATCGATTAGCGCTGCGGAGTCCTCCGCATTCGCACGGCTTTTTCCGATATTCGTCATGGCGCACCCCTGTCCTTTCCGTTCAGCCGAATGATCCGGCCCGTTGTCTTCATTCCCCCGGCCATCGACAGTCTCCATCCCGACGGGCCCTCGTCGGCGAATTCGAACGTCCAGCCGCTCTCTCCATGGTCGATGCGGCCCTTCAGAGCCTTCTCCCCCTCCTCCTGGATCGAGACCCGAGGCGACGGCCAATCGATCTCGTCCGCCGAGATGTAGAAGACGTTAAGCGGCCTTAGTCCGCAATGAAAAGCGAACTCGGTCGTTCGGAATTGCCCTGTCGCCGTATCCGCGTCCGTATCCGTACGAATCTCCGGACGCTCCGTCGACAGCGGGACAATCGTCAGCCGGCATTCCCCGACGACCGCATTCACTCCGGACATCTCCGCTGCCGAAGACGCCGCATGCTCCCCCGCCGCATGGAACCGTATGACCTGGGGCAAATCCGTATCGCATACGTCCGCGAGCAGGTAAGACGTCGGCGACAGTCGCACGATCGTCCGGGCATGCTCCAACGGCCTTTTCATCGGATAGGCCAATCGGTTCGCCTGAACGAAGAACATGTGGACCGGATCGTAAGCTGTCGCGTACGGAAACTCCGCCGAGCCGTCCCATTCGGAGATCCACCCCCGGTTGAAGCGGAAAAAATAATTCATCGGCTCGATATCGCGCAGCGTCCATCGGCTCTGGCCCCGGTGTCCGAGCTTCTTCTCCGGGTCGCCCTGGACGCGGCTGAATGCGGAATCGACGATCAGCGCATGCCCGCGGGCGTATAGCTGGATGCTTCCCTCATCGTTATGGTGATGTCCCCACGCGCTGCCGCTGCGCAGTACGAGCAAGCTGTCCCGCCCCCGCTCATCCCGGGAGCGGAACATGAAGCCAAGTCCCCGAACGTACTCGTCTTCCCAGGGCGGGACTCTCTCCGGCACCGCCAGCTCCCTCGTTCCGTTCATCTCGCGATAGGCCCAGGCGAGCCGGCCCGCCAATTCCGGATCATGGGGAGCGACGGCAAGCGCGTATTCCGCGTACTGTTCGCGATACAGAGCAACCTCGTCGAAATGGTCCCCGAGCGCAGCCATCGTCCGGGCGCCGCCGTTCTCGGCATAACGGGGCGTGAATTGGCGCAGCGCCGAGCCGAGCAGCTCGCGGAACTCGGCATCGGCGAATTCGTCGCCGGCGCCGTCCTCTCTCCTGCGGAGCAGGAGCGGCAGCAGCGTATACAGAACGTGGTGGTAGTACGTATGGCTCTCCTCCCACACGCCGCTGTCCGGGTACATGTGGAACTCTTTCTGCCGCCGCCACATTGCGGCGAATTTATCCCTCCACGCCAGAGCCGACGGATGGTTCGGGAAAATCTGCGCGGCCGTCGCGAAAACGTTAATAATGTCCGTGTAGAAATTCTGGTTCGCCATGCCGGCCATCGTCGGCTCCACCGCACTCTCGTCTCCGATCGGAAGCATCGTCGACAAGCCCGGATAGTAGTGGTCGGAGGCGTACAAATAGGCCAAAAAAAGCAGCCTGGCTCGGCATCGCTCCCGCTCTTCGGGAGTCATGCCGCCTTCCGCGGCCGCGCGCTCGAACAGAAACAGACAGGGCGCGATCATTCTGCCGTCGACGCAGTTGACGTGGGAGGCGCCCGCTCCGTTCCAGAAGCCCTCCGTCATGTCGCGCGCATACTCGGACATGCGGCGGATCCGGTCTCGCCCGA
This sequence comes from Cohnella hongkongensis, assembly GCF_042654645.1. Taxonomy (NCBI): domain Bacteria; kingdom Bacillati; phylum Bacillota; class Bacilli; order Caryophanales; family Paenibacillaceae; genus Cohnella; species Cohnella hongkongensis. Next base: position 81,749 of record NZ_JBHSEP010000005.1, on the reverse strand, counting down.
AGCTTCCGGAGAACCGGGCGAGGAAGTGCGGCTCGAGCACGCCGTTCGGGTATGCGAACCGGGACCCGATGGTCCCGGCGGCCGGTCCGTCCTCGTTCGACCCGCTGCCCGCCGGCTGCCCCGCGCTTCCGGAAGCCCTGCCGGTTTCGCCCGAAGCCGCTTTCGGCGCCACCGCCTCATCTGCTGCCTCCGCCGCCGTCTTCTCCGAAAGCTCCATGGCCATGATCGTCTCCAGCGAGACGACGCCGTGGCGCGTCTGCAGCCTGCGAAGGCCCCCCTCCGTCACGAATTGCCGATCCGCGACGACGAGGGCGCTCCGGCGTTGGCCGCGCACGATCCAGCTTTCCACGTTGACGTGCGGGACGTTCACGCTTTCTCCCCGGGCGGCGATGCGCTCGGGATGACCGGTCCAATCCGCCTTCGCGTCCCAGGGCGTCTCCTTGCGCGTGCGCGGATCGTCCCGCTCCCACCTTCGGAGCCACAGCTCGACATGGTTCAGCCGGTTGCCCCGCCAATCGCCGCCGTTCAGCGCAACGAAGCCGACCGTCTCCTCCCCTTGGGCAAACCCGACGGCATAACCGTCGGACAGGTCGTGCAGCTGCGAATACTGGTTCCACGAAGCGAGTCTCGCCAGCCGGCGATCGAACCGGTTATGCAGCGGCACAGCCGTGCATGCGGCAGTCGAATCGAGCAGCCAGGCCTCGACGGGCAGATCCTCTCCGGAGAAATCCCATATCAGTTGAGCTCCCGGCTCGGTATCGAACGATTCCTCCAGCCGAACGTGCCGCTGGCCGGCGTCCATCGTCAGCACCGCCTCGTACCAGCCGCCGTTCCAATCCGCCCGGTACGCGTAGACGACGCGAAGCGGACCGCTTTCCAGGACCGTGCCTTCCCACCGCTCGGCCGGCCGCCGCGTATCGAGGTAGCTGCGTCCTCTCCACGAGCCTCCGGGCGCCCGCATCCGGCAGACCGGCCCCGGCGGACCGATCCCCGCATCCGCGCCCTCCGCCGCTCCGTCCGCTTTCCGCGTACCCAACGGCACCTCCAGCTCCATCCGGCCGTTCGACAGCCAAGCCCGGCAGCCGTCCGTTCGGACGGAATTGCGCCATCCGGGTGAAGGAGCGATTCCCTCCGGCGCCGGAGTCAGAACCAGCCGCTCGTAAGGCGCCGCTTCCAGCTCCAGATAGATGCCCGAGCCGTCCTTCGCCGCCTGGTAGAACACCGGCTGACCGCCTGCGCTCCCGTCCTTCGCCGCGACCAGCCAGCCGGTCTCCGGCAGGCCGGCGGACGCGACGGGGATCGTTACAATCTGTCTCTCATGGGCGAAGCCCAGCTCTTCCTTCCACTCGATCCGCAGCGGATCGACGTTTATCCTGATCATAATTCGCTTGCCTCCGTCATTCCGAAGCGGACCCCGCTAGCCCGCCGGAAGCCGGACGACGACCCGCGTTCCGACCCCTTCCTCGGATTCGAAATATAGGCCGTATTCGGCTCCGTGCTTCAGTTGGATCCGTTCGTTCACGTTTTTGATCCCGTACGAGCCGGTCAGTTCCCGCGAGTGTCCCGTACGGAAAGCCGCATTAATTTCGTTCAGCCTGGCGGGCGGGATGCCAATTCCGTCGTCGACGACGATGAGCCGGATGCCCGCTCCGTCCCGCTCCCCCAGCACAGTGACCGTTCCTTGGCCGTCCTTCGGGAAAATGCCGTGATGCAGCGAGTTCTCGACGAGCGGCTGAAGGATAAGCTTCAGGCACGGCTCCTCGGCGATAGCCGGATCCACGTCGAACGCGTACTTGAACTTGTCTCCGTACCTCATCCGCACGATGGACAAGTAATTCTCCGCGTGGGCCACCTCGTCGCGGATTTTCACGATATCCATGCCGCGCGACAGGCTCAGGCGGTAGTACCGGCCGAGCCGCGAAATAATGCGGGTCACTCCGTCGTAATCGCGGCTCTCCGCCAGCCAGATGACCGATTCCAGCGTATTGTAGAGAAAGTGCGGATTGATGTTCGCCTGCAGCGCCCGCATCTCCGCGTCTCGTTCCTTGCGGTGGCTGATCTTGAGCTGATTCATCAGCTCGTTGATCCGCGTCACCATCTTATTGAAGGTCAGGCTGAGCAGACCGATCTCGTCCTTGCTGCGGATATCCATCTGCACGTCGAAGTTGCCGCCCTTAACCTGCTGCATCTTGCCGGTTAATCCGCGAATCGGCTTCGTGATCGAATAGGCCAGCAGCCAGGCGGCCAGAATCGAGACGAGCAGCAGCCCCAGGACGACAAGCCTGACGCCGCTGACGATATCGTTTCTGTCCTTCAGCAGCTCCCGGATCGGAGCGATTCCCACCGTTGTCCATTCGACGTCCTCCAGCCGCTGGAAGACGTACAGGCTCGGCTCGCCCCGATAATCCGCCTGGAAGCTGCCGCTGAAGGCCCGGATCGCGGAAGAGAACAGCCCTTCATCCGCTCTTCCTCCGACTGCCGTTCGATCGGTGCCCGTGATGACATGGCCGGACTCGTCCAGCACGTAAAATTCGGTGCCCGAAGGCGTGTGAATATTGTCGAACAGCTCGTACAGGCTGCTTTCCTTCACATTGATAATGAGAGTGGACGAATAGTTGACGCCAAGATCGTACAGATCCCGAACCAGCTTCAGCACTTTGCCGTCGGCATAGCTTCGGCTGTCGTAGTCGATCGGGTGAGTCGGAATCCAGACGATGCCCCGCGTGAAATACTCTTCCGCATAGCCGTAATAATGCTCGATGTAGTCCGTCACGCCCGAGCTGTAATAGTCGAAATCGGCGGAAGGGAAGAACCGCTTGTCGCGGCCGTTCACGAGAAATACGGACAGAATGCCGGGATCGGACAGCGCGTACTTGTTAATGACGGGCTCGACCTCCTTGTTGAAGGCCGGATCGTTCCCCCGCCGCTGGTCCGAAAGCTCCGGCAGCGACAGAAGAGTCGGATCGTTAAAGATAAGCTGGGACGTATTGACGTACATGCCGATCCGCTGCTCGATCAGCTTGTTCGTCTGCTCCAGAATGTTGCCCAGCTCCTGCTCCGCCTTGTCTTCCATCGTGTCGGAGAAAATGCGGAGCGTCACGATCAGCGATACGCTCAGCGTCAGCGCCATGACGACCGACGTCGTGATGAAAATCCGGAAATACAAGCTCGAGCCCCGCAGGGCGGACCATGCTTTCGCCAGTCTTCTCCTCATCGGCCGCCTACCTCAAGTCGCGGTATTCCGTCGGATTGAGGCCGGTATGCTTCTTGAACAGCGTGCTGAAGTAGAACGGGTCCCGGAACCCCGCTCCGTAGGCGATCTCGGATACGCGCAGAGTCGTCTCGCGCAGCGCCCGCTTCGCCTGGTCGAGCCGCACCTTCGTCACGTAGTCCGTAAACGTGCTGCCGGTCTCCTGCTTGAACAGCTTGCTGAAGTAGGTCGGGTTCATGCCCAGCCTCTCGCTCAGCCCGTTAAACGACAGATCCTCCCGCGAGTAATTCGCCTGGATGTACTCGACAGCCTCCTCGATGACCCGCCTTTTCCTGTCGCCCCGCTTATCGAGAATGTAGCGCGACAGGTCGACGAACATCGTCTCCAGTTCCTGCTTCAGCTCGTCGATCGTCTTGGCCGCGAGAATGACGGCGTACGGATTGTATTCCTTCCCGTAGATCTCCTTCAGGCGCGACCCGGATACGATCAGTTGGGTCAGAGAGGCGGCCACGAATTCGGTCACGTGCGACTTGACGTCGGAATGGCCGGCCCCCTGCAAATTCCGCAGCGCCTCGAACAGCCTCTCCAGCTCCTCGCGCGCCTGTTCCTCCCGGCCTGCCCGGATCGCCGCGACCAGCCGGCCGGCGTGCTCGCCCGAAATGCCTTCCCAGGCTCCCTGGCTCTGAAAATGGATCAGGTCGTACGGTACGACGCTGTCCTTGCCGACGAGGAAGCGGTAGTCCATCGCCTCCAGCGCTTCCCGGTACGAGGACGCCACCTCGGCCAGATCTTCCTTCAGCCCGCCGAGACAGACGGATACGGTCAGCCCGAAGATCGACCTCGCCTTCTCCCGGATGGCTTCCGCGAAAGCGTACAGCTCGTTCGAGTGCTGCAGTCCCGAGAGCACGGCGATCGTCTCCCCGCCTCTGCCTTGGAACGCGACTCCAGTCCCGGATTCCTTCAGCTCGCCGGCGACCTCCTCCAGCAGCAGCAGAGACAGCAGATCGGTCCGGCTTCCGCCGCCGTCCGCCAGCGGAATGCCCTGCTCCGCTCCGTCGATCGCCGTTACGGTGACCGCGTACCGCGCCGGTCCCGGCTCAAGATCGACCGATTGCAGCCTGCCCGGAATCTCGCCAGCCGACAGCCTCCCGGAGATCCAGTCGTTCAAATAGCGGTCCCGCAGCAGCGGCAGGCTGCTCCGAAGCCTTTCCATCGTCACGCTCATTTGGCGCTCGGCCCGGCGCATCGACTCGACCTCTTCCTTCGCCTGAACGACCGCCTCCTCCAGCTCCGGGCGGGTGAACGGCTTCAACAAATATTTCATGACGGACAGCTCGAGCGCCTGCTGAGCGAATTCGAATTCCTCGTATCCCGACAGGATGATGATCTTGATGTTCGGATAGCGCTTTCGCGCCTCCCGGCTCAGCTCGATTCCGTCCATTCTGGGCATGCGAATGTCGGTGACGAGAATATCGATCGGCTCCCGCTCCAGCACGCGGAGCGCGGCCAGCCCGTTCTCCTCGACGCCCGCAATCTCGATGCCGTATCCGCCCCAATCGATATGGCTGCGAATTCCGTCTCGAATCAGCGCTTCGTCGTCGGCGACCAGCAGCTTCATGTCATCCTTCCTCCTCTACGGTCGTGTACAGAGGGGGTTCAATACGTCCGATTGGAATCAGCGGCGCTGATAGTCGGACCTGTTGAACTCGCACTTCTACTACTTTTCGCTAGAGGACAAGACGAAATCCTGCATCAGATACTTCTGGCTGACGAAATATAATAGAACCGGAACGATGGCCATGACGAACGCGGCGCACATGACGTAAGACCACTGCACGTAGTAGACGTGAGAGAAAATCGTTATGGCGACGGATATCGTTCTCTGCAGCGGATCGTTGCCGACGTACATGAGCGGACCGAAGAAATCGGACCAATGGCCGTTCACCTGCTGAATCAGAATGAGAATCAGCGGCGCTTTAATATTCGGCAGCACCATTTTCCATAGGATCATCAGGTTCCCGGCCCCGTCGATCTTCGCGGATTCGAACAGGCTGACGCTTAAGGTCAGCATGAACTGGCGCAGGAGGAACACCGTCGCCGGACCCGAGCCGAGCGCCGGAATGAGCAGCGGCCAATACGTGCCGGTCCAGCCCCAGTTCGCGAACATGACGTAGTTGGGAATGAACATGACCGTCGTTGGAATCATCATCGTCGCCAGCAGGAAGAAGAACAGCTTATCCCGAAGCGGAATACGGTAATACGAGAAGCCGTACGCGACAAGGACGGACGACACGAGGAAGAACAGCGTTCCGAACACCGTGTAGTAGACCGTGTTGCCGAGCGCGGGCAGAAATTGAAAGTCCTCCTGGGTCAGCGCGTCCCAATAATTTTTCCAAAGAAACTGCTGGAACCATTTTCCGGCAAGCGTAAAGGTATCGCTTTGCAGGGATGCGCTGATCATCCACAGGAACGGAACGATGAACAAACAGGAAAATAAAATCGTGACGGCGTACAGCAGCATTCGGACGGCGACCCGTTTCGGGTTATCCCGTCTTCCTCGGAGCGCCGAAACCGAAAGGCCGATGTCGGATTGGGCCATACTCTTAACGCCCCTTCATGTTTTCATAGTATACCCAGGCTTTAGACGAACGGAGGATCAACGAGGCGAATACGGCGATGATGGCGAACAGCACCCAGGAAATGGCCGCCGCGTAGCCGAATTGATAGTCCACGAAAGCCGATTTGTACAGCTTCAGAAAAATAAAATACGTCGCGCCGTTCGGACCGCCCCAAGTCGGAAGATCGTTCGTGTTGCTCGTCAGCACGTAGGCCTGCTCGAACGCCTGCAGATTGGCGATCAGGCTTGTGACGACGTTAAACAGAATAATCGGAGAGATCATCGGCAGCGTGATTCTCGTAAACTTGGTCCACGCGCCGGCCCCGTCGATCGTCGCCGATTCGTACAGAATGGTCGGAACGCCCTGAAGCGCCCCAAGATATAAAATAATGCCGGTGCCCGCCGAGAAGCAGTTCATGATGACAAACGCGGGAAGCACCGTCGACGGATTTTCCAGCCAGTGGGACGGCTCCGCTCCGAACAGGCCGGTCAGCTTGTTGAGAATGCCGCTCTCGGCGAAGACGAGCCGCCAGAGCACCGCGCTTGCTACCCCGGGAATGACCGCTGGCAGATAGAACAGCGTGCGCCAGAGCGAAAGACCCTTCAGCTTCTGATTCAGCAGCACGGAGAAGAACAGCGCCGTCAAGAAGGTCGCCGGAACGTTAAGCAGCACGAACCTGAACGTCACGACGATGGAAGAGAGCGTCTCCGGGTCGTTCAGGAACAAATCCCGATAATTCCGTAGCCCGATCCATTCCGGCGGGGACAGCACATCGTATTTCGTCATCGAATAGTAGATCGACATAAAAAAGGGACGGATAAAAAACATGGAGCATCCGACGATCCACGGCAGGATGAACAAAATGCCGGTGACCGCTTCCCTTTGCGACATCTTCCATTTCATAGGAACGCCTTCCTTCGCTTTCGATAGATCCCGGGGCGTCCGCCTGACGGGACGGCCCCGGGGAGGGCCGGCGGACGCGCCGCCCGCCGGCTCTCGATCCTTACTGCTGATCGGCGTCGTATTTCGCCCACGCTTCGGCCGTATCCTTCACCTGCTGCTCGTAGAGCGGACCGATAATGTCGCCGAACTGAATCTTCCCCTTGCGAATGTCCGGTATCATGGCGTTGAGCTGATCGATCGGCTTCTGTCCCGCCGGATACTGCTTCTGGTATTCCGTCGGAACCGTCTGGGAAGGCTGCTTGCCCTCCTCGATCAGGTGCTCGCCCAGTTGCATCAGAATTTTGGCCGTCTGCTCCCCGACCTGATCCTTCAACAGATTAAAGCCGTTCGTACCGGAGAACTTCGGAAGGTTGCCGCCGGAGAAAATGTTGTAGTTCTCGCTTTCGAATTCCGGCGAATGATAATATTTGACGAACTCCCACGCCGCTTTCGGATACTTCGTATTGGCGAAGATGCGCGGTCCGGCCGCAGAGAAGCCGTGCACCCTGAAAGCGTCCTTCATGCCGGCCTTGTGCGGGTACATCGTGAACGAGTACTCGATCGGCTGCTTGCCGGCCTTCTCCCGCTCGGGATTGGCGTTGTCCTTGAAATAGCCGAACGCCCACGAGCCCATCCGCCGCATGACGACCTTCTCGTTCTCAATGTTGATGCCGGCCGCCTTCGTGTCCATGTCCGCCGAAGGCGCCACCTGATGCTTCAGCGTCAGATCGTTCATGAATTGAATCGCTTCTATTGCCTCCGGAGACGCGTAATTCAGATTGTCGGCCATGACTCTTCCGTTCTCGATCAGCGTGTTGTACACGCCGACCGTCGCCGCCCAATCGGTGCGGCCCCAGCCCCAGTTGTCGTCGGTGCCGTAGATGTCGACTTTGCCGTCGCCGTCCGTGTCCACCGTCGCTTTTTTCAGCACTTCCACGTACCGGTCCCACGTCCACGTCTCGTACAGCGGATCGTCGAACGATTTTGGCAGCATCTCCTCGATGCCCAGCTCCTTGGCCAGATTAACGTTGTACCACAAGCCGTATACGGCGCTGCCGCTCGGCAGGTAGTAGATGTTGCCGTTGTAAGGGAGATGCTCGAAAATGTCCTGGTTCAGCCACGGCCATTGCTTGACTCCGTCGCGCTCGATCAGCTCGTTGAGCGGCATCAGCACGCCTTTGTCGTAGAACGGGATGTAGTCGAGATCCAGGGCGGTCAGGTCCGCCGTCTGCTTCGCGGTCACCTTGGAGAGCATGAATTGCCTCAGCTCCGCATCCTTGAGGGCGATTTCCTCAATCTCCACCTTGACGCCGAACTTCTGCTCGAACCCGGCAGCCGCCTGCTCCAGCGCGGACTTGGAGCCCCAGATTTTCAGCACGGCGCCCTCCTCGACCTTCGCCTCGTCCGTCGAAGGCTCCGCGCCTGCCGACGGGCTCGACGCGCCCGCCCCGGACGGCGTCGCGGACGAAGGCGCGGCTTCATCCTTGCCGGAGCATCCCGCCAGGATGACGGTTAAGGCGACGATAGCCGACAGCAGCGCGGTAAACATGGATTTCGTTCTGTTCGAATTCGCGTTTGGCATAGACACTTGAGATCCTCCTTGAGTTAACCTGTAGGGTTGATGAGCTTGCTTTGAGCCTTACGTCAATATCAGTCGGGCCCCCCGTCCCCGATCGGAAAAAACGGAGGATGCGGGATCGCCGAGGAGAAGGCCATATTTCCGTGAAACGGTTCTCCGATCGACGAATCCGCCGGATCGCCGGGGAATAACGGCGTCTGCCAGACGAGGAGAGAGACGATCGCGCTCTCCGGACGTTCGTGGGATTGCGGATCCGCGCTCTCCTGCGGACCGCCCTTGCTCCTGTCCCGGAGCATCAGCCGGATCGTATACGACTCGCCTCGAACGACGGCCGTTCCCTGCACGAAGGCGCTGTCGCCCGAGACAGTCATCCAGTCGATGGCTTGCAGCTCCAGATCGTTGCCCGATCCGTTCGTTTTCAATCGCATTCGTCCGAGCGCGGAGCCGTCAGGTCCGACGCTCAGATCGGCGCGGATGTGCAGCTTCGATTGGCCGCCGCCATTGTCTCCGCCCGGCCATTGGAACGTTCCGGGCAAGTTCGTGTGACCGTTGACCTGAATTCGGGCGGAAGCGTCGACGACCGCGAGCGTCGCTGTAGTCGCCGCGACCCGGTACCGCGAATTCGGCAGAAGCTCCGTCTCCACTTCGTACAGCCCCGCTTCCAAAGTCGTCGGCGACGGGAACGAGCCGGCGGCATCCGTAGAATAGACGGCTTGCGAGACGGATATGCGCGAACCGTCGGCCTCTAGCCGGTACAGCCGCTGCAGGACGGGCAGTCCGTTCAGGTCCCCCGCTTCTCCGTCGTCCTGTTGGACGACTTGGGCGGACAGGTTTACGAACGAGCCCTGCAGAGCGACCGTCGGTCCCGTATAACGGATCTCCGCTTCCTCCTTCGCGATCGTCAGCGCGTTCTCGTCCTCGGACGGCTTGAAGGCTCCGTCTCCCGCGAACGCCGCTCGAATCGGAACCGCCGAGGACGGCTGAGCTTCCTCCGTTTCCAGCAGCGCTTGATAGACCAGCCGCGCAGTCCCCGACGCATCCGTCGCCGCGGCGCCGAACTCCGCGCCGGAGGCGGCGCCGAAGACGATCGTCCGGCCTTCGAGCGGGGAACCGCCCGCATCGGTCAGCACGGCCGTTAACGTCGTCGAGTCGCTATACGTCCCCACGGCCGGTTCGAGCTGCAGCACCGAATCCGCCGCGTTCGGGACCTCGCCGTTCTTGAAGCCCCAGCGCGGCACGAGGCTGCCTCCGCGATCAATGGCTCCTGTACCCCAGAACGGCGCGAACGTATAAGCGCCGGATTGAACTTGCCCGGCTTCCTTCGTCCACTGCGAAGCGCCTTTCCCTCTCGTTCCCGCGTCGTTGATCGAGAAAGAGAATTTCCCTTCGTGCGTCTGTCCGGCGCCTAACGAGGAAAGCTGCCCCCCCAGCTCCGGAACGGCGTCCCAGGCGACGGCGATTTCGTACGTCGTCCTGCGGGCTGCATCGTCCCGAACAACCTTCATCCTGCCTTCGGTTCCTCCCGCCTCCGAGACGTCCATCGGGCCGATCGGCGGCGTGAAATTCGCGTTCGTCGGATAGTACGTCTGCATGTTCGTTCCGGGCGCCGTGTGGCGATGCAGCTCGGGTACTCCGTTCTGCGCGAGCGTACCGACGAACAGGTAATCCATGTAGGAGCCCAACGCTTTGTCGTAATGCGGATCGCCCCGCAGCAGATCGTCCGGATTGTTCTCGATCGCGTCGAACGCGAGCTGCACGCTGTCCGCGTTAAAGGCGAATCCGTACGGATCCTCCGCAAACGGCTTCGGCGAGGACTGATTCTCGTCCGGCACTTGCGCCTGGAAGTAGAAGTAGTCGTCATCCCAAGCGGTCTTGACCGTGTAGACGACATTCTCGAACGAGCCCGGATCGTTCAGGATTTCGTCCGCCTTGCTCGGATCGAGCAGCAGCTCCAAGTAATCCCGGCTGCCGTTGCTGATCATCGTCACGGGCAGCACGTCGTCCCAGTCGCTCAGGTCGCCGTCCACCGCGATCGTCTTTTTCGGCGCATAGGCCGCCTGGATCGTCTGTTTGCCTTGCTGCGTACGGGCGACGTTCCCCAATTCGTCGTACATGTCGAAGCTGTACTCGACCAAATACCGGTTGATGTCGCTCACTGCCGTCTGCGAGGCGGGGAAGGACAGAATCGTTTTCTGGCCGGGCTGCAGCGGACCGACTTGGACGGAATTCGTCTGCAGGGTCCAGCCTTCCGGAGCGACGAGACGGAGCAGCCCGCTAATCGCATTCGAGGAGGCATTCTCGACCTGCACGTCGATCTTCGTCCCGCTCGGTTGAACGGGCCCGGTCAGACTGAGCGGACTTATGATCAGCGGCTTCTCGAAATCGAAGAGGGCGTTCGTCAGCATCGCCTTCAGCGCTTGCGGCGCAAGGTCCGATTCGATGTACAAGGTCTCCCACGGCTTCAGTTCGACCGTAACCGTCTCGCTGCCGCCGGCCACCAGCTTGCCGAGATAGTCGTACACTTTGACGTTCTGCGCTCCTCGCAGCGTGACCGTGCCGGAATAACCGCGTTCCGAGTAGAGCGCCGCCGTCGCCTTGCCGTCCTTCCGCTCGAACAGGAAGCCCCATGCCGACTTGGATTGCGGATACAGCTCTTCAACGAGCTCGCTGTCCTCCAGGAAATGGGTCATGGCGGAGTAGGCCATAACCGCCGGCTTCGGCGCTTTTCCGTCGTAAATGTTCAGCGTGTCCCCCGAGAAGTCTTTGTCGTAGGACAGCGCGAACCAGAACATGCGGATGGGCGTATCGCCGGCCGCCAGCTTATTCAGCAAATAAGTAGGAGCGACCGTCCGGGCCACGCCGTATTTCTGCTCCGCCTGCGGCAGGTCCGGGAAGTGCAGCGTTTCCGCAGTGCCGAGCTCCGTCTGCCACATTCCGCCTTGGCCCCCGCCCAAGGACCAGCTATCGTCCATCGCTTTCTGCAGCTTGATGTAGGCCAGCAAGGAAGGATCCGGGAGCCCGTAAGGATGGTTCGTCGAACCGTCGATATACCCCGTGTTCGCCGATCCTCTCGCATACACGATGTCGCGCTGGTAGGAAGTCGATCCGCCGCCGATGAGCATGACGTCCGGGTAGTGCGGCTTCACCCGCTCCCAGATCATCTTGGCCATATCGCGGTAATCCTGGGCGTCGCCCGTCTTCCACGTCCATCCGTGAACCCATGGCTCGTTCCACAGCTCCCAATATTTCACCAAATCTTGCATAGGCGCGATGGAGTTGTACACCATCTCGACGTGGGCGGCCATGTCCAGAGGGCGATTCTGATGGCGCGACAGCGCTTCCCCGTTCGGGCCGGGCGCGACGTTCCACGGCATATTGTAGTTGATCGCCCCGAGCGAGCTGACGCCGTACGATTGCCAATCGAGCACTTCCTGCCGCGCTTTCGCGATCTCCTCCGCTCCCCAGAATACGCCAGGAGAAGGATTCACGATCGGCGGATCTACAGCCTTGACGCCCCGCCGCCATTTTACGCCGATTTTTTGGGCGATCTGCTGCATGATGGCTTGATCGGCTTCCGTGCGCAGGCCGAGCCCGAACATCGAATCCTCCTTCACGCCCTCGTGCGGCGGCCGAACGGCGCCGAATGCCAGACGGGTCGGTTCTCCGGCAGAAGACGCCCCTTCTTCCGACACCTCCAGCTGAAGAACGTAGTAGTCGGCTTCGGTCAGCGCCGTTGTCGGGATCGTCATCGTCCGGAGCTCGAACGCGTCCGCTTCGAAGGGGATCTCCTCCTCCCATACCGTCGTCCGCTCCCTCGCCAGAATCGAGGCCTTCACAGTGCCGGAGGTCGCGATCGGCCGCCTGTTCTTAAGCTCGACCGCGACGGCCGGAACCGGGGGCGCATTCGGATCCAGCACGTACAAGCCCGTCGGCTCGGTCAGCGCGGCGCTTCGAATGACCGTTTGCTCCGGTTGAATGCGCCGGACGTTCACCTGATCGAACGTTGCCGTCGCCAGCTGAGAGTTGTTCCGGCTCGACACCGCCAGACCGACGTACACGGTTCCGGACATTGGCAGCTCCTGCTGTCCGACCAGCTTCCATTCGACTCCGTCGGCCGAGGAATAGCCGCTGATCATCCGATCCTCTCGCACGAGCTTCATCCAATACGGAGCGGCGACCTTGGCGCCGTTCGTATTGACGCTATCCCCGCCCGTCCCGGCCCGGCGCTGGAACACCAGACCGCTGGTCGGCGTAACGGCCATCAAGGCGTGCTTGGAGGATTTCGTTAAGCTTTCGCGAACCATGACCCCGGCCTTCGCCGAGCTGTGGGCGGCCGCGAAGCCGGACACTCTCGCGACGATCTCGCCGTCTCCCGCCCACGGCCGATAGACGTAATGGAACGAATCGTCCCTGCCCCAGATGTCCGCTCCCGAAGCCTGAACCGTGATCGCTCCGGTACCTTCGTCGTACGCGGCGCTTCCCGCAACGCCGACCGAACCGATATCGAGATTGCCGAACGGCGCAGGCAAATTCCCGGCGGATGGCTCCGTCGTTGCCGTGACGGCAGCGCTCGCGGCCGATTCGTTGCCCGCCCCGTCCCGCGCCGTCACCTCGAACGAGTAGGCCGAATTCGGCGACAATCCGATGGCCCGGTAGGTGTTCGTACTTCCGTTAACCGCCCCGGCAAAGACTCCGTCGCGATAAATGTTGTAGCCGGTCACTCCGACATTGTCCGTCGAAGGGGACCACGCCAGGCTGACGGTCGTATCCGTCTGAGCGGCAACGATCAATCCGGCGGGAGACGAAGGCGCTTCGTCGTCGGAAACGGGCGGCGGCACAATCTCGTAGATCGCCAGATCGTCGACGGCATACGCCTCGTCCGTCCCGTTCGTATCCGCGCGGACGGAAAACCGGAACTCGATGTACGTGATTTTCCTTTCTCCGCCATTCGGGACGACGTTGAAACGGAAGCCGGGCAAATCCTCGTCGTCGATTTTCTCGAGCGTTTCGCTTCCGTCCGGCTCGTCGTTCCGGTAAGCGTTGGTGCCGACAATGACGGCTTCATCGGTTGGAAACCTGGGGATCAGCGCATTGTCGTAATTGCCGAATTGAATGCCCGCTTTAATATCCTTGGCGACGGGCTTGTCGCTCGCCGCGCGGCGCTCGAGCTTGAATTCGTAGACGAATTCGACGGGCGCCGTTCCGACGGGCAACGAATAAACTTCGTTGATTCGATCGAACAACGCTCCGCTTGCGATTCTCGCCGTAAACAAGCTCGCAGCATTGGAGCCGAGCGAAGCGTCTCTTAGCTCCATGGCCGGATTGCCGGCGATCTCCACGATCGACAGCGTGCCTCCGGTAGCGGTGTTCGAAACCGCGAACGGGCTGTATCCGCTTTCAAATCCGGTGTTGAAATCTCCTGCAAGCAGGTTGCCCGACCTCGACTCGCCTTCGGCCGCGTTTGCTTCGGAAGCGACGAAACCATTGGAGAAGAACAGAACGGCCGCCAGCGCGACGACCAGCAATCGCTTACATTTGTCCATGTCTTATTCCCCCCTCTTCGAAATAAATTCTTGATTCTCCGATTTCAAATGCCGAACCTTGCGCCGGTAGCTACCTGATCTTACTGTACCAAGGGCGGTCCCGTACCGGAATAGACTCTGTTGCGATTTCCTTGAATTTCATGACGTCAGCTTGACGTCAAGGGACACCGATGCCGATCGGCGGCCGGCCGCGGCTCCCGTCGACCCGCAGCAAAAAAGCCGATCGAGGTCAAGACCGCCGCGGTCTCATCCTCAATCGGCTTTCTTCGCCGAGTGTGTCGCCCATGCCGGGCGCACCCACGAAAAAACGGGCAGGATACCCGAAAGGGATCTTGCCCGCTTGGGCTTGGCAGAGACGACACTCCGTCAGGCAGGCGCTCCTTTATTCCAATTCAAGGGTCATAAACGCGCTGTAAGGATCCTCGACGTAGTCCGCGAACGGCTCGCAGTAGCGGAAGCCGAAGCTTTCATACAAGGTTCTCGCCGGTAAGAACAAATCCATCGATCCCGTCTCCAGGCTTAGCCGGCGGTAGCCCCGCCTCCTGGCTTCGTCCACGATATGCTGCAGCATGCGCCTGGCGACGCCCTTCCTCAGATGGGCCGACGCCGTGCGCATCGATTTGACCTCTCCGTGCCGCTCGTCCAGTTCCTTCAGCGCGCCGCAGCCCATCAGCTCACCCTGGTCCCATACGCTCCAGAAAGCGACGTCCGGCCGTTTCAGCCCGGTCAGATCCAAGGCATGCACGCTTTCGGGAGGAGCCCCCTCCGCCATCGAAGCCAAATGCTGCCGAATAAGCTCCCGCACCTCATCGCCCGTCAAATCGTCCGGTTTGATTTCCACGCTTACCACTCCTACACACCAAGTCGACTCCATTTTTGATATCGAATTCCCGACGCCACCGTCTACGAAAAAATGCGCCAAGAAGCCGAAACACGGCACCGCGCAATCCCGGTTATCCATCGAATACCGGACTAAGCTCTCCGCTGCTAATGACGCAAAGCTCATGCCATGCTCGGGTGCATGCCACATACCCGGAGGAATCCAGTAATATTTCAATTCGGCGCATCCCCTCTTATTCCTTTTGATCGCTCTCGCAGGGCATGGAAAAAAGAGCAGCCCATCGCGATGGATGGAACTGCTCCTGTTCTGCGAAAGCAATCAATTCGAGCCTGCCGACGGGAAGCGAAAGCGGTACGAACCGGAGCCGACCGTCAGCCGGACTCCCTCTCCCGTCTCCGCGAGCGACCGAACGCCTTCGACCGCCTGCAGCGGGGTCCCGCTCTCCGTGACGTTCGCCAGCCGCGCGCCCGGCAGCAAAATGTCCGCGCCGGCATTGGCCGGAACGTCGACCTCGACGAGAACGTCGCCGCCCTCCGCGCGCCACCCGGAAGCCGCTCTCCCGTAGGCGGATTCGAGGCTTGCGCGGGCGAACGTCAGCTCTCCGTTCGCGCACCCGGGGCGAATTTTCGCCAGCTTATAGGCGGGCGCGCTGTCGTCCAGATCCAGCAGGGCGTCCGGGGGGCTGCCGACGGGTCTGATCTTAAAGGAAACATAGCCGACCCGGTGGTCGCCGAAGTCGGCGATCACCGATTGCCCTTTGCCCAGCTCCCGGCTTGCCAGCGCATCGATTCCGGCCTCTCTCTCGACTCGCCATCCGTGCGTCGCCGAATCGTCGGCCTCGACTTTCACGAGCTGCTCCGGTTCGACTTCTTCGGTGAACAGGACGGGTTTCAGTCGCTCCGCCGTCCGAATCAGCCGTTCATCGCGCACGATCGCCGCATGGGCGGATTGAAATTTGGCTTGCTTTGTCATCCTCTTCGTACCTCCAGTGTAACGGTTTTCTCCACCCTACCTCTTTTTATTCTCCGGTAACATGCCCGATTGCCCGGTATTTTTATCCGATCATCAGATAAGCCGGATTGAGCGCAAAAAAAGAACCGCTCCTGGAAGCGGCTCTGAAGGAACACTGCGCCATTCGCGCGGCGTATCTGCGTCGTATTCTTTTCTATAAGCAACCGGTCGCCCCACTGCGGCAAGTATCCCCTCCACGAAAAAACCGATCAAGGACCGACCAAGCAAAAAGCCTTCGGCTCCTCTAGACGCAGAATCGCGTTTTTGCCGGAGGGGATTCAGATCAGGATAGCGAATTTTACCCTTTCTGAATCACGAACAAAATCACCTTCACCGCCTCGGCTCTGGTGACGGAGTCGTGAGGCGCGAAAAGATCGCCGGGCTTGCCGGTCATCGCCCCCGTTTGTTGCAGAGCCGCCGCATAGCCTCTCGCCCAATCCGGGATTTGCCCGTCATCCGCAAACCCGGTTAACCGGGCGTCTGCCGGAAGCTGAAGCGCCCGGGCCACAATAGCGGCGAATTCCGCTCTCGTCAAGGAAGCGTTGGGCCGCAAGCGGCCGTCCGCATAGCCGGTAATCCAGCCTCGCTCTGCCGCCGCCGCAATAGAGGCTCGCGCCCACTCGCCGACCGATGCCTGATCCGCGAACGCCGCTCGGCTGCCCCCGGTTCCTTCGCCGCTCTCTTCAGCCAGCGCTTGAACGAGCAGATGAATGAGCTCGGCGCGGCTGACTGCGCGGTTCGGCTGGAAGCTGCCGTCCTCGTACCCTTGAATCCATCCTTGCCCGTAGGCCCGTTCGATCTCCGGCTTCGCCCAATGGCTGTCGATATCGGTAAAACGCGCCGCCGCGGCTTCCTCCACCGCGAGCACCGTATAATATCCCCACCGATCCGTCTCGGCGGTTACCTCTCCGTTCGCCAGCTGCGAGCCGGCCACCCGCTCCCACCCGCCTCCGGCCGGATCTCTGAAGAAGATCGCCGCCGTCTGTCCGTCCTTCAATCGCTGGACGTCCGCCCGGATTCGAAGGACGATCGGCCGGACCAGCGGCGCCGCATCGGCATTCGCCAGCTCATAGACGGGCGCAAGGCTGGCGTTCCCGGCAGCCGATAGAAGCTCGCCCGCTTCCGCCTCGGGAACTTCCGCGAGCTTCAAGGTCCAGGCCGAGGCTTGCGCCCCCTCGGGGACGACCGCCTGGAACCGGTCTCCCAGCTTCACGGTTCCTCCCTCATTGGCAGAAAACCTCCGCTCTACGGATGGCTCATCGTTCTCGGCTCCCCCGGAAACCGGACCCGGATTCGGGTTGGAGCCCGGGCTGGAACCCGGATTAGAACCGGGATTGGGATTCGGGTTCGGAGGAGTCGGCGGCGCCGGCTCGCCAAGCGACTTCGCCAAAGCCCGATAAGCCGGCTTGGGCCTGTAGTTCTCGTCGAAGATGAGACCGTTGCCGTACTGGCCGTACGCATGATGCGGCTGCAGCGAGGAATAGCGGTCGGTAAAGCCCCACATCGATAACGCGCCGAACCGGATCCCGTTTACGTGAAATGTTTTCGCCATATCCGCAATGGAGCCGTAATATTCGCCCTGCTCCCGAAGCGTCTCCTCGTTGACGGCTTTATGGATGTTCATGTCCAGCTCGGATATGCGAACCTCGACGCCCAAATTCGCGAACTTGGCCGCCGTCGCCCGGAACTCCTCCGCGCTGACCGGATCCCACTCGTCCGTCAAATCCTCGTGCATCTGGAAGCCGACCCCGTGAACCGGCACGCCGCGCTGCTTCAGGCTTCGAACCCGTTCGTAGACCGCTTGGCTCTTGACGTTGTCTTCCTCGATCCAGTATTCGTTGATGTACAGCTTGGCGGCCGGATTGGCGGCGTGCGCGGCTCGCAGCGCAATCTCGATATATTCCTCGCCAAGCTTCTCGTACCAGATCGAAGGCCGGATGGACGGATCGGTATTCAGACCGGCCAGCGGCTCGTTAATAATGTCCCAGCTTAAAATTTGCGGATAGCGGCCGACGACGGTCGCAATATGCTCCTCCAGTATCGTTCTCAGCTCGCTGCTGCTGAAGTTGCCCTCGGTCACCCATCTCGGCACCGCCTCGCTCCATGCCATCGTATGGCCGTGAACCTTCATGTCGTTCCGTTCGGCATACTCCATCAAGGCGTCCATCTCGGCGAAGGCGTACTGATCCCGCTGCGGATGAATGAATTGAAACTTCATGTCATTCTCCGGCGTGATCATGTTGAACTCTCGTCCCAGAATCTCCGCGTATTGCGGATCTCCGACCAGCGCGTTAACGGACACCGCCGTGCCGATCGACAGATGCGGGTAGTTGCGCTCGGCCAGCCTGCGCAGCGACCCTTCCTCGCTTGCGGACTTCACGAACCGCTGATCCCTCACCTCGACGGAGGAGGCCGCGTTTAGCGGCTTCACGTAGATCGCCTGGATGAGGAACGACTGGCCGACGGCGGCATCGGCGCCGAAATACGCTTTGCCGGCGTCGAACACGCCCGGATCGTCCAGCTCGCCCGCTTTGACGTTGTTCAGGTAAAATTCCAGCTTGCCGTTCGTTCTCGCGAGGGAGACTCTGATCTCCCCGGTTCCGGCATCGTCGAAGCTGGCTGTTGCCGGACGGGAAGAAGCGCCGTCATACACGCTGACGTTCAGCTTGCCGTTGTCGAGCGCCATGCTGACGTACTTCCCCTCTTCCCGCCATTCGTCCTGAATGACCGGCAGAGAACCGTACAGCTGCACGGACGCCCGCGACTGCCGCGAAGCCAGCATCGAATAGTCGACCCGGAAATCTCCCTCAACGATGAGCTGCGGTCCGCGAAGGTGAATCGGCGGATTGGCGACGACCGGCTGCGACGGTGAATCGCCCAGCGGAATGATGCCGCGGCCCATGCCGCGGATAACGACCTGATCGCCGGATACGACAGCGCCCGAGAACCCCTCCCAATTGTGACCCTTCAGCACGTTGTAGCCTTCGGTCGAGGCCGAGACCTCCGCCGGGTCCGAACGGTTGCCCGCCAGATCCACCGCCCTGATCTCGATCCGGTAGGACGTATTCGGCGCCAGCCCCCTCAGATCGGCTCTGGTGCCGGAGACGAAGACGACCGATTGCCCGTAGGTGATTTCGTAGCCCTTCACCGCGATGTTGTCGCTTGAAGCGGTCCAGGACAGAGAGACGGAATCTCCCGTCACCTCCTCGACTTGCGGCGTTCCCGGCGCGGTCGGCTTCTCGGTATCGCTTCCTTCGTAAATCTCGACCCGGTCGACGATCGTCTGATTCGCGGCCGAGGATCCGGGGTTGCTGAACGCGATCCCGGCCACAACTTGATCCGCCATCTCGACCTCCCGTTCGCCGACAAGCGTCCAGTCGACGCCGTTGTCCGATCGATAGCCGATCAACAGATGGCCTGCGCGAACGATCTTGACCCACATCGGCAGATCCGCGTCCGTCGTGGCGTCCGCCGTGCTGCCGCCTGTCCGGTCGCGGTATTGGAAGCTTGCCACATTCGGCGTCATCATCATATCCGCGTGTTTGGCGTCTGCCGCCAGCGTCTCTCGAACCATAACGCCGGATTTCGCCCACTCGCTCGTCTGAGACAGGCTTCGGACTCTGGCGGCGATGTAGCCGTCCCCCTCCAGAGGCTGATAGACGTAATGAAGAGAATCGTTCTCCCCCCAGATGTCCGTCTCCGTGCTCTGTAAAGCAAAAGCTTCCGACGCCGCATCGTAGCGCGAGCTGCTCGACGCGCCTCCGCCGATATGAGCCGTCTGCCATGGCGGCGGCACTTCGCCGGACGGCTCCGGCTCTCCGGGCCCGGGTCCGCCTTCTCCTTCGAGCAGCTGCACCTGGCGGAATACGGCTTGATTGTCGGCTGACCCTCCCGGGTTGCTGACGGCCAGGCCGATATAGACCTGCTCGTTCATCGGGATCGTCATGCTGCCCACCGCCCGCCATTCCGTTCCGTCGTCCGAGATGAAGCCCGTGAACATGTCTCCGCTGCGGGTCAGCTTGACCCAGATCGGCGTCTCGGCGGCAGCGGTCCGATCGGCCATATCTCCGCGCGTATGCTCCCGATACTGGAAGGTGGCCCCGTTCCCAGGCGTTATCATCATATCGGCATGCTTCGAATCGCGGTCCAGCGATTCCCGGATCATCACTCCCGCTTTCGCCCATTCGCTCATTTGTTCCATCGCTTCCACCCGGACGGTCATCGAAGCGTCCCCCTCGAGAGGGCGGTAGACGTAATTCAGCATGTCCATATTGCCCCAGATGTCGGAAGAATGACTGCTGAGCGTGTATTGTCCCGAAGCCTCGTCGTACCGGGCCGATCCCGGCTTCAACCCGATGTTCCTGCCCTTCCAGCCGTCTGGCAGCGCCGCTTCATAATCCCGCTCGACCGGCGGCTCCCAGTCCGGTGTCGGCCACTGCCTGCGTTCGCTAATTTTGGCGAGCTCCTCCTCGGGCCAAGTATGGTAAGCGAAGAAGGAAAGTCGCTTGACGTTCGGGTAGTTCTCGCGAATTCCCCGGTAAACCTGCTGATACTCGTCGTCGGTCCAATCGTTGTCCAAGGTAGCCACGATCGCCGTATTTTCCCCGCTCACCCGATCCGCCGTATCCTTTAATATGCCGTACTCGTCGCTGTACACCCAATCCGCCGGGAAGCCCCAGTCGTCGAAATACGCCATCGGCGCGATAAAGTCGATGGAAGCTTTGAATTTCTCCGCATCCTGGCCTACTTCAGCGAATTCGGGCGGCAAAATGTAGACGCCCAGCTGCACATCCGGCTTCGACGAGCGAAGAATATCGCCGCGGATGTCCGCCACATATTGTCCAATCTGCTCCGCTCTCCATTCGTTCCACTCTTCCCTCCGGTCGGAGGCCGTATCGAAATCGATGCTCAGCGGCGAATAGCCGAATTCCGCCTCGAATTTCCCAATCGTATAATCGCTGACGTCCATGTTGTAGTCGTCGAAGCGGATCCAGTCCAGCACGACGCCGTCTACGTCATAGTTCTCGATCACTTCCCGGATAATGGACCGCTCGTACTGCTGCGCTTCATGATGGATCGGATTAATGAAATATTCGGAGCCGCCCGAGCCGGTGAACGGAATCCGCTCTCCGTCCACCCAAGCCTGCATCTGCCAGTCCGGATGAGCCATGAAGGCCGCCTGGTCGTGGAACTGCGGAATCCAGGCGTGCACCTTGATCCCCTCGCGGTGAGCGGCATCGACGACATGTCTCAGTGCGTCGAAGCTTTCGTACCCGGGAGCGATCGGGGCAATCGAGCTTGGGTAGAATACTTGGCCCGAAGGCACCTCGTCGTCCTCGTCCTGCTTGACGTTGAGACTGATAACGGTTACATGATATTGCTTCGCCAGCTCTACGAAGGCATGAACGTCCGCCTCGGTTTTGAACTGGTTAACGGTTCTCACGATCAGCTCCGTCTCGAACGGCGGGTTTCCGGCCTCCTCGGCTTGGGCGGCGTTCCCGCCGCCCAAGCCGAGCGATGTGACGATGAGGCTGATCGCAAGAAGGGAAGACAGCTTTGATCTTACATCCGCCCACATAGGAGATCCCTCCGATTATTCATGACCTCGGTTAATCTTCTCGACGTTAGCCTGCCATCTCTCGGTTCTGAATTCAAGCAGCCTGGCGAGCCCCGCTCTCTCGGAATCATTCTTGGCCTGCTCCATCACAGCTTTCACTTCGTCGTCCGTCTTGGCGTGAACCATCTTCGCAAAAGCGACCGTGTAGATGTCGTAAACGTTCTGCGAGATGACGCCGATCTCGGAGTCCGGCAGCGGCTCGGTATTGACGAATTCCGTAATATCCTTGGCCGTCGCCCAGGTTACCGTGGACTGCGCGATCGTCTCCCACGATCGCTGCG
This sequence comes from Cohnella hongkongensis, assembly GCF_042654645.1. NCBI lineage: Bacteria > Bacillati > Bacillota > Bacilli > Caryophanales > Paenibacillaceae > Cohnella > Cohnella hongkongensis. Next base: position 60,106 of record NZ_JBHSEP010000005.1, on the reverse strand, counting down.
ACTCCGACAGCGCCGCCTCGAGGTTCATTTTGGCCGTATCGATGAAGGTGGTGTTCCCCGCCCAGTTGAAGTCCTCGAATTTCCTCATCTTCTCCGTGCGCTCGCTGACATCGACCGTCTTGTAGGTCTCGTTCGGGATCGGCGAGCCGTCTTCGGCCTCTTCGTCCCAGTACAGCCCCCGCGGTCCGAAGAACAGCACCTTCTGCCCTTCCGTCCCGGTGATCCAGTCATAGTAAGCGAAGATCGCTTCCGGATCCTTCGCCTCGGTCGTAATGACGTTGACGTTCCAGCCCAAGCTCTCGAAGCCGCTTACAAACACCTTATCCTTGCTCAACCCGGCCTTGCGAATCGGCCAGATCACCTCATAGCCGGCATCCGGATCGGAAGCGGTCAGCGCGCGGTGACCTTCTGCTCCGTAGGTCGTAATGTTCGATTCGATCATCACCGCGACGCGGCCCGTATTGACTTTCTCCTTCACCGCGTCCTGCGTCTGCTGCAGGGCGTCCTGCGTGATCAGCCGTTCTCTGAACAGCTTGCTCACATAGAGCATCAGCTCCTCGAAAGCGCTGTCCTCGTAGATGGACACCAGCCGGTTGCCGTCCGGATAACCCATCAGGCTGATCCATTTGCTGGTGGCATCCTCCTTGAACCCGCCGTACATCACTTCCAGACCTGCCCCCTTCTCTCCCACCTCCAGAGGCACGACGTTCGGATATTTCTCTCTCACCTGTATCAGATAAGCGTAGAGGTCGTCGAAGGTTTCCAGCGCCGGCCGCCCCAGCTCGTTGTAGATCTCTTTATTGACCATCCAGCCGCCGTTGCCGAACGTTCCCGAAGTGTACCAGTTCGGAATTTGATAGATTTTGCCGTCTTCCGAACGAAGCAGATTCAGGGTGGACTCCTTCACGTATTTTTTGAAATTCGGATACTTCTCGTAGTAGTCGTCGAGCGCCACCAGCTTGCCGGCCTTCGCCAGACGCTCTACCGTCGCTCCGCGATCCGTGAATATGACATCCGGCAAATCGTTGCCGACAATCATCGTGTTAAGCTTCTCCTCGGCGGCGCCTCCCGACTGCACGGGCTCGACCGTTACCTTGAGGTTCTCCTGAATCCACCGCGTCGCTTCGTTATCCCCCCACGGCGCCGTCGTCAGCCAATCATAGTGGCCGTAGAACGAGAATGTTACCGGCTTGACGCCAATCTCTTCGTTCGAGCTGCTCGGACCGGAGCTCGGGCTCGCGCTCGGGACGGGGCTGCTCGTCTCTTTCTGCCCCTCGTTGCCGGAACACGCCGCCATAATCGCAACGCTTGCCAGGCCCATGCACACCAGCGAAATCCACTTTCGTCTCCTGTTCATTTCTTCCCCTGCCTTCTTTTTTTTATCATTGAAACTACTCCTTCATCGACCCGATCAATACGCCCTTGACGAAATACTTCTGCAGGAACGGATAGGTCAAAATAATCGGAATAGTCGCAACCATCATCGTAGCCATCGTGAGCGATTTCGTCGTCACCGTGCGATTGCGGTTCATATGCTCCTGGGCGATCGCGTTGGCCGAGGACATCTCGGTCATAATGTTGGAGTTCATAATCTGCCTTAGCAGCGTCTGGATCGGCAGCAGCTCATCCTTCGACACGTAGATCGCTCCGGTAAACCAATCGTTCCAATGCCCGACGGCGGTAAACAGCGCTATCGTCGCCAGCACCGGACCGGATACCGGCACGACGATGCGGAAAAAGATGCCGTAATTGCTGCAGCCGTCAATCTTCGCCGACTCCTCGAGGCCTTCCGGAAGCGCGGAAAAGAACGTGCGAATCACGATCATATGGTAAACGCTGATCAGGCCCGGAATAATATAGACCCACAGCGTATTGAGCATGCCGAGCGAGCGAATGAGCATAAACGTCGGAATCAGACCGCCGCTGAAGAACATCGTGACGATAAAGAAAACCATGTATGGCTTGCGGAACAGCAGCGTTTTTTTCGACATGCCGTAGGCGAGCAGAGCGGTCAGGAGCAACGACAGAACCGTGCCGCTCCCCGTTCTGATTACGGAAATCCAGAAGGAGTTCAACAGCCTTTGGTCACCGAACACGATGGCGTAGTTCTCCAGCGTGAAGGCTCTCGGCCATAGCGTCACGCCGCCGAGCGAAGTATCGCTGCCCAGGTTGAACGAGATCACGAGCGAGTTCCAAAAAGGGTACAGCATCACGATCCCGAGCGCCGTCAGCGCCGCATAGATCAACCGCTGCATGATTTTGTCGCCGAGACTAAGCCGCATGTTCATCCCCCCGTCTATGGCGTCCGTCTCTTACCACAAGCTGACTCCCGTCCTTCGCGCCAAGCGGTTGGCCGCGAGAAGCAAGCCGACGCTGATCACCGCCTTGAACAGCCCGACGGCCGTCGCATAGGAGAAGCGGGAGTTCAAGATGCCGACGCGATACACGTAAGTGTCGATCACGTCGGAATAGTCTCGCAGAATCGGATTGGTAGCGAGCAGCAAAATATCCTCGAAGCCTGCGCTCAGAATGTTGCCGATGGCCAGAATCATGAAGATCATAATGACGGGCGCAATCGCGGGCAGCGTGACCAGATAGATCTGCTTAAACCGGCTCGCCCCGTCGATGGATGCCGCTTCGTACAGGGTCGGATCTACGCCGGCGATGGCGGCCAAGTAGACAATGCTCGCAAACCCGACGTCCTTCCACACGTTCACGCTCACGAGAATCGTCCAGAAATATTCGGGCACGGCCAGGAAGTTAATCGGATGCTCGATGAGATCGAGCCGCTGAAGCAGCAAATTGACGGTGCCGTTGTCGACCGACAGGAGCGAGAACACGAAGCCCGATACGATGACCCAGGATAAAAAATAAGGCAAATAGCTGATCGTTTGAATGACGCGCTTGAAGGCCATATGGCGGACTTCGTTCAGCATCAGCGCCAGCACGATCGGAGCCGGGAAGGAGATGACGAGCTTAAAGAGACTGATCGCAATCGTATTGCGCATGACGTTGCCGAACTCCGGAGCCTGGAAGAACATCCGGAAGTTCGCCAGGCCGACCCATTCGCTTCTCCATATGCCCGCGAAAATATCGTATTGCTGGAAAGCCATCAGCACGCCGTACATCGGAATGTAGCTGAAGACGAAAACGAAAAGAACGCCCGGCAGGACCATCGACTGCAAATCCCACTGCTTTCGAAACTGCTCCAGCTTGCTCGGCTTGGCTGCCTTCATCGGCATTCGCCTTCCCATGCTCTCTTCACCTGGACCATTCCTTTACTGAATGTTTTGAATATTCGGAATAATATTGGGATGGATGTGCGAAAGACGGGTCGTCAGCTCCCGGGTGATCCGCAGTCCGCCTCGTTCCATAGCCCATAGGAGCGCTCCGACGACCGGCTCCCTGTTCAAGACCTTCAAGGTGCAGCCCGGGGCCGCCTCCTTGGCCTTTCGCTCGATGGCCGAGCGAATGATGCCGGCCTGGTCGCCCTTCGTCAGCAGGCTGCCGGCAAGCACGATCTCAAACGCGTCTTGGCCCATGTCCAGCTGACGAACGGTCGCGGCTGCGGCGAGCCCCAGCTCCTCCCCCTGCTTGACCAGCAGCCGGATCGCCGTCGCGTCCCCCTCCTCGGCCGCAGGGAACAGCAGCTCCGCCACGCCAATCGGCGGTTGTCTGGAATGGTCCAGATAATCCTCTCGGAGCTCCGCCACGCTGGCGTAGTCCAGCAGCCCGATCAGCTTCTCCGACAAGACCGTCGCTTCCTCCCGGCCTTCGAACGCCCGAATGACGCTGCGGAACACTTCGACGCTAAGGTCGTAACCGCCGCCGAAGTCGCCGAACAAGTAGCCGAATCCGCCGCACTGGAACGTCTTCCCCGCCTGGTTCGTGCCCGAGCAATTGACGCCCGATCCGCAAATCAGCACAATCCCGTATGCATTTTCTGTTCCAGCGCGAAGCGCAATCGTCGTATCGCAGGAAATTTCCGTTCGGGGAAGCTTCAGCCCGGCGATCATCGGCCGGAGGACGAGGTAATCGCTTTCCCGGTCCGCCCCCGCGAGGCCGAACCACGCGAACTCGATCTGCTCCTCCGTCAATCCCGCCGTTCTAAGCGCGCCCGACACCGCTTCCTTCAGACTGGTCTCCGCCTGCCGCCTGTCTGACTGGTGATTGCCGTTCCCTCCTCTGCCGATTCCGGCTATGCGGCCGTTCTCGTCCGCAATGACCGCCAAGGTTTTGCTTCCGCCTGCGTCGACGCCCAAATAGTATTTCATCCGCTTGCTCACTCCCGAACCTCCATTAACTTTGCTTCAAATAAGCAGTAGATTCTCGTACCAAAAGCTTGGGACTGAGCTTCGTCACCGTAGGCGCTTCCATCTGTCCGTTAATCTGCCTAAGCAGCAAGTCGACGCCGATGCCGGCCATCTGGGCCTCCGGCTGCCGAACCGTCGTTAGCCTCGGATAGAACTCCCCCGCCAGCTGCTGATCGTCGAAGCCGACGACCGACAGATCTTGCGGAACGCGGACGCCCTCCTCGCGCAGCGCGTGAACGACGCCAAGCGCGATAAAGTCGTCCCCCGCGAAGATAGCCGTAGGCAGCGCATCCTCCCGGATCCATTTCTTGGCCACCTCGTAGCCGCTGCTTACCGTAAACCCGCTGTACTCGATGGCAAAGGGCGTCAAACCGGCATCGGCCAGCGCCTTCATATATCCTCTTTTTCGCTCGGCTGCGCTCAGGAAGATCGTCGGACCGCCGATATGCGCGATTCTCGTATGGCCAAGATCGAGCAAATGCTTCGTCGCGTCGTATCCCCCCTGGAAGTTATCCACCACTACGCTGGACACGTCGTCGTGCTCATATTGGTTATCCAGCAGGATAAACGGAATTTTTTTCTTTTTCAGCTCGGCGACATACTGCTCCTCCTCGATGGGCGACAGCAGGATGATGCCGTCCACGCGGTCTCGCTGAAACAGAAAGTTGTTGATATCGCCTTCGCCTTCGTTCTCCGAGATCGACAGCGCCAGGAAATACCCCTGGTCCGCCAGCTTGCGGTTGGCCACTTTAATTACGCGATCGTAGAAGGAATCGTTCAAATTCGTAATCGACATCCCGATGATGCCGGTTTTGCCGCGAACCAAACTTTGCGCCGCCGAGTTGGGCTGATAATTCAGCTCCTCCATCGCCTTCAGCACCTTTTGCCTGTTGGCTTCGCGGACGGTTGGCGAGTTATTGATGACCCGCGATACGGTCACGACGGACAAGCCCGACCTTTTCGCTACATCATGAATGTTCATCTGCTGTCTTTCTCCTTTGAGTTTAAACGTTATAACTTTATGGCGATACCGGCGCCCGTTCCGAGAGCCGGGAACGGACACCGCCTTCTATTCTACTAGGAAGCGCCTCCTTTGTCAGGCGCTAATTCGTCAGCTGCACCTGCTGGAACACCGCCTGGTTGGCGTTCGAATTCCCCGGATTGCTTAAAGCGAGACCGACATACACGGCGCTGTCCATCGCGATCGTTCTTCTGCCGACCTCCGTCCAGGTCGTTCCGTTAGCCGACACATAACCGATAAACTGATGGCCCGACCGTTCGAGCTTCACCCATCTCGGCACGCTCGCGGAGGCGATCGAATCGGTCGTGCTTCCGCCGCCGGTCTGGCGGTACTGGAACGTCGCCCCGTTGTCTGGCGTCATCATCATATCCGCATGCTTCGAGGAAGGGTTTAACGTCTCCCGGATCATGACGCCCGCTTTAGCCCAGCCGTTCATATTGCTCATGGCGTTTACCCGAGCGACGATCGCGCCGTCTCCGGTCATCGGCCGATAAATATAATTCAGCTTATCCTGCGTCCCCCATATGTCGGACGCTCTGCTCGTCAGCGTGAAGCTTCCGCTGCTGTACGAGGCCGTCCCGGCGGACAGGCCGAGGTTTCTCGCCCGCCACCCCTCCGGCAGAGCGGCTTCGTATTCTCCGTTATTCGGCCACGTTCTTCTCGCCTGAATTCGGCTGAGCGCCGTGTCGCTCCAGGCCCCGTAGGAGAAGAAGGAGAGATGGGAGACATTCGGGAAGCGATCTCTGATGCCGCCGTACACTTCTTCGTACTCCGCGTTCGTCCAATCGTCGTCCAAGGCCGGCACGATTGCGACGGCCGGACCCGCAAGCGCGGCCGTATCCGCCAGAATGCCGTTCGGGCCGTAAACCCAATCCGCATCGAAGCCCCAGTCGTCGAAGTAAGCCATCGGAGCGACGAAGTCTATCGCCTGATGAAACTTCGATACGTCCTGGCCTACTTCCGTAAATTCCGGCGGCAAGATATAGACGCCCAGCTCCAGCCCCGGTTTGATCGCATCGATATCGTCCCGCACGTCCTGTACGTATTGCCCGATCCTGTCCGTCCGCCATTCGTTCCATTCCTGCCGGCGAGGGGAGTTCACGTTGAAGTTGATCGACAACGGAGAATATCCGTACAGGCTTTCATACAAATTCACCGTATAATTGCTGACGTCCATGTTGTAATCGTCGAACCGCAGCCAATCCAGCACGACCCCGTCCACGTCGTATTGGCTGACAACCTCGGAAATAATCGACCGCTGATAAGCTTGAACGCCGGGGTGAATCGGATTGACGAAGTACTCGTCGCCCCCGGACCCTGTGAACGGCTGGGCCGTGCCGCCGACAAGCGCATACATCTGCCACGAGGGATTAAGGTTAAACGCCGCCTGATCGTGAAACTGCGGGATCCACGCCCTCACCCGGATGTTATGGGCATGCGCTGCCGCGATGACGTGCTGGAGAGCGTCGAACGTCTCGTAGCCGGGAGCGATCGGAGCGATGTCGCTGTCGTAAAAAACGTAGCCCGACGGCACCTCGTCGTCCTCGTCCTGTTTGACATTCAGATTAATAACGTCGACGTTGTATTGTACCGCTTTGTTGATGAACGCCGTCACATCAGCCGCATCTCGGAACTGATTAACCGTCCGCACAATAATCTCCGTCCCGAAGGGCGCATTCGCCTGAGCAGCCGGCGCGTAGACAGGCACCATCAGACCGGCCAACAGCGCAAGCAGCGCAATCTTCAAGCCCTTCCGTTTCCATACGTTCGTCAAATTCGTTCACCTCTCCCAAAAGTTTAAAGGTTTTAACTTTAGAAGTAAAAAATGTCGAACTTCCTCGTATGTATGTCGTGTAAACGCGATAAAATCAGCCCTCTTCCACTTGGATTTTTTTGTTCCTTTTCTCCAAGCGGATGCATTCCGTTCGAAAGTTTTAAGGTTTTAACTTCAGTTCGATCTTACCACCGTCAAATCTATCCGTCAATTCTTTCTTTGTCCTTGCGCTTTTTCACGGTCTTCGCCGTCGGGTAACCGACTAAGGCCATATAGTCGTCTGCCATCATTTCCTCGTTCAAGCCCTGCCCGCAATAACCGGGTAATTGTTCTTGGCGGCATGCTCACGCATCCTGACCTCGATGGCGCCGTCTTCCTTCGAGCGGACGGCGACGTCGAAAGTGAACGGCGACTCCACGAAACGCATCGTCAGCTGGATCGTCTCCGGATCGCTCCATACGACGCTTGCGGCAATCTTCTGCTCCGCGTCGCCGAGCAGGGAACAGGCGCTTTCCCGCCAGACGCCCCGGCCGGCCGCCATGCGCTGCACTCCCCTCGGATTCACCATCGTGACAAGAACCTGATCGTCGCCGAATGAGAAAGCCAACGATTCCAATTGAGCCGAATTGGCGTCCAGCCGATAGACAACTCCGTTCATGCTCCGTTCGGCAGCCGGGTTGAACGCTTCCGCCGCCGGCGGATCGTATCGCAGCGCACGAAGCCGCTCCGTCAGCGACTGCGACGCCCGGACGTCCTTCTCGACCGGCTCCGGCCCCATCGCCGGCAGCAGGTTGTCCCAGATCGCCTGCATGATGCCGCCCATATTGCCCGTGCCTGAAGTCACCGCGATGACGGCGGCCTGTTCGGGCAGCACGATGCAAAATTGCCCAAATGCGCCGTCGCCGCGGTAAGCGCCATGACGACATCGCCAAAACTGATACCCGTAGCCCTGATGCCAGTCGTTATCCGCTTCGCTTCCGTTGTCGATGTGTTTGGAGGTCGCTTCCTCTGCCCACCCTTCAGGAAGTATTCTTTTCCCGTCCCATATCCCGTTCTGCAAATAAAGCTGGCCGAACTTCGCGATATCCTCCACGGCGACGCTCAATCCCCACCCGCCCACGGCGATGCCGCGCGGACACTGCTCCCACGTCGCGTTCGCAATGCCAAGCGGCTCGAACAATCGCGGCTCCAAATATTCCAAAAGCGGAACGCCGCCGGTTACCCGATGCAAAATGACGGCCAGAAGATACGTAGCGCCGGAGTTGTAGACGAAACGAGTTCCCGGCGGATGCACGACCGGCTTGCTCAAGATCTCCTTCGCCCAATTGCCGTCGTATTGACCGCTGAGAGGGAAGGTATCCTGCTCGTGCCCGGTGCTCATCGTCAGCAGGTCGCGGATGCGCATTTCCTCCAGCAGCGGCGACGGTTCGCCCGGCGGCAGATCCTCGGGAAAATAGCGGACCACGCGATCGTCCAGGGACAGCAGCCCTTCCGAGGCCGCGAAGCCTATGGCCGTCGAAGTGAAGCTTTTGCTGAGCGAGAACAGCATGTGTCGATCCTCAATCCGATAGGGATGCCACGTCCCCTCGGCCACGACATGTCCGTTCCGGACGATCATGAAACTGTGCGTTTCGATAGATTTGCCGGAGAGATCGTCCAGAAACCCCGTAATCGCTTCGGATCGTATGCCTTGCGCTTCGGCTGAGCTTCGCGGCAGCTTGAATTTCGCCTGCTCCATTGTCCGTTTCCTCCGTTCATGGATGAGGATTGAGGCTTGCGATCGCTTAGTTGCCCGTTAAAGTTGTTCTATTAAATAAAACTATATCATTGCAGCAGAGATTCGGGTAGACCAAAAGCAGAGCCTCGCTCACAGTAAAGACAAAGGCCGTACGTGGACGACGTACGAGGGCAATCCGGTGCTTGCCGACGCCGAGACTACTGATTTCCGGGGATCCGAAGGTATTTTGGCACGGTGCTTCCCACCTATGCGGGCCTGGGCGTAAGGTTGCTTGCCGAGAGCAAAGAGAATGGCCTAGCAACCGAGAAGGGCTTGAACCCGGCCTGGCCTCGCCTGTCAAACTATCATGGCTCGATTGCCGAGCGATGACCAGGAATTCACCTGATCATCGCTCGGCTTTACGCAATCAATTATTGCCCGTTATGAGCTTGTTGCGCTCTCTGAAAATTTCATTGTGGGAAGACACGTAAGCCATACCCGGCGCTTCCGGTTCAAGAAAGTGCTTGGCGCTGTTAATTGCCAGAATCGCGTCGTTGAATGCCCCGGCAATAAGCCTCACCTTGCCGGGGTGAGCGGCGCAATCCCCGGCCGCGAAAATGCCCGGGACGTTCGTCCTGGTCGCTTCGCTCACAGCGAGCAGCCCCTCGCTTGTTTCCAACCCCCAAGCAGCAAGCGCTCCGAGATTGCTGCTGAAGCCATGGCTGACAATGACGGCGTCGACGTCGAGCGTCTCCCGTTCTCCGCTGTCTGCATGCGCAATCGTGACCCGCTGGATCCTGTCGTCGCGGCCATGCAGCGTAGCGATGCTGTACGGCGTTCGAACCTCGGCCGTCTTGCGCATTAAAGCCACATTCCGCTCCATTGCGCGAAAATCCTCCTTACGATGGACAACCGTTACCCGATTCGCTATATCGGCAAGCTCGATTGCCCAATCGACCGCAGAATTTCCGCCTCCCGATAGGAGCACATGCTTGCCGCTAAACTGTCGTATAGGGTTGGCGGTATAATGAAGGTTGGTTAACTCGTAGCGCTCCGCCCCTTCGACGTCAAGCTTTTGCAGCTCCGCAATGCCTCTGCCCACGGCAATAATAACGGTGCGGGTATCGTGCAGCTCCCCCGTATTTGTGCGCAGCGCGAATGTTCCGTCCGGTTGCCGCTCAAAACCTTCCACCCTTTGATGAAAGACAAGCGTGGGCTCGAAGGTAACGGCCTGCTGCGCGAGCCATTCGATCAGCTTCTCGCAGCGGATGGGCGGTATGCCGCCTACGTCCCAGATCATTTTCTCCGAATAGGTGTGCAGAAACCCGCCCAGTTGTCCGCTGCCTTCAATCAGCTTAACTTTCATATCGCGCATGCCGCCATAGAATGCCGCGTACATCCCCGCCGGTCCGCCTCCGACGATGGTGACATCGTAAAGTTCTTTTTCCTGCATCCTCATCCTTGTTCGCATAAGCCGGCTACTGAAGCTTTTGCTCGAAAGCACTCACGATAGCATCGATGGCAAAGCTATCGGCAAGCGGAGACATGCCCACATTAAACCACTCCTTGCCCCCGACCCTGTAAATCCGATCTTTCTGGACGGCCTTCAAGCCTTTCCACAAGGAAGTATCGATCATTCCGGAAAACTGCTTCTGCACTTCATCGTTGGCTTCATCGTCCAGCTGTACGATCAAATGGTCGGCATTGTATTCCGGCATCATTTCGAGCGAAATGGAGAGCGCGGTTTCGGATTGCGGGAAATTGTCAACGGGTCTCAGTCCCAGCTGTTTGTGAACTAGGCTTCCTCTATCTATGTTTTCGCCATGAACGATGATTTCCTTCGCCATCACTCGTATGTAGAGAACCGTTTCTTCTCCAACAAGGTTATCCAGCTTCTTCGCGGCTTCGACTTCCTTGGCCTTCAAGTCCGCAATGACTTGCTCGGCTTGCTCTTCCTTGCCAAGCACCGCCGCGATGTCCCGTAATTCGTCGCGCCAGTTGTCGCGCTGCGGCAGCAGCACGGTTGGGGCAATTTGCGAAAGCTGATCGTAATCCTTCTCGGACCACCATACGGGCGCAAGGATCAAATCCGGCTCGGCGGCCAATATCGCTTCAAAATCAGGCGTTCTGGCAATGCCCATTTTTATCGTATCCTTGAACGGCTGCTCCAAATAAGAAGGGAAATCGGCATGATAGTTTTGCACGGCTATCGGCACCACCCCCAGGGCATACAAAAATTCCGGATACACGACCGACAGTCCGATCACCTTCTCCGGGTTCGCCGGAATGCTGATGTTCCCCTTAACGCTCTCTACAACACGCTGTTGTTCCGAAAGCCCGGCTTGCGAATGGATCGAAGTATGGACAGGCGTGCCGTCGGCGGAGTTGCCGGCTTCATTGGCGGAACCGCCGCATGCCGCAATAACCGTCAAAGCTATGCAAATCACTGCTGCTGTCAACCATTTGCGTTTCATTCGTTTAATACTCCCCCTGCAATCGATATTAATTATCATTCTCACTTAGGAGTATAATAGAATCCTTGACCATAAAATATTGACAATCTGGACTTTATTCTATGTACGATCTCGCCAGAGCTTCGATGCTTCATCAAGAAGAAGCTCATGGGTAAAAGCGGTATATTCAATTAGAGGGTTTGCCGGAAGCAAGTCCACGCATCCCTTCTTAACCGCGCGCATAAGCCGCCATTGTTGACGCCGTATCAACGACTTCCATCCGGCCTGCGACTGCGCATCCTCGTCCACAATAAGGAGAAGACGGTCGGCTTCGAGCTCGGATAGCTCCTCGAGGGAGACGGTTTCCCGGCCCCAGAGCTGCTCCGCGCCGACGGGGGACGGAATGCGCAGATCCTCATGGAAAACGGCGGCGATGGTCCGCAGTCCCAGCACGAGCAGATCTTCTCCGCGTACCCTCACGATAAGGAGCTTGTCCTTCTTGACCGAATCCGCGATCTGTTCCCTGACCAATTCAGCTTTCCGCTCGTAACGATCCAGCCACGCCTCCGCTACTTCGGTTCGGCCCAGAAACTCCGCCACAAACCTCAGCTGCGTCCGCCAATTACGGCCTTGCGACGGGATCTCGCAGACAGGGGCGATCTCGCCGAGCCGGGCATGATCTTCGCCGGATGCGGGAACATCCGCCGTCACGATATAATCGGGCTTCGCAAGTCGCAGTTGTTCCAACCTCGCCGGTATTTCGTCGCTAAGCGGAATCACCTTGTCCGTTTCATATTTTCTTCTGTAATAGTCGGTCCACGGATGGCTGCCGGGAGCCGCGCAAGGTACAATTTGCAGGGCGAGCAGCATTCCTATTGCGAGAGAGTTATAGGCAACGATTTTCTGCCTGCTGTTGCGAATGAATGCCGCCGGAGGAATGCCGGAAACCTGCTTGAATTTGCGTCGGAAATAGAGGTCGTCCTGATAGCCGACGTGACGGGCAATATCCTTAAGCCGATACTGGCGGTCGGTTCTCATCAGCATCCGCGCTTGCTTTATCCGATGAAAGGCCAAATAATCGATCGCGCTGCACCCGTATCTTTTCTTGAACAGCCGCATGAAGTGCCGAGGACTGACGCGCGCAACGTTAGCCAGCTCTTCAATCGTTATTTTTCGCATGTAATGAAGCTCAATATAGTCCTTCACATATTCCAGGGAAGCCTCGTATTCGTTCCCCTGCAAACCCGGATCGTTCTGCATAATCGTATACAACAGTTCAAGAAAACGGATTTGACCGCCGAAACGCCGCAAGCCGTTCTCGCTCTGCCAATGCTCGCATATCGCTTCGCACAACACGCCGACGGAAATCGGAGACGCCGGGAGATTTTCTCTAGGGGAAGGAAACCGGCTGTTCCGCTTCACGATTCGCATACCGTCCTCCTCAGACGTTCCCTCCCTCTCGAACACATCAAAGCTCATGCAGTACAAGCCTCGTTCATCCAGAGAATGTACAGCAGCCTCTATGAGCTGTCCGGGAAAACCGACGTATACGGAGCCTGAACGAAGCTCGACGAATCTTCCGTCTATCGTGAGCCAGCCTTGGCCGCTGGGCATGAACAGCAGCATATGCGACTCCAGAAACTGCATGCGCAGAGACCACTCTCCGCTGCCGCTTCCCAAACGGTCGATGTCCCTAAGTCTAAAGCTCATATTCTCAAGCACAGAGTATGGAATGGCCTCGATAGGCTCTTGTATGTCGGACAAGCAGACTCCCCCTTGTAATACAACACTCTCGGTCCTTATCTTATACTATAAGCACATGAGCGTCCGCTGAACAGAATCCAGGCAAGCTATCGAGCTATGATAGTTTGACAGGCTGCCGTTTTTTGATGGCAGCCTGTCGTCATGGGAAACTCGCAAACCGAATCCGCCGTCCGTTCACTATTCGGATTCGAAGAGCCGCTCTCCGCGATGCAGCCGCCAAGCAATGCGAGCCGTATGCGGCAGCTCTCTCGCCGTCGGAGCATGGGCGGCCAGATAGCGGGCGCATGCAATCAGCATCGTATCCGCCGCTTGATCGGCTAAAGCCTCGGTTCCTTTCAAGGAGCGCCAATGGTCGTATTCCGCGACAGCGGCCTCGTACATTTGGAAAGAATGGAATTCGGCGTCTTCGCGCAGCAAGCTGTGGCCGAGCGCATTGAGCAGCGGTCCATGATCGCGGCCCGAATCCAAGTAAGCGGCAACCCACCCCGCCGCCTCCTCCACCTGCTGCCGCCGGTCCAGCAGAGACAGGAAGTCATCGGTCGACGCTTCAGCCATGCCTTCCCGATATTCGTCCTTCCTCGGCTTTGGAGCCCGCGGCACGTTCAAGAAGCGGTCATGATAAATCGCGATCGCCCCGTAGAACAGCGCACGATACAGCAGGGGCTCCTTCGAGCGCAGCAGCCTTTCGTGCACGGCATGAGCGTAAGTGAACGTATGGAGCACGGCCAGCCAATCCCCAAAATCGTTCTGGGTGTGGAAGCGCGCAATGCGCTCCGCAGCCGCCAGAGCTATCAGTCTGGCCAGCCGGGCAGGAGCAACGCCTCCCTGCAGCGCTTCGGAAATATGTTGGATCGTTGCAAGCGGCTGATCGCCGAGCAGCTTCTCGACGAAAGCGCCTTCATCAAACGACGCGCCTGAATCTGCTGCTAGGTCGGACAAATCCCCGTGCCGCAGCCGCTCGAATGCCTGCTTCAGCGGCGCGACCAGATCAACCGGGGATTGCCAATGATGCTGCTCTTCGCTGCGCGACGGGTTTCTCATCAAGGGAGTAAGCGAGGCGAGAATGGCTTCGGCGGCGTCCGGCCCAAGCGCATCCAGCGCTTCGAACGCTTTATTATGGAAATCGAACGTATGCCCTCCGTCCAGATAGAAATGGTCCGTGACGGCAATAAGCAGCATGTCCGCAATATCAACCGGCGACATGCCGGCGGCGACCGCGGTCAGCAGCACTTTCTCCGCGCCTTGCGAATCGCGTACTTCCACGCAGCTGCGATACCAATCGGCAAGGCGCTTGGGTGAAGCGTCCGCGGACGGCAGCGGACCGAGCAGCCAACGGGGAGAGCGGCCCGCCCCTGCCCGGGCAACGTGCACCAGGCCGTGATATAGGGCGAGGATACGACCTTGCTTATCGAGCTTCGGAAGAACGTTGCGCATAGCGGTCAAGATCGTTAAGCCGCTGCCCCAGCCGCTGCTTTGCGATGTCCCGAACAGAATGCCGATTCGCACAATTTCGTCCTCGGACACGCCAACTTCGATCAGGCCGACGACCGCCTTGGCGATAACAATGCCGATGTTTTGCTCCAAACCTTCACGCAATCGCTGTTTCAACCTTTCAACACTCATGGATTGCCGAGAGGCCGCGTTGACCCATACTTCTCCGTTCACGATCTTGACATCGTGAGCCAGCGCGTCGTCCGCCCATGGATCGAGCGTACCGCCGCTGCAGATGTCGAAGCGCGCATGATGCCAGTGGCAGGTCAATATTCCGTCGCAGAGACTTCCCAGATGGAGTGGAAAACCGAGATGCGGGCAGCGATTGTCTACTGCCGCCGCTCCGTCCTCATGGGCAAATACGGCGATTCCCCCCTTGATGACTTTGGCGCCGTCAGACTTCAGTTGATCCAGCGTTCCGGCAGAAATCCATTCCTCTGTTCGCATTGCTTTTCCTCCCTTTTTGAATTGTTTTTTCTTTGTACTCATTCTAATCTAATGTTTGATGCGAAACAATGCATTTAAGCAATTTGGCGGGACGGCACGAAGAAGCTAGGCTGAGGCTCTTCGCTTACCGAATTCGACATGATTTCCCCTGTAAACCGCCAATTCATAATGAGATTGAAAAAGGCAGCCAGAGATATTTCTGGTTGCCATGCTGGTTAGTGTAGCTTCAAAACTACTGTACAGAAAATAAAGTATTAGACTAAACACCGATTAAACTCATACGTTTTAAAGATTTAATGTTCCAATGTAGTGATCATACGTATCAACTGATTCATCGTCTAGAAAATTAACGTTGTAGTTTGGATTGGAAACATAAATATGAACCTTTTTAGTCAAGCATTCAAATGTAATATCCCAAGCAGAATTTTGAGTAATTGTATTATAGTCGCTATAGTAATTAATATGGCCTGACGGTGCTTCACCGATAATAATAATTTTAGGATCAAGCTTGTTGAGAATATCACTAGGGATTTTCCCACTGTCTCTCCCATGATGGGGAGCAAACAATATATCTACTTTGGGCCAATCAACCTCATCCTTAATTTTTTCCATAAAGTCAGTTTCCAAATCTCCCATCCACAGAACTTTTACTCCTTCTTGCAATGAATACTTCATAATAATAGATATATTATTCGGACTTTCACCATTCTTAGCTTTCTTAAGTTGCTCTTTAAAATGTTCATTATTGGTATCTGGCCACAAAATAAAAAGACCAGAACTTCCTCGTTTTTCATCTGATTGATTCATCCATTTTCGGCTGCATCCTTTATATATATGGTAGGCTTTAGATGAATCCCTTATCTCACAGTATTTATTGAAATCTGTTGAGCCATTCTCTTTCGTCGCTTCATTTTTCACACAGTAAAAATTAGCAACTGTTAATTTCTCATCAAAATATTCTAGCCCTCTTATATGATCCTCATCTGGATGTGTAGAGACAAATCTTGATATCCCTTTATCTCTTAATTGCCGATATATTTCATCGGTGATTTCTTCCTTATTATCTTCCGATAAATAGCAGTCAATCACCGTGAAATTATCAGAATTATGATTAATATAAAACATATCTCCGTTACCTACCGAAAAGGACTTAATGACGCTCATAATCTTTTCTCCCCTTGTAATTTTTCACTTTAACAAAGTACTTCCGATATTTGATCAATAAATTTTCGATCCGGATTTAGATGCAATTCTTTGTGTAATGTTCCCCATAGTTTTTGGTGTTTACCTGCCTGCATAATCTTTAGCGCTGTATCTTGATCAATCCCTTGTAGTTGAGGAACAAGTGACCACTGAGTTCCATTGATAATTGATGGCACCCATCGTTTAAGTGCAGCATCCACTTTCGCCATCCCATTCCAAATAAGCAATTGTATCTCAATATCATGAAATGCATTTAAATCTGTTCTTATCTCCCCAATCGCTATTTCCAAGTCCCTTTGTAAAATTGGATAGACGGGCATGTCCTCAATTTTTGTAGGGGACTCAAACTGTGGAATTTCTTTGCTTGAATAAGTTGTAATCAACTTCGCTGATTCAATTAGTACACTTTGTTTCGACTTGATTAATGCATCAAAAATCAACCTTCTACGGAGTTTTCCGTTTTGGTCCATAGCAATATCCACTGGTCGTTTTATTTCTTCCATAATTGCAGGATTTCTGTGTCTCCAATTGCGAGTTATTCCTGAAGCATCAGAAATAATAAAAGAGCTGCCTTTTGTTAATACCGACTCTGAACCAAGATTATCGTATACGCCACCATCCGTAAGGAGTATTTCTCCCGGTGGTGAGGGATTATTGTGATCTACTAGTTTCCCTTCAACATATTTATAACGAAAACTTCGATTATTCGTATTAAATGACATAGGCTTGAATAGAGGAGGGAAGCAAGCCGAAGCTGCAACACCTAAAGATACTCTGTCTTGCTTAGTGGGTTGAGTGTGACCAATTGAAGAATCCCCAATTTCATTTTGTGAGTACTTCCATGAAAAAGCTGAATTAAGGGATGTTGCGTAGCAAACCCATTCTGGACGCCTTGTGATCTCATTAAAAGCTATTCTATTGAATAGCTCCTTATCAAGAAGATCTGCAAATTTCATTGGATCCTTGCGCAAAGGCACTAGTCTGTAAATGTTATTTCTTGGTGACTTTTGGATAAAACGTATTATGGGCTTAATTACTCGCTGATCAAAATCCACTGTTGATTTAAAGGTTCCCTTGGACAATTCCATCATAACCATACCAGCAGCAATTGAGCCACCTGATACGGAGTTTATTCTTTCGATTTGATCGAATACGTCCAAGAATAACAAACGTCGAATAACTCCTAAATGAAACAATGTAGCTCTAAACCCACCGCCAGATAAACAAAGTGTGTATGCCAACTACAATCACATCCCTTGTAGCATGTATGCTCCTACTAAAAAAGATAAGCGTAGTACAGATCAATTCATCTTTCTGTTCTACGCTCATGTTGTTTAGTATTTAAACTCTTCTGTTTCTCCCTGAGCCATTAACTCCGCCTGCTGAAGCACCAAATCGATTGCCATTTTTTCAAGATCAGGCGGATACCCGTATTTCTTCAGCAGTCTTTTAACCGTAATCCGCATCTGAGCCCTGACATTCTCCCGAAGAGTCCAGTCCACCTTGATATTGTTCTTGATAGCCTGGGTCAACTCGTGAGCGATCTGCTTGAGAGCCAGATCCCCCATAAGCTCCTTCGCCGATTCATTAGAAGCCAACGCGTCGTAGAAGGCTACCTCCTCCTTGATAAGCCCGAGGTCTTCGCCGCGCTTGACGGCAGCGTTCACCTCTTTGGCCATCTGGATCAGCTCTTCAATGACCTGAGTTGTCTCAATAGTCCGATTATTGTATTTACGAATCGCTTCCTCGAGCATTTCAGAGAATTTCTTCGACTGAACGATGCTCGTACGGGATACAGCCTTCACTTTGCCTTGAAGGAGCCTTCTTAGCAATTCGAAGGCGAGGTTCTTCTGCTTCAGTCCCCGGACATGCTCCAGGAATTCATTCGATAAAATCGCGATGTTCGGCTTCTGCAAGCCAACTGCTTCCAGAATATCGACGACTTCATCGGATATGACCGACTTTGAGATCAACTGGTTCAGCTCCGCATCTAGCTCGTTTGTCGTTTTCTTCTTGTTCTCAGTCGTGATGATTTTGACGATGCCGGATTTTACGGCCTTATAAAAGCTGATTTCCAGGTTGACCGATTCCGCAGCTTCTGTCGTAGCGCACAACGCATAGGCCTTGGCCAATTCTGTAGTCCAATTGGCGAAATTCCGTTTGCCTTGGTCGCCAAGTCCAAGCACATAGTCTACTGTCTCGACGATTGCCTGCATCCGCTCTGAAGCTTTCTCCGATGTAAATTTTGAAAAGTCGTGCCCCTGCAACTGTTCACGAATGAGTTGAATCCGCTCCAGCATGACATCAACAGCCTGATCCGTGTCGATCCCCGCAGTCTTGCGATCATTTTCAGTGTATTCCTTTAGTGCCGACTTCAACATATCTGCAATACCGATGTAGTCCACGATCAGCCCGCCCGGCTTGTCGCGGAATACGCGGTTGACGCGAGCGATAGCCTGCATCAGGTTGTGACCTTTCATCGGTTTATCGATGTACATCGTGCTCATGCTTGGTACGTCAAATCCGGTCAACCACATATCGCGAACAATGACGATCTCCAACGGATCGTTCAAATCCTTCATTCGTTTAGCCATGTGCTCCCGGCGCCGCTTCGTTCCGATATAAGGTTGCCATTCAGCCGGGTCGCTTGAGCTTCCGGTCATGACGATTTTGATTTTGCCTTCGTTGTCGTCATCACTGTGCCAGTCCGGACGAAGAGCAATAATCTCTTTGTAGAGATCGATGGCAATACGTCTCGACATAACGACGATCATCGCTTTGCCGAACATCGCACCTCTGCGTTGCTCATAATGTTCAACCATATCTTTAGCGATCTGCTTGATGCGCTTCTCCGAACCAGCAAGTGCTTCTAGCCGCGCCCATCGGGACTTCAGCTTCTCTTGTTGAGTGTACTCTTGATATTCTGTTATTTCCTCGTACTCTTCATCGATAACCGGACGCTCCTTATCCGATAGCTCCAGCCTTGCAATACGGCTCTCATAGTAAATCTTGACGGTTGTACCATCTTCCACAGCCCGGGTCATGTCGTAGATGTCGATATAATCACCGAAAACAGCGGGGGTATTCTTATCCGTCAATTCAACCGGAGTTCCGGTGTATCCGATGTAAGAAGCGTTCGGCAATGCATCCCGCATATATTTCGCATAACCGTACTTGATACTTGCTTCCTCATCCGATGCGACTATCTCTGCTTGAAAACCGTATTGACTGCGGTGCGCTTCGTCCGCCATCACAATGACATTGCGGCGATCCGTGAGCACAGGGTACTTGGATTCGCCTTCTTCAGGCGCGAACTTATGAACCGTCGTGAAAATAATTCCGCCTGATTCCACCGAAAGCAGCTGTTTTAAGTGAGTTCGGTCTTCGGCGTGTTGCGGGGTTTGACGGAGCAAATCTTTCGACTTGCTGAAGGTCGCATATAACTGATCGTCGAGATCGTTACGATCCGTTACGACAACAATCGTTGGGTTATCGAGTGTCAATACCAGTTTGCCGGCGTAAAAGACCATAGAAAGACTCTTGCCCGAGCCTTGCGTATGCCAGATGACACCGATCTTGCGGTCGCCATCCTCCAGTGTCGCTCTTTCCGTAGCGGCAATCGCCTTATTCGTGGCATGGTACTGGTGGTAACCGGCCAATATTTTGAATAGATTTTCACCATCCGTCTGAAACAGTACAAAATGCTTAATGATGTCCTGCAGACGACTCTTCTCGAAAATGCCCTTGATTAACACTTCGAGCTGCGGCAGGGAGGAGGAAGCCACATCCGCACCATCAATGGTGCGCCACATCATGAACCGCTCCTCGTCTGCCGTCAGCGTGCCTACTCTGGCATTAACTCCGTCACTGATGACCATGAAGGAGTTGTACGTGAAAAGGGACGGAATCGCCTTTTTATAGGTCTGCATCTGATTGTAAGCATCACTGATTCCCACTTCTTCATTGGAGGCGCTCTTCAACTCCAGAACCGCAATCGGAATGCCATTGACGAACACCACGACATCCGGGCGCTTATCCACTTGGTTCTCAATGACCGTAAACTGATTCACAGCTAGAAAATCGTTATTGTCCACGCGGTCCGGATGCGTGTCGAATATCCAAACCTTCTCGGTCGGGTAATCGCCATGGCCATTCCGATACTGAACATCAATGCCGTCCGTGATCATTTTCTGGAACGCTTTGTTGTTGATCATCAAGCTCGGGCTTCGAGGCACTTCAATAATCCGAATCGCTTCCTCAATGGCCTCTCGCGGCAGATGCTTGTTGATACGAATAAGCGCTTCACGTAGGCGTTCTTTCAGAATGACGTCCTGATAGAACAGTCTTTCCGGATATTCTCCTTCAGGTGAAATTTCCGGACCGTAGGCTTTGTTGTAGTTCAGTTCTTCGAACCATTCCAGAGCAGCTTGTTCCAAGTCGCTCTCGGTATAGGATGTGGTGTACAGGGCCATGGTTGCACCTCCTTAGTTTAGGTAGTGGAGTATTGTGCTTTGCTTTCGGCTGCTAGTGAAGATTCTACAGAAAACTTATAATTTTTCTCAAGAGGCACTCTAAGTTCGCCCGACATGAGTTTCGGCAGCAATGTGTCTCGAGTATCTGCCAACTTCTTATTCTGTAAGCGGAATTCAGATACCTGCTTATATATAGCTTCTACAGTTCTACTAAATAGTCTAATGAGTGACCTATTGCCTGTGGCAATTTTATAATTAAGGGTTGCTTTCGGTTTTGCTCGTTGTCGGCTGTTAGTGGATCCCGTTGTGTTGCTAATTAGAAACTGATTAAACGACTCTGAGTTAAATATTAAATAACAGAATCCAAAACTGTCTTGATCTTTGGGCAAATAGTTCATAAATTCAGTAGAACAAACTGCATTTTCAGTTATACAATAGGGTAACCATATTCTTTTAGTCTCGGGATTTAACTTTGAAACTAAAATTGAGTTTCTGTGCACTTTATATTTATTGCTCTTAATTTCAGAACCCAATTCAAATACAGGCATTTTACCTTCATCATAAGCAGGGATACTATAATGCTCATATACATCATCAGCCGACAGGTAAGGCTTTACCCCTTCTGTACTTAAATAGCAAAATTCCTCCAATAGCGAAATACTCCACCCCTTCGGTATCAACCCCAGTTCACTTTCTTCAAACTCTCCGCCGCTGGACTTATACGGTTCATCGTTTTCATTCGGGAACTCAAAATCTACAAACCAACGTTTGAAAAGGACTTGCGCCATTTCTTCAAGGTTTTTGGTGATTGCGTTGTTTAGTTCAATCTTTTCATCTATTACTTGTAGAACAGATGCTATCCTTCTTTGTTCTTCTATTGAGGGTATTGGAAGTGGCACCCTTTTAAGTATCTCTTGGTTTAAGGATGACATTGTCGTTCCTTGAGCATTGCTTAGAATCCAGTTAATATAAAATTTTGTCCCCAAAAAGTATGATACAAAGATTGGATCAATCTTTGGTGACGTAAAGCGAATCCGTATACAGTCACTCCCTTGTATCCAACCCTCTTCTTTGACCGTTACTAATGCCCTTCTATCCACTGCACCTTTTCGTCCAAAGATAATGTCTCCCTGAAGCAGCTTATACCTAGATAATCTTTCAGTATCTGCATCATTAATCAATGGCGAATTCCCATGAATTATTTTATTAATCCCAATGTCTTTAACTGCAATTACCGGAGTCCCATTAATCGCATAAGAACTAGCCTGAAGCATTGTACCAAACGGTCCTGTTTGAATGTCTGCTTCTTTAGCAGACACAAGATCTCCGATTGTTCTTAACTCCCAGGACTCATCTAGAACATTAAAACTCAAACCCAATCCCCCCAAGCCGCTTGCGAATCTCTTCTTCCAGATGCCGCGATTTAGCGAATTGTTCCGCCAACTCAGATGTCAGCCGAGCCATCTTATCCTCGAACGGCTCGCTGTCTTCTTCGACATCTTCGATACCGACATATCGGCCAGGCGTCAAGATATATTCATGCTCCTGCACTTCCGCAAGCTTAGCAGCTTTGCAGAAGCCTTTCACATCCTCATATGTCCCAGCTTCAGCCTGCCCGCGCCAAGCATGGTATGTATCTGCTATCTTCTTGATATCTTCTGAAGTCAGTTCACGATGAGTACGATCGACCATTTGACCCATTTTGCGGGCATCAACGAACAGGATTTCTCCGCAACGGTCGCGCAGTCCTCTTGGTTCCTTGTTCTTCGCCATAAACCAGAGGCAGACTGGAATTTGCGTCGAATAGAACAACTGCCCGGGGAGCGTAACAATGCAATCCACCAAATCCGCATTGACCAGCTTGCTCCGAATTTCGAGTTCCGCTGTCGTGCTTGTAGACATCGAGCCATTCGCCAAGACGAAGCCTGCTACGCCACTTGGGGCCAGCTTATTCACCATGTGTTGAATCCATGCGTAGTTAGCATTGCCTGCAGGCGGAATACCATAAGACCAACGGGCGTCTTCCGTTAACCGATCGCCTCCCCAATCGCTAATGTTGAATGGGGGATTAGCCAGTATGTAATCGGCCTTCAAGTTTTTATGAAGATCATTATGGAAGGTATCCGCATGATGTTCGCCCAAGTTACTGTCGATACCGCGGATCGCCAAGTTCATTTTACATAGTTTCCAGGTCGTCGGGTTAGATTCTTGGCCATATACTGCGATATCACCAAGCTTACCTTGATGCTCTTCGACGAACTTCTCGCTCTGGACGAACATACCGCCTGAACCACAACATGGGTCATAGACGCGTCCCTTAAATGGTTCAATCATTTCAACGAGCAAGCGGACAACACTGTTCGGTGTATAGAATTCGCCACCGTTCTTACCCTCAGCACTGGCAAACTTGCTAAGGAAGTATTCATATACCCTACCAAGAACATCCTTAGAGCGGCTATCTTCATCGCCTACCTTGAATGAGAACAAGTCGATAACTTCACCAAGACGCGTTTTATCTAAGGCAGGTCTAGCATAATCCTTTGGCAAGACACCTTTCAGCGATACGTTCTCTTTCTCGATGTCGATCATCGCTTGGTCAATGATTTGACCGATCTCCGGCTTCTTTGCATTGTTCTTAATGTGGTTCCAACGAGCATCCTTCGGTACCCAGAATATGTTGGAGGCCACATATTCATCCCGATCTTCAGGATCCGCATAGGGCTCATTCTTCAGTGTTTCATATTTCTCTTCAAAAGCATCCGATACGTATTTAAGGAAAAGCAGGCCTAATACGACGTGCTTATACTCCGCAGCATCCATGCTTCCGCGCAGTTTGTCGGCCATGCTCCATAATTTTTCCTCAAAACCCAAGTTCGCTGTTGCCATTAGCAAGCTCCTCTTTAAATATTCTTTGATATACTTCTTGTTTCGCTTGTTCCCATCTTGCGTGGGCTTCTAGAATAATAGCTTTGTATCGTTTCTTCTCGGCCAAATAATGAGTAACTAACTGATGTTGCCTCTCTTCTGGTAGCGTAGGAATTTCGATTTCTCCAACATCTGAAGGATTCAAGTTCATGACCGTTGTTCCCCGCTGGAAGCTTTGAATAAAGGCCATCCCTGTCGGGCTCTCTAAAAAAACCTTTACAAATTGAGCCAATACACTCGACTTAAACCGAAGTACGATAATGTTGGCGGAGGCAATCACCATTTCTTCACTGGCGGGGAAGATGGCGAGTTTAATCACGGTTCCTCTGCATGTCATGACAAGATCACCGGGAAGCAATTCATAACGCTTCACCTTACGCTCTTCTTCATCGATAGTCTCCAGCCCTTCTAACTTAACCTCGCCATCCTCCAAATTAGAAATATTCAACACTCTAATCTTGCCTGTCTTCAATTCTTGCTTCGAGATTGCTTTCCCGCGGAATATATCCGCCATGTTGCGAAGCTTTTCCTTCGGCATGGCTGCCTGTTGGAACGAGCGCAACTTCTCCTGATCTTCGTCGATCAGCAGATCGATCCTCCAATTGTCCCATAGCTGGAACTGATCCGGATGAATCATCACTTCCCGGTCAATCTCCAGATTGTGCTTCCGTATAATTAATCTTCCTATCCGAACCTCTCGTGGACTTTCCTTACCGAATTCCACCTGATATGTCCTAACCGAGGTATACGGCCTAAACAAGCCATCTGGAAGTGTATAAATTGATTGAACTGGTGCTTCCATGTTCATCTCTTGTCTCCAGCTTGCGATTGCTCCCCCTTGGAACATCATGCGTGACGGGAAAGTCACGCTTAGTCTGCCTCTCTCCTGCAGTACTGGCAGCAGGAAACTGACAGCTGCCCCCTCCGATTCTCGAATAGAAATTTCATCATCATCCTGAAGCTTTAGACCAAAGTTTGGAATGGACAGAATCGCGTCGAATCTCTCTTCCATTTGCAACGGTTGGTAGATACTCCCTTGAATTACGGTAATCCGAGGATTCAGTTCAAAGTATATTTTCAGTAAACGGCAGAGCATATAGTTTTCCGACAACAACGTGACGTGAAGACCACGCATGTAACATTTCGTCTCGTATAGACCTTGAAGAAACTTCTCCGTCTCTGTTATGAGAATGGAGCTAAACTGGCTTTGGGTGCACATTTCAATAAAGCGTTCCATGATTCCGGGATGTGCCATAAGCGTCCCGGTTATTCGATCCTGCTGCAGCGTGCGTAATGCATACTCCAGCAGGTCTAGTTCTTTGCCCGCATGGTACAGTCGGCGGAATAGATCCCGATCCCCAGGGAAATGCCCCAGCTCCCGTTCACCGACTTGCTCTTTCATCCATTGGAATAGCTCCTCTGCGCTCGCCTCCTGTTCCCATTCGATAGTTTTATGCCGCTCAATCGACTGGCGGGTGCGATTCACTCGAATCGCCTCCCGCAAAAGCTGATCCCTTGAATGAATCTCATGAAGCAAGCATAAATTCCAAAACGATTCAATCACTCAATCACCTTCTTTCTTACATGGCGTATTCAATGAAAGATAAGTTTAGGACCTAGAATTTCCGGTTTTGGCCAAAACCTCATCCGGAATTATTCCTAAAAAATAATTTTCAATGTATTCCCAGAATCGATCGTTATCCACTTCATTTTCGAATAAGTGGGTTAACATCGCCACCGATAGGTAATGCCTTTCTTTTACATTCTCCAAAATATAGTTTATATATCTCGCTGGGTTTTGTATGCTGCGTTCGATTTGCATACGGGAGTTGATACGAAGGAATATTTCGGGATTATCCCCGCCATTCACGCGATAGATCAAATTGCCCAGAGCTTCTAGTATACCAAGAAGAATAAATGTTTTCTCTACTTTCTCGGGGTTTACCTTCGGCAAGAACATTGTAACGTGACTTGGTTCGGTATTGATTTGCTGTCCTTGGTTGAGGATTTGTCTCCATTCAATCTTGATCCAATCCAGAAATCCCGCATACCCACTGTTCTGGATGGAGTATTTCTCCTTCGATTCGCTATACTTCATAAATCGCTGATAGAAGTTGGAATGCTTCTGCATAATCCGATCATAATGGTCCGCACTATGAATCAGAATTGAGGCCAGATTTTCACAAAAATATTTATCGCCCTTTATTTTCTTCTTCAGCTCTGCCGCAAATTCTGATATGGAGAAGTAGCTTCTTTCCTTGGCATATGCGCCGAATATATCCGCGATTTGCTCTAATTGATGGTTCAGCTCATTCGTGAACTGATCACGGTGTACTGATTTAAGCACAAGTTCTAGCTGTAAGACGGGCAGAAGATTAACTAAAAAAGGAAGTCCTAGATCCTCATCTTTCGAATGAAATTTATATTTGAATTGAGGAAATGATAAGCTCTGAAACCGCGATTCCCACAAGTTCTTCATATCACAGGTGTAGATATTGCCATACGCCGTCTTTTGTCCTTCAGCAACCTTTTTAAAGTATCTACCGTATCGCTCCAGAATTTGCTGCTCTTGATCTTTCTGTATCATAAAGTACTCTTTTGCAAATACACTTCTCGGACGAGCAATAATAGGCGAGTACCCCATTTTGGCTTTAAAATCCTTCTCGATAATCAATAAAGCTGTCTTCAGCTTATTATCGACTTCATCACTAGCCTCGGCGCCTTGCTGGAATATATATCGAAATTCCTCCGCATTGACAAGAAGATGACGCACATTGCTGCTGTGCTTATTTTCGTTAATAAGTTGAACAACCTTTGCCATCACTTGAACTAGTTGCTGTTTACGAATTGTCGAGATTCCATGCAGTCGATTAACATGAACGAAGTCCTTGGGCAAGAAATCAAAATAAGCGTATCCCCGCTCCAGTGCCCTTGCAGCACGTCCAATCTCCTGAACATAGTCACATACATTCCCAGTTGGGGCGAAGTGGTACACATTCACAATGTCGGGTAGATCGATACCCATTCCGAACGCTTTGGTTGCAAGCATGACTAGCGATTCACCCTCCTTGAACCGTTTGTAGTTTCCGTTTTTGAGATCTTTAGAGAGAGGACCGTAATAAGACGAAAGATGTTGACGCAATCGCTCGCTCGCAAAGATCTTGGTGAATTCATGAAACTGATTAATTAATCCGACTGTGGGGAAATAAACAAGCGTTTTTTCGTCTTTGGCGAGGTATTGTTCTAACCTGAATACAAGCACCTTAAATTTATCCTCCAGATATTCCTTAAACCTTTCCTTCGACTGACTGGATTTCTTAATGCGAACCTCCAGATCATCTCGCTTCACATATCCAAAGTAGCTAATGGGATTAATGAGATTCAGGCTGTCTCTTGTTTCCGCGTACATATCCTCTACTCCGCCATAAATTGCAGTTGCAGTAAAGGTAGCAATGGGGAACTGCATTTCCTTCTTGCGTAGGCGCTGGAGGTAACTCCCCAAATACCAGTAGTCCGAGCGAAATGCTTTCCCCCATGTTGTGACGATATGTGCCTCGTCGATCACGAACAGACCTATCTCTCGGTCTCCGATTAATTGCGCAATATCGGAGCGACTAAGTAGCGTCTCTGGCGAAATATAGAGAATGGAAATTTCTCTTGTCCGAATCCGTTCAATGATGCCCATCTTCTCAACCGGCGTAATTTCAGAATTAATCGTTGCGGACATGTGCACATTGCGTTCCATCAGACCTTGTACCTGATCCGTCATCAAACCAATTAACGGAGAGATAACGATGGTCATTAGTCCATATTTTTCAGCAAGGTAAATAGCGGGTACTTGAAACATAACCGATTTGCCTGCACCGGTTGGAGAGGTCACGAAGATGTCGCGATAGTTCTCTCCCTGATGCGCTAATGTAGCCTGCTGCACGATGCTGTCAATGACCTGACTTTGAGGAATAAAGACCGTTTCCTTCTTAAATTCAGGATCATGAATATCTTTGTACATTCGTAAGTTGCGGAAACTCGTATAATTCCAGTACTTCTCGAGTACGCGCAAATATTCTGTCTCATATAGCTGAGGTACAAGTGATGTCGTCTTGGTAGTAAGTACGAACGAAATATGAGGAAGTAGGCTTTGTAGAAGCTGAATTCGCTCGCGATAACGATGAATTGATACACTTAGATCTCCCGTGTAAGAGATCTGAACTTCTTGTTGCTCAGTTGCTGTATTCGATAACACTCGTGCTATTAGTCCAACCAGTACATCTTCTTCTTCTACAAGCTCAAGTTCTGCTGTGGCGTCATTTGCCAACTTGCGCTCTTGAAGCTCGAGGTCGGGAATTGAATAGTAATCAATCGCCGGTTCGGAATCAGCGTATACAATAAACCAGTTATTATCGATTTTCTTTAACGTTCCATAATATTTCTGAAAGATTTCAAAGTCCGGATCCTGCTCAGGCTCTTCTGTGGAATTCTCATCCTCGAAATAAGTGATAAATAACCTCTCCGCGGCAGGTATACTATATAAACAAGGAAAGGTGCGGTGATAAACATTGTTTTCATAGATCATAATATTGAAGTAAAGGGACAGTACTTCTGTTCCTATGACTTGATATTCCTCATAGGTGCACCAAGCAGCCTGATTGATTTGGTGAATCGATTGGAACATCTCCGGCAGAATCGATGCTTTGGCTTGATCGAGCTCATAAATTGAAATTGTAACTGAATACGGAATCAGCTTGCGCAAAGGCATCGTTTCGAAAAATGAAGCTGGAAACCCTTTGAATACAAAAAGCACCTTTTGGTTCGAATCCTGCATCATTCGCAAGAGATCTTGTTCGATTCTTTTATAATTGTTCATCCTGTCAACCTCCCATTGGTTCTGGCCAGTAGTAGTCATCGCGGTTTGCCCTTTTTCTCATTTTATTTGCTAATTTCTTCAATGCCTTGGCTTCAATCTGTCTGATTCTCTCGCGCGTTACTCCGAACTGTTCCCCTACTTTCTCGAGTGTTTTCGGTTTGCAATCACCAAAACCGAACCGTTCCAGAATAACCTCTTGTTCTCGTGGTTTGAGATGAGTGCGTATCAATTCATGAAGCAGCTTCTTCAAGTCGTGCTGCTCTGCCAAAAGTGCAGGATTAAAATAGATTTTACTGTACTCGCCCAATAACCGATGCGTCTCCAGACTTATAAATTGACTTAGTTCCGACTCTTGACCATCCTCCGAAATATTCTGTTCGGTGGACGTCATCCCTAACACCTGATGCTCAACGATCTTAGCTCGCTCGTATTGGGCTGCAGAAATGCCAAGTTTCATAATTATCGTCTGTTGGTCAGGGATGTTATTCTCCACTTCGTAAGCTTGTTCTTCCCGCCGGATCTTCTGAATGAGTTCAAACATATGTACCGGCACTCGAATCATTGTTCCCGTATCGACGATAGCCCGTATTATACGTTGCCGTATCCACCAAACAGCGTAAGTCGAGAATTGAACATCCTTGGTCACATCAAACTTTCTAATAGCGTCCATTAGCCCTATCGTACCTTCTGATACTAGGTCATCATAGGAATGTTGGTGATTGGCATATCTTAAATACTTCGAGGCCAACTTATGAACAAGTTTCATGTTATCGACAACTAGCTGTTCGAACTCTAGATCGTTACGAGTCTCATGGTACCCTTTCAGTAGGATAGTATTTTTCGAGTAAACACTCTGACTGGATGAGTTATCCATTACCTTCGGGTCAGAGACCGGCTTCCATTCCATATTTAAAATGTCATCAATACTCGGTTCTTCGTTTGCTTCCTTGGACTGCTCATTGTGCAGGATATTCTGGAAACCCATAATCTCAAGAAACATCTCGACGTCTTCGTTCTCTAGTTGCTCATCAGATAAGGATTGCAGAAGAGCCTTCGCCTCGGCAAAAGGAATTGTCTGCTTATCAGGAAAAGTACGTTCAAACACTTGCTGTACCTCGCGAATACTTTTGCCCATTTGAAGTCCTCCTTCATTACCAAAAACATCCCATACTAATATTACCATAATTATATTTGATATTTCAATATCCAATTATGAATTTAATATTATTAAAGGGCAAGATTGAAAAAATCAGAGGAAATATTTGAGGAGGGCCTGATGAGGCAAGAGATTTACGGCGTTAAAGATTTTTCGTTTGACTAGATCGCTCTCCTCCTGTTCTAAAGAAAAAGCCGAGCGAAAATCAGGAGTGATTCCTGAAAATCGTTCGACTTAGTAACTTTAATTGATGAGTGGCAGACTTAAAGGACGGACTGCTCTACCGGTGCCGCACTTCACTCCACCGTAACACTCTTAGCCAAGTTCCGCGGCTTATCCACGTCATGCCCCAGCGCGAGGGATGCGTAGTAGGACAGCAGCTGCAGCGGAACGACCGACAGAGCCGGAGTGAGCAGCGGAAGCGTGCGCGGGATCGCGAAGAGGCGATCGACCGACTTGGCGGCCTCCTGTTCCTGGCCTTCGTTGACGATGCCGAGGACGTGGGCGCCGCGGGCTTTTGTTTCTTTAATGTTGCTAAGCATTTTCTCGTACAGTTCCTCCTGCGTGAGCAGCGCGATAACCGGCGTGCCTTCCTCGATCAGCGCCAGCGTCCCGTGCTTAAGCTCGCCCGCCGCGTAAGCCTCGGAATGAATGTACGATATTTCCTTCAGCTTCAACGAGCCTTCCATCGCCACCGCGTAGTCGACGCCGCGTCCGATGAAGAACAGACTGCTGTGGTGCGAGATCGACTCCGCCACTTCCTTGATCGTCTCGGCCTGGGCGAGAATGCTCTCGACCTGCTCCGGCAAAGACTGCATTGCGGCAAGCACGCGAGCGATCGCAGCTTCGTCCTGCGCGCCGACCGTCTGCGCCCAGTGCAGTCCGAACAGGAAGAAGGCGATCAGCTGCGACGAATACGCTTTGGTGGAGGCTACCGCAATCTCAGGCCCCGCCAAGGTGATGATCACATCGTCGGCTTCGCGCGCGACCGAGCTGCCCACGACGTTCGTAATCGCCAGCACCCGGGCGCCGCACCGCTGCGCTTCGCGCAGAGCTGCCAGCGTATCGGCCGTCTCGCCGGATTGGCTGACGACGATGACGAGCGTGTCGGGCGTAATGATCGGCGAGCGGTAGCGGTACTCCGACGCGACATCCGTCTCGACCGGCACGCGTACGAGCGATTCGATGACGTTCTTGCCGACGAGCCCGGCATGCAGCGCCGTCCCGCAAGCGACGATATGCACGCGGCGAATGCCCTTCAGCTGCTCTGCCGTCATGTTCAGCTCGGGCAGCTCCACGGAACGCCCGTCGTCGCTGATTCGGCCCAGCATCGTATCGCGGTAGGCCTTCGGCTGCTCGTGGATTTCCTTCAGCATAAAGTGGTCGAAGCCGGCTTTCTCCGCCGTCATCAGATCCCAATCCACATGAAAAATTTCCTTCGAGATAAAGTTCCCCTCGATCGTCAGCAGCTCCACCGCGTCGCGCGTCAACACGGCCATCTCGCCGTCGTTCAGAATGTAAATGTCGCGCGTATGCTCCAGAATCGCCGGAATATCCGAGGCGATATACTTCTCTCCGTCCCCGACGCCGATAATGAGCGGACTGGCGTAGCGCACCGCAACCAGTCGGTCCGGCTCGTACTCGGTCAAGACGCCCAGGGCGAATGCGCCCCGCATTTTCTTCACCGCGCGCTGAACGGCTCTCACGATATCCCCGTCGTACTCGACGGCGATCAGGTGCGAGATCACCTCCGTATCCGTCTCCGACAGAAAACGATGCCCCGCCTGTACCAGCTCTTCTTTAAGCTCCAAATAATTTTCGATGATGCCGTTATGCACGACGGAAAACTTCAACGTATTGTCCGTATGCGGGTGGGAGTTGACGTCGGACGGCTTGCCGTGAGTCGCCCAGCGCGTATGCCCGATCCCGACCGTTCCGCGCAGCGGATCTCCGCTCAGCCGGCTCTCCAGGTTGGCCAGTCGGCCCACCGTTTTCGTGACCTCCAATCCTTGCTCCGTCTGCACGGCGATGCCGGCAGAGTCGTATCCCCGGTATTCCAGCTTCTTAAGCCCTTCGATCAGTATGGGCTGAGACTCCCGATATCCAATATATCCTACGATTCCGCACATATTTATATAAGCCTCCGTTTATAGGTTCTCGACACTTTCCGAGTACCCGCAACCGGGCCGAACGAGCGGCACATGCCGTATTCCTGACAAAAACGCCTTCAACGTCCCCGAGTTTGAGAACCGCGTTTTGTCGGAGACGAATCGGACGAGAGAACGGTCGCCTGGATTAAGCGAGCCAAGCAAAAACGCGTTCGGCGTCCTCTAGACGCAGAATTGCGTTTTTGTCGGAGGGGATTCAGAGAAGGATAGCGTATTTTATACTTTCTGAATCACCAAGCATAAACGGCTTACGCCGTCCTTAGGATCGGCGGGATCACGTTTATGTCGGAGGGGATTCAGAGAAGGATAACGAATTTTATACTTTCTGAATCACTTAAATAAAGGAGTCCTGCTCTCCATCCTCTCGCATGATACCCCTCAAGCGGCCGGTTCGCAGGCCGCCGGACAGGTCTGAATCGTTCCGCCTTCGGGGCGGCAACGACATAAGCATCGTGCCGGAATTTTGTTCGCCCGGTTGCCCTGAGCGTTTTGAGTTCCGGCTGTCGGCTCCGATGATGAGCCGGGAGGTCCCCGCCGAACGTTTCGAACACCTCCACCTCGTCAACTTGCTTCCGTATGGCTCTCCGCCGAAGTTTTCCGCTCGGATCAGCTTTCCCGCCCCTGATCTTTGCCCTTCCGCGTTTCGTCATCTTTCCACAAGTTCTGGCGCTTTTTGTTGCCTATTTTTCTCTACCCTGCCCTTCCATTCCGGAATCTATTCCTATATCTTATTCGTTTTGCAAGCAGGATGCAACTTGGGCGTCATGATTTCCCCGGAAATGAGCTTATTCTACATGGCAATCGCGAAGAGAGGAGCGACAAGAGTCCTCCCGGGCGCGCATAAAAAGAGAGCGTCCCCCCGTTCGGAAGAAACGCCCTCTATAGGTCGAAGCAGAAGGCTGCCGCCTTCATCGGCGCAGCCGCTCGCTTCTACACCAATTCTGCCTTCACGACCTCGACGATCGAAGCGACGTGGCGCTCGATCTCCTCCCGCTCCGGCCCTTCGGCCATGACGCGGATGAGCGCCTCCGTGCCGGAAGGACGCACGAGCACGCGCCCGTTGTCTCCCAGCGCCTCTTCCGCCGCCGAGACGGCCGCCGCGATCGCCTGGTTGCCCGGGTAGCGGGATTTATCCGCCACGCGCACGTTTACGAGCACCTGCGGGTACTTGCGCATCATCCGCTTCAGCTCGCTAAGCTTGCGGCCGGACGCGACGATCGTATCGAGCAGTTGCAGCCCGGTCAAAATTCCGTCGCCCGTTGTGCTGTGATCGAGGAAGATGACGTGGCCCGACTGCTCGCCTCCCAGATTGTATCCGCCGTTCACCATCTCTTCCATGACATACCGGTCGCCAACCGCCGTCTTGGCCGTGCGAAGGCCGAGCTGATCGGCCGCCTTGAAGAACCCGATGTTCGCCATCACTGTCGTGACGATCGTATCCTTCGCCAGCTTGCCGGCGCGCCTCATCGCGTCTCCGCAGATGCACAGAATATAATCGCCGTCGGTCTCTTCTCCGTTCTCGTCGATTGCGATCAGCCGGTCCGCGTCCCCGTCGAACGCCAGTCCCAGGTCGGCCCCGTGTTCCTTGACCTTCGCCGCCAGCATCTCCGGGTGCGTGGAGCCGACGCCTTCGTTAATATTCAATCCGTTCGGCTCCGCGCCGTAGGCGATCACTTCTGCGCCGAGCGCCCGGAAGACATCCGGAGCCAGCTCGTAGGCCGCGCCGTGAGCGCAATCCAGCACCAGCTTCACGCCCTCGAACGTATGGCCGACCGTCGATCTCAAGTAATCGAGATACAA
Source organism: Cohnella hongkongensis (assembly GCF_042654645.1). NCBI lineage: Bacteria > Bacillati > Bacillota > Bacilli > Caryophanales > Paenibacillaceae > Cohnella > Cohnella hongkongensis. Next base: position 26,538 of record NZ_JBHSEP010000005.1, on the reverse strand, counting down.
GCGCTTGGCCTGGCCGTCGGTCGTCACCGAGCCGATGTCTCCGCCGATCGGCCGAGGCAGCTCGTCTTCCTTCGCATCCATCAGCCGTTCAATCTCCGCCTCTGTCTCGTCAAGAAGCTTAAATCCGTCTCCGCCGAAAAATTTGATCCCGTTGTCCGCTACCGGATTGTGGGAGGCGGAGATCATAACGCCCGCATCCGCTCCCATCGTCCGGGTCAAGTAGGCTACCGCAGGCGTGCTGACTACGCCGAGGCGAACGACGTCCGCACCGATGGACAGCAGCCCCGCCGTCAGCGCGCTTTCCAGCATTTGACCCGAGATGCGCGTATCCATCCCGATCAGCACTTTAGGGCGTTTGACCTTGCCCGCCAGCACGACGCCTCCGCAGCGCCCGATCCGATAAGCCAGCTCCGGCGTAAGCTCCTGATTGGCGACCCCGCGCACGCCGTCCGTACCAAAATATTTCCCCATCTCTCAATACCTGCTCCTTCTGTCCTGATGTTGCCCGGGCCTCGCGTCTCTCCTCTATACCGGAGGCTCCTGCGTCTCGCTACTTTCCGGCGGAGGAGGGCTTTCGTTTTCCTCCGGCGCTCCTTCCTCCTCCTCCTGGTCTTCCCCGTCGGCGGAAGTCTCCTGCGCCGCCTCGTCGATAATCTCGACCGTAATGCTGCTCGTTCCGCCGATCTGCTCCATGAATCTTTCCAGACTGACGACAAGGGGCAGCGTGTACACCCCGGGTCCTCTTCCGCTAAGATCGACGATCGCGTCCACGTCTCCGGGCTTCAGCCGGTCCAGCGTCTGCGGAGCGCCTTGAATCGTAATGTCAGCCTTGCCGGTAGCCGGCTCGATAATATGGGCGATCAGCCCTTCTCCCAAGCCGATCAGCTCGATCGGAAGCCCTTCGAGCTTCCGCGTCGTGGAGAGCAGCACCTCGATCTGGATATCGATCGCCTCCGGCGAAATCTCGATCAGAGGCGGCTCCACTTTAAGCGGCACCGTAATTTTCCCCGAGTTTCTCACGTCGTCGAGCGGAATCTCCACCTCGATAAATTCGATCAGGTCCAGGGCGTCCTGAGGGCCGTACACCGTCACCTGCTCGACGTCCGGCTTGAACGAAGCGATGCCCAGCCCCGAAGGCATGCGCCCGACCGTCTTGAACTGCAGCGGCACCGTTTTGAACGGATTCGTAATCGGCACCTCGACCTCGAGCACCGCCGGATCGATCACCGCGCCTTCGATCGGCTTGCCCTGCTTGTCGTACACCTCGAGCTTGACGCTCTTGTTCTTGATTGTCTCCTTCTCGCCGTCAATCTCGATCGTCGCTCCTACGCTTTCCGCTTCGGCCATCTGGCTCTTCGGAAGCGTGACGTGCACCCGGTTGCCCGGCTTCACGATCGGCGTTCCGACCTTGTAGCCTGTCGCAGGGCTGCCCTTGGTCTGAATGGCGACTTCGAACTCCTTCGTCTGCAGCGCCTCGATGCTGACCACGACCGTCGAAGGCGAGAGAAATACGGAGGTAATGCCTTTAGGCAAATTTTCTTCTAGTGGCAGTGTATGCTGACCTTCGCCCACTGTTCTAAGATCGACCCGAATCCGGTAATCCTTCGTCTGGGCGACTCTAAGATCGCTTTTCGTCCCTCGGACCGTCAGATTGACCTTGAGCGGCTCCATGCCGTTCAGAACAAAGTTTCTTTCGTCCAGTCCGTACGGCTGAATGGTCACGCCCTCGATCACTTTCGTATCGTACAGCGACGCCACATTGTTCGGCGACGATTCGTCCGGATCGAAGTGGACGACGGCCCACATCAGAATGCCGAGGGCCAGCGCGACGAACTTGGCGATCGTAGGATGGTTTAACCATTTATCCACGGTTGCCACCCTCTTTCCGCTTCCAGAACGCCCAATCCGTGCTCTTCGATTTGAACTGCGGACGAAGCTCCTCGAACAGCTTGGAGATCAGCGACTCTTCCTTAATGTCCCGCACGATCTGCCCGTTGATGGCAAGCGACACCTGTCCCGTCTCCTCCGAGACCGTCACGGAGATCGCGTCGCACACCTCGGTAATGCCGATAGCCGCCCGGTGGCGGGTTCCCAGCTCCTTGCTGATGAACGGGTTCTCCGACAAAGGCAGATAGCAGCCTGCAGCCATGATCAGCCCGTTCCGTATGATGACGGCTCCGTCGTGCAGCGGCGTATTCGGAACGAATACGTTGCTGAGCAGCTCGGAGCTAAGCTTGGATTCCATCTTGATGCCCGATTCGATGTAATCGTTCAGACCGGTATTCCTCTCGAATACGATGAGGGCCCCGATTTTGCGGCGCGCCAAATAATTAACGGACTTAACGACCTCGTTCACCCGATGGCTGACGTCCTGCTCCTCCGGCGAAGAGCGATGGAATAGCTTGTTTCTCCCGATCTGCTCCAGCGCTCTTCTCAGCTCCGGCTGGAAGATGATCAGCACCGTCACGACCCCGAAGGTAAACATTTGGTTCATCAGCCACTTGAGCGTATATAGGTTCAACAGGTTGCTCACGGCCCAGACGAGCACCAGCAGGAAGATCCCCTGGAGCAGCTGAACGGCTCGCGTTCCCCGCACCATCATCAGCACTTTGTAAATAATGTAACTCACGATCAGCACATCGATGATGTCCTTGATCGAATTTTGCAATGTCAGCCCGGCAAAATAGTCCAAGACGCGACCCCCCGTCCCGGCGCTGGATTAGTTGCGACGATTGATGTCGAAATTGCGCATAACCTCGAACCCTAATTATCTTCTCTACTATTGCCCAGAAATCCTGTCATTTACACAAAAAAAAACTCCCCGACATCGGAGAGGCTCCTATTGCCCGGTTTGAGGTCGTTCGAGGCATTCTGTCGGATGCCGTCGAATCTGTCTTATTGGCCATAAGCGAGCGTGCCGAAGAAGGAGCTCACCTTGTACCAGAACCAGTCGACCGCCCGGTCGATCGTCTTGATCTCGCCCGCGATATGCGCGGTGGACGCCAGCGGCGTCAAATGGCCGTCGATCACGGTCAGATCGCCGTCCAAATCGCCCAGCACCTGCACGTCTCCGTTCACGACCGTCAAATTGCCGGATACTCTCTGCCCTTCGGGTACGATTACTTTTTTCCCTTCGATGACGACATGCTCCAGATCGGGTCCCGAGATCGAAAGCTCCTGGCCTTGATTCCACATCGACGCAAAGCTGGACAGCATAACGACCAGGAAGATGGCCGCTGCGGATACAGCCGGGTGGCGACGGACCCAGGAGGTCCACGCCGCAGGGCGTCTTGAACCGGGCAGAGCTTTCATAATGCGGTCTCCGAGGTCTTCCGGAGCCTTCTCTATAGGCTGAGCCTTGACAAGCGCATCCGTGCGCTCCAACGCTTCATAACGGGAACGGCACATGGGGCATTCACGCAGATGCTGCTGCAACTGAAGGATATCCTCGCGCGCCAGCTCTCCGTCCAAATAATCATGCATGCACATGACGGCGACGTTGCATTTCATATCAGCCATCCCTTTCCTCGGCGGGTTCCCCTCACCCGCGATCGATGCTTCTATACTGTACGTTCGGTTACGCCGCACGGTTTCACCTATTTTGAAAAGGCGGTTCCCAATAAACGATTTGGATCGCAGCGACTGCTGAAGACGAAGCGAACGCGGCGCGGCGGCCGATCACAGCTTATGCTCCAATTTTTTACGCAAAAACTCGCGCCCCCGGTGAACCCTCGTCTTCACCGTGGTGACCGGCATGTCGAGAACATCCGAAATTTCCTGAAGAGACAAGTCCTGAAGATAACGCAAAATCATCACCGATTTATATTTGATCGGCAATGTGGCGATCGACTCCTGGATGAGCCTCTGCGTCTCCGATAGCAGAAGCTCGCTCTCCGGGGTCCTGTCGTCGCTCGGAAGCATCGCATAGCCGTCCAGCCCTTCGTGATCTGCGGATTCCGCATCCAGCGAATAGACGGCCCTTCTCTTCCGCAATCGGTCGATGCACAAATTCGTAGCGATCCGGTAAATCCAGGTCGAGAATTTCTGGTTTTCGTCGTACCGCTCCAAATTTTTGTACACCCGGAGGAACGTTTCCTGCACGACATCCTCCGCCTCTTGACGATTCCCCGTCATTCGGAAGGCCAGGTGGAACAGCTTGTCCTTATACATGTCAACGATCTCCGCGAAGGCCCGCTGATCCCCTTTCAGGGTCAGACGGGCCAATCGCGTCTCAACTGGCTTCAATGTTGCCACTCACCTTCTTTTCGTCCGCAGCCTTCCGGGACGTTGCGCCGCCATAATGCCTGCGAGAATGAGTCGGATCCCCCTAGCTTCTGCCCCTGCCGCCGCGGCAGCGGGCAGCTCCTTCGTGGCGAAGGCTCAGCCGGCCCTCCGCCGAAGCGAGGATTTCCAAGTGAACTTCTGCGCCGTTCGCAAATCCTGTCTAGCAGAATCGTAATCCACACAACCCGAAAAAGCAAGACGATTCCCGGAGAAGTGTCAAATGCCGCTTATCTTCCGTCCAAGAACCTCGAAAGGGCCCGCAGGGTACATCCCCGGGCCCTTCTTCCGATTATGAAATCAGCCCGTATTGCGGAGCCCTGCGGCTATGCCGTTAATCGTAAGCAGCACTTCGCGCAGCAGCTCCGCGTCGTCCGCATTCTGCGCGCGCAGGCTTCTCAGCTCGGTCAGAAGCTGGACCTGCAAGTAGCTGAGCGGATCGACGTACGGATTGCGCAGCCGGATCGATTCCTGAATGACCGGAACGTTGTCGAGAATATCCTCTTGCCCCGTAATGGCCAGAAGCATCTCCTTCGTCTTGGCGTACTCTTCCTCGATTTGCGTGAAGATCCGGCTTTTGATCTCGGCGTTCTCGATCATCCCCGCATACTGGCGGGCGATCATCAGATCGGCCTTGCCGAGCGCCATCTGCAGATTGTCGATGAGCGACGAGAAGAACGAGTATTCGCGGTACATCTTCCGCAGCGTCTCCAGCCGGGCGGGATCGCCGTTCACGAATTTCGAGAAGGCCGTTCCCGCGGCGTACCAGGCCGGCAGCAGATAGCGGCTCTGCGTCCAGGCGAACACCCACGGAATCGCGCGCAGATCCTCGAAGCGGTCGCTGCCTTTGCGCTTGGACGGACGGGAGCCGATATTCAGCTCCCCGACTTCCGGAAGCGGCGTAGACTCCTTGAAGAAGGTCATGAAATCCGGATCCCGGAAAATCAAGTCCTGATACTTCGTCTGGGCGTCGACGGATATGTCGCGCATGATCTCTTCCCATTCCGACTCGGTCGAACGCTCCTGCTCCGGATTGCGGGACAGGTGCGCCGCCGTGATCAGAGCGCCCGTAGCCTGCTCCAGGCTGCGGTAGGCGATACCCTTCATCGAGTAGCGGGAGGACAGCACCTCGCCTTGCTCGGTGATCTTGATGCCTCCGCCGATCGTGTGGGGAGGCTGGGCCAGAATGCTGCGGTTCAGCGGCATGCCGCCGCGGCCCAGTGCGCCGCCGCGGCCGTGGAAAAACTTCAGGCGGACGTTATGCGACTTGCCCATCCGGGTAAGCTCGTTCAGCGCGACCCTCAGCTCCCAGTTCGCCGTCACCATGCCGCCGTCTTTGTTGCTGTCCGAATAGCCCAGCATGATCTCGTGCAGGTCGCCCATCGCGGCTACGCTCTGGCGGTACGCCGGCAGCTTGAACAGCGTGTCCATAATTTGCGGGGCGGCATGCAGGTCGTCGATCGTCTCGAACAGCGGCGCCGCCTGCAGCGTACAGAAGACGCGACCGTTCTCGTCGCGGCCGAAAAGTCCCGCTTCCTTCGCGAACACCATCACTTCCAGAATGTCGCTGGCGGCTTCCGACATGCTGATCAGATAGCTCGTGATGCAGCCCGTGCCGAATTCCTGCTGCGCCTTGTAGATCGTCTTGTACACGTCCACACATTCCTGGCTGGACTCGCTGAGCTCGACGCCGTCCTGCAGCAGCGGCTTGTCGCCGCTAAGCAGACCGTGAAGCAGATCAATCTTCTCCTGCTCCGCCAGCTCCGCATAAGCGCTTGTCACCCCTGCCTTCGCCAGCAGCTCCGCCATCGCGCTCTCGTGCTCCTTGCTGTGCTGGCGAACGTCCAGCGCGGCCAGATGGAATCCGAACAGCTCGACTTGGCGGATCAGCTTCTTCAGATGCGTGTTCGCCACGTAATCCGCATAGTGGTGGCGAAGGCTCCGGTCGATAATTTCGATGTCCGCCTTGAACTGTTCGACCGAATCGTAGCGCTGCTTGGTACCCTCGAACTGCTCTTCCCTCATATTCTTCAGCTTCTGCAGCATATATCTCAGCTTGACGCGATAAGGCTCCTTGTCGTTCGTCCACGGCTCGACTGTCCGCAGCTCCACGTTCTCGGCGTCATCCTTGATCGAAGCCAGCAGCTCATCAGACACGTTCACGATCGTCGTGCTGAAGCTGAGATGGCGGCTCAGCTCGCGAAGGCTGTTTTCGTACTTGTGGATCGCCAGATTGCGCTGCATTTTCAGTGTCTGCCAGGTGACGTCCGCCGTAACCGACGGATTGCCGTCCCGATCGCCGCCGATCCACGATCCGAAGCGCAAATATGTCGGAACGTGCCATTCCTCTTCGGGATAATACTTGGTCAGGCAGCGCTCCAGCTCCTCGTAGACGTCAGGCAGCACCTCGAAGAGCGTCTCGTGAAAGTAATACATCCCGTTGCGCACTTCGTCCAGCACGGTCGGCTTGCGGTCCCGCAGTTCGTCCGTCTGCCATAAGGTCAGCACCTCGTTCAGCAGCTTCTCGCGCAGCTTCTCCCGCTCGCGGTAAGTAAGCGTGGGATTGTCCAGCTCCATCACTTCTTCCGCGATCCTCTTGTGAATGTCCAGCACATCTCTGCGGGTCGCTTCCGTCGGATGGGCCGTCATGACCAGCTCCAGCGAAATGCCGTCCAGCATCTGGCGCACCTCGTCCACCGGCAGGCTTTTCTCCTTCAGCCCCTGAACGACGCTCTCGATCGAGCCCGGCTGAACCGACTCGCCAGCCGAACGCTCGTAGTCGCGTTTGCGCCGAATCCGGTGATTCTGCTCCGCGATGTTCACGAGTTGGAAGTAGATCGCGAACGCGCGAATGACCTGGTGGCGGATTCCCGGCTCCAGGCCTCTGACGGTCTGAATAAATCCTTCGTACAGTTCCGGCAAATACTCCGCGCGCAGCGCTTTGCTCATTTCCCGTATTTTTTCGACATGTTCCAGCAGCTCCCGACCGCCCTGATGCACGAGCACTTCTCCCAGAATGTTGCCTAGAAAGCGCACGTCTCTACGCAGCAGATGATTGGAAGGAGAACGTTGACTTACAGTCGTTTCCGTCATCTCACTCACCCCAAACCTTGCTTCTCGAAATTAGAATGTCAAACCGTCTGTTAGGACGGGAATTGCCGACGCTCCGAGCGATCCGTTGGATAACAAGCTTAGGCCCAGCTTATTGTTCACCGATCGTTCACCAAAAGCTCTAACCTTTATCATACTACAATGATCGTGGAAAATCTCCTTTTAATTCATCATTTCCGATATTACCCTCGCCTCCAAAGCCTGGTCGCAGGCGCCGGAACGCCGATTCTCCCTTGCGCTCCGGCCTGCCCGCAGCGCAAGAAAAGCAAAAGACCCCCTAAGAATAGAGGGCCAAGCGAGCGTCCATATGTACGATTGCATTGTAGTGAAAATGGTCGGGACGACACGATTTGAACATGCGACCTCTTGGACCCGAACCAAGCGCTCTACCAAGCTGAGCTACGTCCCGACGTGGTATGAAGTTGAAGCCATTGCTCCTCTTATTATGGATCAGATGCGCCCATTAATCAACAGCGACATGAGTCAAAAAAAAGCCCGAAGGCTCTGCGTCTCACTTGTTCGTAATGGAGCAAATTCATAATGGAGCGGGTGATGGGAATCGAACCCACGCTATCAGCTTGGAAGGCTGAAGTTCTACCATTGAACTACACCCGCGCGGCAATGATGATGAATGGTCGGGACGACACGATTTGAACATGCGACCCCCTGGTCCCAAACCAGGTGCTCTACCAAGCTGAGCTACGTCCCGACAAGATGGGTAAAACTGGCGCGCCCTGAGAGATTCGAACTCCCGGCCTTTTGATTCGTAGTCAAATGCTCTATCCAGCTGAGCTAAGGGCGCATATGGAGCGGAAAACGGGATTCGAACCCGCGACCTTCTCGTTGGCAACGAGATGCTCTACCACTGAGCTATTTCCGCGTATTCCCGGCTTCCGGCTGATCATCCGTTCAGTCCGTAGCGCTTGAGGCGACAAGAAATAATATAGCAAATACCCGGCTCAATTGCAAGCCTTTTTGTAAACTTTTTTATTTTTTCTGAGACCGGCTATTCCGCCCGCTTGAATTCCGATCCCGACGAAAAACCGTTCGCAGGCTCGCAGGCCTGCGAAACGGCTCTCGGGTTCTAGACATGGCGGCAGCTTATAGGAGGTCGGGCTTTCCCGGCAGCCGCCCGCTCATGCCTGTTACGATGCCGGTCGGCAGCGCGGCGGCATGAGGGAAATAAGCCGATCGCTTAAAATCCGATGCCCGCTCCTCCGTCGACGCGCAGGTCGATCCCCGTGACGAAACCGGCCGCCGGAGAGCTCAGATAGACGACCGCATGGCCGATATCCTCGGGGCTTCCGAAGCGTCCCGCGGGCGTGCGGGACAAAATTTTCCGCGCCCGCTCGGGATCGCCTTCGAACGCCTTGCGCGTCATCTCGCTCTCGATCCAGCCCGGAACGATCGTATTCACTCGGATCCCGTGCGGTGACAGCTCGCTCGCCAGCGCTCGCGCCATTCCGCCGACCGCTGTCTTCGCCGCGGAATAGGCGACGACCCGAGGAATGCCCATGATCGCCGCCATGGAGCCGACGAACAGGATCGAGCCGGATCCGCGCGGCACCATGCGCTTCGCAGTCTCCCTGGCGAGAGCGAACCCGCCCTGCACATGCGTGCTCAGCACTTTGGCGAAGCTCTCGTCGTCCGTCTCCTCGACGCTTCTCTTCAGGTGATTCCCGGCATTGTTGACGAGAATGCCGATCGGCCCGAACCGTTCCTCCACCTCCCGGACGAGCTCCGAAATCGTCTCCCGCCGATCGACGTCGTGCACGACGAAGGCCGAATCCGGACCCAGCCCGGCGCAGGCGCTCCGCAGCGTCTCCTCTCTTCTGCCCGTCAGCACGACCTTGCCGCCGGCGTTTACGATCGAGCGGGCGATGCCGAGCCCAAGACCCGTTCCGCCGCCCGTAACGAGCGCCAGCGTTCCGCCAAGCTCAAACGGATTTCCCATCTCTCTTCGCCTCCTAAGCCTCGATGACCCGATAGGATACGCACAACCGCTTAATAAGCTCCCAATCCAGCTCCGCTCCGATGCCCGGCGCATCCGGCACCGTGATCATGCCCTGCGAGTCGATCGGCAGCCTGCCCTTCATCGGAAGCTGGAAGCGATCCTCCGGCACGAAGTACTCGAAGTATTCGCAATTGCGAATCGCGCACGACACGTGCAGATTGACGATATCCATATAATTCATCGTCGTCGTGTGGATCTCGCACCGGAGGCCGAACGCCTCCGCGAGATGGGCGATCTTCAGCGTTCCGGTAATTCCGTGCTTCCAGGACACGTCCGCCCGGACGATGTCTGCGGCATCTGCGGCGATCGATTGCGCGACGCCCCAATGACAGCCCCGGGTCGTCTCGGTCGCGGCGACCGGAATGTCCAGCGCGGCGCACAGCTGTCTGTATTTGTTTACCTCGAAATCCCGGAACGGCTCCTCGAACCACAAATAGTTCAGCTTCTCCAGATGCCGCCCGACCTTGATCGCCTCGTCCAGACTGTATTCCGCCACCGGGTCCGTCATGAGCACGTGACCCTCCCCCAGCGCGTCCCGCAAAGCCTGATGAATGCTCATGTCCAGCCTCCACGGGCCGGGAGGATGCGCTTTATAGGCGCCAATCCCGAGCGACTTGTAATGCAGCGCCTCGTTCACGTACTCCTCGACCGTCTCGTGGAACAGTCCGCTCGCATACACCGGGAGCCGAGTCCGGCAGGCGCCCATATATTTGTAGAGTGGAAGACCTGCCGCCTTGGCCGCGATATCCCACAGCGCGACGTCGACCGGCCCGGGCAAATAAACGGGGAAAAATCCGAGGTGCCGGTCGACGTTCCACAGCTCGTGCCAGATCGCCTCGCGGTCGTGGGGATCCCTTCCCATCACGATCGGGACGATATTGTCCTGCAGATACGCTTCCGTCACCGCGCCCGACCGCGCGGCGAGCGCCGTCGCGATTCCCTCGATCCCGGTGTCCGTCGTCAGCTTGACGACGATGACGTCCCAAGGCATCCGGCTGTTGCCTTGCCTCTTGGCGTCGAACAAGCTTTCGTTTCTCTGCACCCACCACGTCTCGAACTTGACGATTCTCATGAAGTCCTCCTGTATGTCGTGTGTTCATAAAAGTCCGGTGAACAGCCTCTATAAGATCCCGTACTTTTGAAAAGCCTCCGTGCTGGACATCCCGTTCTCGACCTCTCTGCGCACGATCTTCTCCCCGCGCACCTTATGCAGCGCTTCGGCGATGACTTCCCGCTCCAGCTCCCTGGGAATAACGAGAACGCCGTCCAAATCCGCGAAGATCAGATCCCCGGGATTGATCCACACTTCCCCCACCTCGATCGGGCACCGATAGTTGACGACCTGCGTGCGGACGGAGGAATCCTGCGCGAACCGGCCTCGGGAGAACACCGGCCAGCTCTGCTCCAGCACCATCGGCGTATCGCGGTGGAAGCCGTTGACGATCGCGCCGACCGCGCCTCTTTTCTTGGCGGTGGCCGTCAGCAGCTCCCCCCAGTACGCGCAGCGCATCTGCCCTCCGGAAGCGATGTACACCTCTCCGGGCTGCAGTTGGTCCAGCGCCTCTGTCAGGAGGCCGAACGGTTTCTCCTGCTCTCCGTACACGTCGATCATCAGGACGGGCATCGCCCGGCCCGCGATGATCATCTCCTCCTTCATCGGCTGAATCGGCTGCGGCAGAAACTGATGATACCGCCCCTTCGCGTCCAAAATATCCCCTACCACCGGCGTATAAAGCTCGGCCTTCATCAAATTGAACAGTTCCTCGTCGGTATTCCACGTTTGCATAACGGCGCCAGCCCCCTTGTTCATTTATTTGCTGCCTCCGGCAAATGCGTCCCGCAGCTTCGCCGGATCGAGCAAGTGCCGTTGAAGCTCCTCCTGGTCGAACACGATGCCGTGTCCGGGAAGCTCGGAAGGTACGCCCATGCCGCCCTGCACCTCGATCGGCTTCTCCAGCAGGCCCAGCTCGGTGAGCGAGCCCCCTACGACATTTTCCAGCATGTAGCTGTTCTGCACGCCGCACAGCAGGTGGAGCGATAGCTCCATCATAAAGTGCGGGGCGACCGGCTTGCCGAACGCGCCGGCAAGATGGGCGATCTTCAGCCACTCCGTTATGCCGCCCACGAAAGCGACGTCGGCCTGCACGATATCGACCGCGTCGGCCCGCAAATATTCAAGAAACTGCTGCCGGCTGTACAAGCTCTCCCCGAGCGCGACCGGCGTGCGGATCGCCTGCTTCAATTGGCGGTGGCCCTGCACGTCCTGAACCAGCGTCGGTTCTTCGATCCAGCCGAGATTCAGCTTGTCGAGACGGGCGCCTTTCTGAATCGCCTCGGCCGCGCTCCACTTCTGATTCAGATCGACGAGCACGGCGCCCCCGGGCCCGAGCAGCTCCTGAACTTTGGCGATCCTTTCGATATCCTCCTCCAGCTCGGGCTTGCCGATCTTGATCTTGACCGTGCGGTAGCCCTGCCGGACATACTCCTTCACCCTGTCCGCCAATTGCTCCACTGTTCCGTCGCTCCGCAGATCGATCTCGCTGATATAGGCCGGGATCCGGTCACGCGCTCCGCCGAGCAGCTTATAGAGCGGCTGCCCGTGGATTTTGCCGATCAAGTCCCAGACCGCCACGTCGATCGCCGCGATCGCCATCGAATTCACCCCGAGGCCGAGCCGCCGGGACTGTCTCTGCAGCTTGTACCAGATTCGCTCGTAATCGAGCGGGTTCATGCCGATCACCAAGTTGGCCAAATAGTCGTCGATCAGCGTTCGGATCGCCGTGCCGCCGATATCGACCGTATAGCTCAGACCGGTGCCGGTCATCCCGTTGTCCGCCTGTACCTCCGCCACGACGAACTCCAGCCCGTCCACCTTGTTCGTGGCATCCTCCCAAGGCACGCTGGGGGGCAAACGATATACATTAGACCGAATATTCGAAATTTTCAATACATTCATCCTCCTATCCCAAGTGAAGCCTACCGCCCTATCGGCCAACGCCGGTCCGACCTCCTTAAAGCTCGATTACCGCTTTGATCACGCCGCTGCCCGGGTTCAACCACTCGCCGAACGCCTCGATCGCCTTCTCGAAGGGAGCGCGATGCGTAATAAAGCCGTCGGCGTCGATCCGCCCCTCCCGCATGCAGGCGATCACCCGCTCGAACTCTGCGAGAGTCGCCGCCCGGCTGCCCAGCAGCGTCAGCTCCTTCTTGTGAAAAGCGGGATCGTGAAACGAGATATCCGCCTGCACCAAGCTCACGAACACGATTTTGCCGCCGTGGGCAGCGTATTCGAACGTCTTCATCATCGATTGCGGACTTCCCGTAGCGTCGAACACCGTCGTCGGGCCGTCTCCCCCGGTAATATCGGCCAAAGCCGCCGCGGCGTCGCCGGCCGCCTCGACGATCTCGTCGGCGCCCGCCCATTGCCGGCAGAAGCGCAGCCGCTCCGCGTTCGTGTCCATCGCGATCACCTTGGCGCCGGCCAGCTTCGCGAACTTCATCGCCGCAAGGCCGATCGGCCCCGCTCCGACGACGAGCGCCGTCTCTCCCGGCCTGATCTCGCCCCTGTTCACGGCATGAAGGCCGATACCCATCGGCTCGACGATCACCGTCTGGTTCAGGCTCAAGCCCTCGGTCTTGACGACGTATTCCGCCGGCACCGATAAATATTCGCGCATCGCTCCGTCCTCATGCACGCCCAGAACTCGCAGATCGGAGCAGGCGTTCGGCCGTCCGGCGCGGCAGGCGATGCAAGCCCGACAGGCGATATAGGGCATGATCGTCACGCGATCGCCAACCTTAAGTCCGCCCGCCTCCTCCGAAGCGCCGTCGGTTTCCGCGACTTCTCCGGCGATTTCATGGCCTAATATTCTCGGATAAGCGAAGTAGGGCTGCCTCCCGCGGAAAGCGTGATAATCCGTGCCGCATACGCCTACCGCCGACACTTTGACCAGTACCTCGCCCGGCTTGCGCAGCGGACGCTCCGTGCGCCGCATCTCGAAAACGCCAGGCTCTTTGCACACGATATTTCTCATGAATGGACTCCTCATATCCGGATAGTTCGACGCCGTCCTTACAGCCGCAACAGATGCTCTCTCTCTACATCTGGGAATTGCGGTATTCCTGCGGCGTCGTGCCGTAATATTTTCTGAACAGCTTGATGAAATAATGGGGATTGTGGTAGCCGATTTCCTCCGAAATCTCGTAAATTTTCTTCGTGCTCGTCTTCAGCAGCATGACCGACTTCTCCAGCTTCAGCTTCGTGATGTAATCGCTGATGTTCTCTCCCGTCTCCAGCTTGTACAGGCGGGATAGGTAGGACGGATGCATCCGCAGATGATCGGCGATCGATTGCACGGAGATGTCGTGGGACAGGTGGGACAGCACATACTTCTGGGCCTCCTTCACCGTCGCCAGTCTGGCCGTGTTGTTCTCGTTTCTGGCCTGCTGCCGGAACTTGCCGAACACGCTCCGCGTCCACTCGCTCAGATGGGCGACCGTCTTGCACGGGAGCAGCTCCTTGACAGGCGAATAGTCGCTGCCGATCAGATCGAGCATCTTCCTTCCGCTCGTATGCGCCAAGTTCGAGAATGCGGCGTACAAGGCGAAGAAAGCCTCCATCAGATGCTCGGGCGACTCCGCCCAGCGCTCCTCGAGCTCGTTCAATATCGCCTCCAGACGCTTCTCGATCGCCGTCCAGTCTCCCGCTTCCATCAGATGCAGCAGCGCCGGCGGCTCGTTCAAGCGCTGCAGCGTGCTGATGTCCGCCAGCTCTCCGCTCCCCGCGACGTACAGCGGCATATCCTGCCCGTTGCCGAATCTCTTGCGGAACAGCAGCAGCAGATTGTGATACATCTTGAGCAGATCGGCGGGAAAAGCGCCCCCGTGCCCGAGCAGCACGGAGACTTCCCTTTTCAAATAATGCCGGACGTTCATCTGGAATTGGTTCGTCCAGCGGTTCAACCGCTCCTCCAGGTCCCCCGGGCTGTCCGCCTCGTCCCGCTTCGGGATGAGCACGACGGCCAAATAATCGTACACGTCCTTGCAGCACCAGACCCGATAGCCTTCCTCGAACGTTTCCTCCGCCATATTGAAGATGGCGTATTCCATCAAGGACATTTCGAACGGATCGTAGTCGGAAAATTGCTCCTTGTAGCGAATCAGCATCATCGCAATGCCGTCGTCCATGCGGATCGGCACCTCAAGTATCCGGAGCTTCTCCTCCAGCTTCCCGGACGGGATCCGCTTGCCCTGCAGCAAATCGTGCAGCAGCTCGCCGCGCAGCCGGGGCAGATGCTCCCGCATCGCGTCCATCGCGCGCTGGACGACGCTGTGCGTCTCCCTTTCCAGGCGGATCACCTCGACGACCTGGCCGACGCGCTCGGTCAGCTCCTCGTCCCGGATCGGCTTCAGAATATAATCGCTGATATTGTTCTGGATGGCCGTTCGGGCGTAATCGAAATCGGCATGGGCCGTCAACAGCATGCATTTCGTATGCTTCCATTGCCGGGACACCAGCCTCGACAGCTCAAGACCGTCGGTGCCCGGCATACGCACGTCGGTAATGACGATGTCGATCGCGTGCATGTTGAGAATGTCCAGCGCCTCGGAAGCGGAATACGCTTTATGAACCTCTTCGATCCCCAGAGACTTCCACGGAATCGTATATGCGAGCGTATCCACCACGCTCATCTCGTCGTCGACGAGCAGCAGCTGCAGCATGTCAATCCCCCTCTTCCGTCTCCCGCTCCGGAGCGCTCGGCCAATGAACGACGACCCGAAGTCCCCCCAGCGGCGACAGCTCGATGATCAGACCCGAATGCGCGTCGTACTGGTAGGACAATCTCTGGTGCACGTTCCACAGGCCGCAGCCGTTTTCCTGATCGAGCGGGCCGGCGGCTCGCTTCCGAAGGCTTCTTACCGTTTCCTCCGTCACGCCTTGGCCGTTGTCGTCGATCGTTACGCGATACTCGCCGTCCCGCTCCTCTCCCGAGATCCGGATGATGCCGTATCTCTCGCTTTTCTCGATGCCGTGCACGATGGCGTTCTCGACGATCGGCTGGATCATCAGCCGCGGAATTTTCAGCTCCTTCATCGCATCGGGTACGTCGATCTCGTAGTGAAAGCGCTGAATGCGCAAATTCTGGATCGTCAAATAGTTTTCGATCAGCGCCAGCTCCTCCCGAAGCGTCGTCATCGTATGCTCCAGCTTCGTAATGTACCGGAAGTAGTCGGCCAGATTCATGATCATGTCCGTCGCCGCCTGCTTGTCGTCAACGGCGATCATGTTTTTCGCGAAAAACAGACAATTCGACAGAAAATGAGGGCTGATCTGCGATTGCAGATGCTTCAGCTTCGCTTCGCGAAAGCGGATATTTTCCACGTACACCTTCTCCAGCAGCCGCTGGATCTCTTCCGTCATTTCGTTAAACTTGGCGAACAGAAACTCGAATTCGTTTCTCGGCCGATAGCTGAGACGGTGGGAATAGGAGCCGGTTTGGATTTTCTGCACGCCTCGGACGAGCAGCATGATCGGCTTCTGCACCTGCCTGTATAGCACGAGCGTAGCGATCAGCCCGAACAGCAGGATGAGCGCGAGCGCCCCGTAAAATAAATTCCGGCTTTTGACGATCGGCTGCAGCACCTGCTTCAGCGGCAAATAATCGATCGCGTACCAGCCGAGGCTTCTGGACCTCACATAGCTGACCAGATAATGGTCTTCGCCGATATCGATCGTCCGGTATCCCGCTTCGTCCAGCTCCTGCTCGTCCAGATACGCGGAAATTTCCAGCGTAGCGGTCTGGGCCGGGCCCGGCTCCCCGATCGGCTCGTCGCCTTTTCTATAGAAGAAGGAGCTTCCGCTTCTCGCTTCGTTCTTGTATTCGCTCAGCATGCGGATCATATTGCTTTCGGCAAACCGCACCTCGACGACGGCGTCCGCCTCCAGCAGACTCCGGTTGACGAGCAGCGGGCTGAACTGCACCTTCGAAAAATAGCCTTCCTCTCCCATACTCCCGGCGGGCCGGTACGTCCAGGATTTGGCCGTCTGCGCGCGCAAATAATCGTCGTCGTAAGAGCTGAAGTAATCGTTCGAGATCGATTGCTTCGTTCTCGGCAAATAGACGATGAGCGTGTTTTTCCAGCTGCTCGTCACGCTGAGCAGACCCAGCTTCTGAACGACATCCTCCTGCGCCTGCACTTGCTCGTAGGAATCCAGCAGCCTGTCGGCCTCGCCCAGCTTCCTCACGCTCGGATCCTTGCTCACGATGATGGACATGATCGACAACTGATCGATAATCGTGTCGACCTGGTTCGTGAAGAAGGAGAGCCTGTTCAAATTTTTCTCCTGCAGCTCCTGCCGGATCGTGTTGACCGATACGGAATTCGAATAGCTGTAGATGAGAACGAGCGGCAAAATGAGCAGCGCGATCAAGACGACCATCTTGCTGAACGTATTCCACCGGTGATGCATGGTCCCAGCCCCTTGTCGTTAGCCCTTCACCGCCCCCGCGGACAAGCCGCTGACGACGTATTTCTGCGCCAGCATGGCGATGACGATGACCGGAAGCGTAATGATGCACGCCGCCGCCATCAAGCCGCCCCAATCGATAGAGGTGCCGCCGAGGAAATTGTAGATCGCGATCGGCAGCGTCTTCGTCTTCTCGCCGGCCAGAATGAAGGAGAACATAAAGTTGTTCCAGGAGAAAATGAACGCGAGCAGCGCCGACGTGATGATGCCGGGAAGCGACACCGGAAGCACCATCTGGTAGAACGTGCGGATTTTGGAGCTGCCGTCGATCCAGGAGGACTCCTCCACTTCTCTCGGGAACGATTCGAAGAACGGAATCATAATCCACATGATGAACGGAAGTCCGAGCACCATATGGCTCATGATCAGTCCCGGAAACGTATCGATAAAACCGATCTCATTGTACAGCACGTACCACGGTACCAAATAGCTGATCCCCGGCAAAATTTTCGCCACGAGAATCGTAATCGACGTCACCTGCATTTTGAATTTGGCGATCGCGTAAGCCGCCGGGAGACCGAGCGCAAGCGCGCAAAGCGTAGATGCGGCTCCGACGGCAAAGCTGTTCCCGATATATTTCATATAGTCGTAATCCTGGAACACGGACACGTAATTTTTGAAGGTCGGCGTGAACCGGAACAGATTGTCCGGGTTCAGAATCTGGATTTGCGACTTCAGCGAAGCCGTCAGCATCCACAGCAGCGGGAACATCAGGCCGAGCAGCACCAGCACATTCAACGAGGCAAGCCCCGCCCGCCTGGTCCAGGGTATTCTCATTGCAAGCCTCCCGCCTTCCTGCGCAGAGCGTTCAACAAGAGCACCAGCGCGATGAGCATGATGAAAAATACGATCAGAAGCGCCGAAGCGTAGCCGAATTTGAAGCTGGAGAACGCCGTGTCGAAGATCATCAGGTTAAGCGTCTGCGAAGCGAAATTCGGCCCTCCCTGCGTCGTCGCGTAGATCGTATCGAACGTTTTGACCAGGTCGATAACCCTTAGGGTAACCGCCGTGATGAGCGTCGGCAGCAGCAGCGGCAGCGTAATGCGCGTAAACTTCTGCCAGGCGCTCGCCCCGTCCACGCTGGCCGACTCGTACGGGTCCGACGGAATCGTGGCCAGTCCGGCGATCGCGATCAGGGCGATCATCGGCGTCCACTGCCAGACGTCGACGATAATGAGCGACGGGATGACCTGCGTGACGGAGCCGAGCCATTCCTGCGTTTCGAAGCCCAGCCTTTTCAGCAATTGGTTGGCCATGCCGATCGACGGCTCGTAGATGAGCAGCCAGACCAATCCGACGGATACCGGCGTGGCGACCATCGGCAGCATCATCATCGTTTTGGCGGCCCGCGCCCCGAACATCTTTTTCGAGAACAGCACGGCGATCGCGACGCCCAGCACCGTCTCCAGCACGATGCTGATCGAGGAATGATAGAAAGTGATCCATAACGAATGCCAGAACGGCTTGCTGGTCAGCAGCGCCGCATAATTATCGAGTCCCACCCACTTGGGCGGCTGCACTGCCGACATGCTCCATTCGTACAAGCTTAGCCTTGCCGTATAGAATATCGGAAAAGCGACCATAAGCGCAATAAAAAGCAGCGCCGGCGTAACGAATACCCACTTAAGATGACGATCCAGCCAGTTGACGACCGCAACCACGATATTCCCTCCTTCTTGTCAGGATGCGGGGCGGGCCCGTCGTTGAACCGCAGGTCCGCCCCCGCTATCCGCGCTGTCTCTATTGGGAATTATCCTTGTCGATAATCGCCTGAAGCTCCTGGTTGGCCAGATCGGCGGCCGCCTGGATATCTTCGCCCAGAATCGCCTTCACGACAATGGCTCCGACGACGTCGCGCGACTCCGTCACGCTCATTACCTGGGGCACGAAATGATCCACCCCGATGCTCATCGTCTCCTGGATGGCGGCCGCGAGATCCGGCGGGAATTTCTCCGTTCCTTCCGCCGAGGCCCATACGGAATCCCGCGCGCCCGGCACGCCGCTTTGTTGAATCATCAGCGCGTTCTCCTTGTTGGTCGCCCACTCCATGAACGCCCACGCGGCATCCTTGCCCTTGGACTGCGGATTCATCGCCAGCGACCACGACGCCGTGCTGTAAGGCTTCGCTCCCGCGCTGCCGGCCGGGAAGACGCCGAAGCCGACCTTATCGGCGACGAGCGATTTTTCCGGATCGGTCGCGTTCTTGAACAATGCGGCCGAGTCGACGTAGAATGCGGCTTTGCCCTGCGCGAACAGGCCGATCGCCTGCGCCCAGTTCATGTTCAGCACGCCTTGCGGACCGTAGTTTTTCACCAGATCGGCGTACAGCTTGAAGCCTCTGACCGCTTCGGGCGTATTGACCGTCGCCTTGTCCCCTACCATGAAATCTCCGCCCTCGGAGAAGACGAACGAAGAGACGGCCGTTACGAGCGCATTGCGCTGTCCCCGGGCGACAAATCCGTAGAAGTCGTCCTTCGGCTTGTGCAGCTTCTTCATCGCTTCCTCGAATTCGGCCATCGTCTTCGGAACGGCGATATTATTTTCCTCCAAAATATCTTTCCGGTAATATAAGACGAATTGGTCCGTCCACAGCGGAATGGACATCAGCTTGCCGTCGATGGTGCTGGCTTCGATCGTCGCTTTGGAGAAATCCTCGAAGTCGTAATCTGCGTTGCGGGTCACGTAATCGTCCAGCGGAGCCGTCCAGCCGTTTTTGGCGTACAGGATTTTATCCATATACGGACGGTACGTGAAGACGTCCGGCGTCTCGGCCCCGGTAGTGAACTGAACCGCCAGCTTCTGCTGAAGCTGCTCCTCGGCGAACACCTGCAAGTCGACTTTCATGCCGGTCTCCTTCTCGAACTGCGCAATTTCCGGCTTCAAGGCGTCCGTCCAAGGATGGTTGACGGCGAACACGGTAATTTTCTGGCCCGCGAACGGCTGATTCTCTCCTCCGGGCGAAGCCTGGTTCTCCTCTTTGCCGCCGCCTCCGCAAGCGGTCGCCGTCAGCGCCGTGGCGAGCGTCAGTGCCAGAACCGAGAACTTTTTGAGCGTCATGTTGTTGCCCCTCTCTTAGCTTAAAATTCCCCACGCCCCCATTGTATACACGACCCGTCCCCGAACCCATAGCAAGATTTCAAGATTCATGCATCCATATTTTAAAATGCGGCAAGCCCTGGCAAAAAAGCTTTCAGCGTCCCTCTAGACGCAGAATCGCGGCATCCTTAGGACGATGAACGCGTTTTTGTCGGAGACGCTCCAGATAAGGAGAGCGGATTTTCACTCTTTCTGATCGTGCGCAAAAGGCTGCTCCGCAAGGCCGGGGGCCTGCAAAGCAGCCTTTTCAGCAATCGCTTCGTGATCTCGCGTCGTCCGGCCGGACACGCGGAAATTAGTCGATGTTTTTTATCGTCCGCTCTGTCGGTGCGCTTTCGTTCCTCAGCCCCTCGTTGAGATCGTGGCCGGTCGGGCTCTGGAAAATACGAAGTCCAAACGAAGGAGCCGCGGCGAAAATATGATCGAAAATGTCGGATTGCACCGACTCGTAGACGCCCCAGTTCGTATCGTTGACGAACGCGTAGATTTCCAGAGGCAGCCCGGTTTCGGTCGGCGCCAGCTGCCGGACGATCAGCGTCATCCCTTGATGAATTCTCGGGTGCTGCTTTAAGTAATTTTCGACATAGCTGCGAAATACGCCGATATTCGTCAGCTGCCGCCCGTTCACCTCCATCGTCTTGTCGATCCGGTTGCGGGCGTTATACTCCGAGATCTCTTGCTCCTTGGCCGCCAGGTACTCGGTTAGGTAATGAACTTTGCGCAGCTGCTCGAGCAGCTCTGCCGTGCAGAATCGAATGCTTCCGATGTCGATGAAGACCGATCGCTTAATGCGCCGCCCGCCCGCTTGCTGCATGCCCCGCCAGTTGCGGAACGAATCGGAGATCAGAGCGTAGCTCGGAATCGTCGTGATCGTCTTGTCGAAATTCAGAACCTTTACCGTATTGAGCGAAATATCGATGACGTCGCCGTCCGCGCTATATTTCGGCATTTCGATCCAGTCCCCGACGCGAACCATATCGTTGGCCGACAGCTGTACCCCGGCCACGAGCCCAAGTATCGAATCCTTGAAAATAAGCATCAGCACGGCCGACAAGGCGCCCAGGCCGCTCAGCAGAAGCAGGGGGCTTTTGCCGATCAGGCTGGAGACGATAATGATCGCGCCGATAATGAAAACGAAAATTTTGACGACTTGAATGTAGCCTCGAATCGGCTTGACCTTGGAGACTTCATAGGTATTGTAAATATCGTTGCATGCGTTAAGGAATGCGTCGATCACCGTCATGCTGATGAGAATGATGGAGATAGCGGCCCCGTTCTCGATCAGCGTCCGATAAATCGGAAAGATCGGCGCCGAATAATAGACAATGATGGCCGGGACGATATGGGACAGCCTGTGAAGCACCTTGCGCTCCAAAAACGCATTATCCCAGGTGAACCGGTTTTTCATAATAAACGAAGCCAAAATTTTCAATACGATCTTCTTGGTGACGAAGTTCGCCAGAAAGCAGAGTCCGATCAGCAGCATAAGGACGATCGCATTCGCGAGGTATACTGCAATCGGGGACGAGACTCCCTCGTCGATCAGCAGCTGTTTAATAAAATCCATGCCCTTCTCCTTCTGTTGTCTATTCTTAGCGTTCTTAGCTCCATTATAGCACCCCCGGCAAGCAAGAAAAAATGCGGAGTGCCCTGGCGAAGCCCGCCGAGGCTTTATAATCCTGCCATCCATGATGTCAGTATTCGTGTATTATGATGTTATCCGGATGACCTGCAAGTGGTCATTCACAAAAGGTGGCGATGGCATGAGATTGAATCGATTGCTCGGAATGACGCTGGAGCTGATGGCCAAACGAAGGGTGACGGCCGCGGAGCTGGCTGCCAAGTTCGAAGTATCGGTGCGCACCGTCTACAGGGACGTCGAGCTCATCGGACAGGCGGGCATTCCGGTCGCGTCGTATACCGGAGCGGACGGCGGGTTCGAGCTGACGAACGGATTTTTCCTGACTCGTCAGCACTTCTCCGTCGACGATCTGTCGGTTATCTACGCGCTGCTGAAAGCTGTGCAGAGCGCGATGGGAGGCGCCGCTGCGCCCGCGATGCGGAAGCTGGTCAGCCTGCATCCGGCTTTGGCGAACGACGAGAGCAACCGCTCCGTTATTCTCGACATGAGCACATCGGAGCGCGATCGGGACGTCGTCCATCAGCTGTACCAGGCCATTCGGCAGTCCCGAATCGTCGAGCTCGCGTATACGGGGGCGTCCGGCGCTTGTACCGATCGCAGCGTAGAGCCCCTTAATCTGCTCTGGGAGAAAGGCGTCTGGTACCTGGAGGCCTATTGCCGAATGCGTCGGGCGAAGCGGTATTTCCGCATCTCGCGAATCCGCCGCCTCCGAGTGACCGAGGCGACATTCTCCCTGCGGAGTCTTCCGGAGGAGCAGGAGCAGGAATATCCCGGCATTCAGGCCTATCTTCGCTTCGACCCGTCGGTATCCGAGCGGGTGTTCGAGCAATTTCCCGGCGAGTGTTCCTATCAGGGCGACAGCGTCGACGTTCGCACGACGTTCTACGCCGAAGAGTATGCGCTGTCGGTCGTCGCCAGTTACGGAACGAAGGTCGACATCGTATCTCCGGAGGAACTCCGGGAAGCGGTTATCGCTCATCTCGAAGCTATGCGCCGCCATCATTTATCAAAAATGAGGAGAGATGGAACATGACGATTTTGGTCACCGGAGCAACGGGAACGGTCGGACGGCACGTGACGGAGATGCTGGCCAAGCGGGAGAAGCGTGTACGAGCGCTGTCCCGCGAGCCGGAGCAGGCCCGATGGAAGCTCCCCGAGAGCGTGGAGATCGTCGCCGGAAACTTAATGCGTGCGGAGACGCTGCAGGACGCTCTGCAAGGCGTAGAGGCGATGTTTCTGATCGTGTCCAGCGACGAGCCCGGGGCCAACCTTGAGACCCCGCCGGAGGTCGTCTCGTTGGCGGAGGAGGCCGGCGTGCGACGCGTCGTCGTGCTGGTCGGCTACGAGGAAGGTCGAACCGAGGCGGCGCTGAAGACAAGCGGCATGCAGTGGACGCTCGTGAAGCCGGCGGAATTCATGGCCAACGCTTTGTCGGACTGGCAGGAGTCGATCCGTCGGGAGGGCGTCGTTCGCGAGTTCTACGGAGCCGCTCTGAGCGCCAAAGTTCACGAAGGAGACATCGCGGCCGTCGCCGTCGCGGCACTGCTGGAGGACGGCCATCACGGCCGCAGCTATTCGCTGACAGGTCCGGAAGCGATCACGCGGAGACAATCGGTAGAGGCGATCGCTGCCGCGATCGGAAAGCCGATCCTGTTTATCGAGAGGAGCGAGGAGGAGGCCCGGCAGCATTGGCGAAACGAGGGGTATGACGAGGAAAGCTTGGACTTTTTCGTGCAGATGGCAAAGCAGCCCCCTGAAGCGGGCTATACCGTGCTTCCGACGGTTGAACAGGTGCTCGGAAGACCGGCTCGCACATTCGCCGAATGGGCAGCCGAGCATAAGCGACATTTTCTGTAATCGGAAGGAGAACGACAAATGACTATCGTCATCGAAGCGGAGCAGCTGCGCAAAGCCTTCCGCTCGCACGAGGCCGTGCGAGGCGTGGATCTGTCGATCCGGCAAGGAGAGTTATTCGCTCTCCTCGGCCCGAACGGAGCCGGCAAAACGACGACGATTCACATGCTGACGACGCTTCTCCGCCCGGATTCCGGCTGGGCGCGAGTCTGCGGCCGCGACGTCGTGAAAGAGCCTGCAGATGTTCGCAGTCGGATTAGCGTCACGGGCCAGTACGTTGCGCTGGACGAAGCGCTGACGGGGAGGCAGAACCTGACGCTGTTCGCCGGACTTTGCGGCCATCCGCAGCGGCAGGCCCGTGCGCTCGCGGAAGAATTGGTCGCGTCGTTCGGATTGGCTGAAGCCGGAGAACGAACGGTCGGCACGTATTCCGGCGGCATGAGGCGCCGCCTGGATCTGGCTGCCGGCATTCTCTCCCGGCCCAAGGTGCTGTTTCTGGACGAGCCGACCACCGGCTTGGATCCGCGAAGCAGACACGAGCTGTGGGATGCCGTACGCCGTCTCGTCAAGCAAGGAACGACAGTGCTGCTGACGACGCAGTACTTGGAAGAGGCCGATCAGTTGGCCGATCGAATCGGCTTTATCGCCGATGGCCGGATCGCTGCCGTCGGAACCCCGAAGCAGTTGAAGGCTTCTATCGGAGGTCAGACGCTGACGATTCGTTTGGCTCCGGGGGCCGATCCGGCTCGCCTCCTCCGCCAGATCGACTCCGAGCACGGCTTGACCGGCCAGATCGCCGGAGACGGCAAAATCATGAAAGTGGCCGTGCAGGAAATCGCCTTGGCCCATTCGGTGCTGGCGACCTTGCTTCGTCATTCTGTGGCGGGAATCAGGGACTTCTCCTTAAGCGATCCCAGTCTCGACGACGTATTCTTCGCGCTGAGCGGGTCTAGCCCTGGCGCTGTCGGCAAGGAGGCGACGTCATGAGCCTCGTTACGGACGTCCGAACCCGTCACTCTTCACGGAATCGGGGCCCTGTAGCCGCAACCTTGCTGTTTGCTCGTCGAACCTTCTATCACATGAGAAACAACGGCTTCGGAATGGCAATGGAGACGATTCTATCCCCGATCATAATGCTTCTGATCTTCGCCTTCCTGTTCGGGGGAGCGATCTCCGGTTCCGTACAGTCGTATATTTCTTACCTGCTGCCCGGCATGCTTATTCTGACGGTCGTGCCGCTGACGGTCTACACGGGAACCACTCTGTGCACGGATATCGCGAAGGGCGTATACTCTCGGTTTCGCACGATTCCGTTCTGGCAGCCTGCCGCCGTCCTTGGATCCGTGACCGCCGAAGGCTTACGCTATTCGGCAGCCCTGATCTCCGTGCTCGCCGCAGGAATGGCGCTTGGCTTTCGGCCGGAGGGCGGGACGGCAGGCGCTGTGCAGGCTCTACTGTACGCTCTCTTCTTCGCATACTGCGTCAGTTGGGTGTTCGCGCTGATCGGCAATGTGGCCAAACGGCCGGAGACGGTATCCGGAACGAGCATGATGGCGATGTATCCGCTCCTCTTTGCCAGCAACGTCCTCGTCGACACTTCGTCGATGCCCGGCTGGCTGGGAACGACCATCGACTGGAACCCGGTCAGCATCGCCGTTCGCCTGGTAAGAGGGCTGCTGCACGGAACGGCGACTGCCGCCGATCTCGCTGCGGGCATCGGCCTGCCGCTCCTTCTTGCCGCCCTATTCGCCCCGATGACGATGAGCGTTTATCAGGCTCAGGCTCGCACCAAGTCGAAGTAGCGGAAGTCTTGTTGAAGCCCCAGCAGGCCGGGAACTTTCGAGTTCCCGGCCTGCTTCGCTTGCTCCGGCCTGACGGAGAGCCGGAGAAAATTAAAAAACCTTCGCTTCCGGGAAGGAAACGAAGGTCATCGCTTGTAAGTATGGTGCGCGTAGAGGGACTTGAACCCCCACGGTCTCCCGCCAGATCCTAAGTCTGGTGCGTCTGCCAATTCCGCCATACGCGCGCACTAGCCGTGTTCTGACCGATGTCGAAAATGGTGAGCCATGAAGGACTCGAACCTTCGACACCCTGATTAAAAGTCAGGTGCTCTACCAACTGAGCTAATGGCTCGAAAATGGCTGGGGATCTAGGATTCGAACCTAGGAATGACGGAGTCAAAGTCCGTTGCCTTACCGCTTGGCTAATCCCCAACGGAAGGAAATCAATGGTGGAGGCTGAGGGGATCGAACCCCCGACCCTCTGCTTGTAAGGCAGATGCTCTCCCAGCTGAGCTAAGCCTCCACGATGTGCTTAAGTAAGAAAGAAATTGGTGACCCCTAGGGGATTCGAACCCCTGTTACCTCCGTGAAAGGGAGGTGTCTTAACCACTTGACCAAGGGGCCATGACAGAGTAGGGAACTGGAGCTCTCAACCGGGATCGAACCGGTGACCTCATCCTTACCATGGATGCACTCTACCTACTGAGCTATGAGAGCGTGACCTAACTATACACAGCGATAGAGAACAAATACTCCGGCCTGGCGACGTCCTACTCTCCCAGGACCCTGCGGTCCAAGTACCATCGGCGCTGGAGGGCTTAACGGTCGTGTTCGGGATGGGTACGCGTGGAACCCCTCCGCCGTCATCACCAGACCAGATCATCTGTATCACAAGGCTTGCGCCTTGAAAACCGGATGCGAACCAAACGTTGTCGTCGACGCGGCCAAGAAGCCGGTCTCTGCGCGAAGAAGAAGGTGAATTGCCTTGCTAGGCCATCCGCTTAGGATAAGCCCTCGACCGATTAGTACTCGTCAGCTCCACACGTTGCCGCGCTTCCACCCCGAGCCTATCAACCTGGTGTTCTTCCAGGGGTCTTACGAATCTGGGAAATCTCATCTTGAGGCAGGCTTCGCGCTTAGATGCTTTCAGCGCTTATCCCTTCCGCACTTGGCTACCCAGCGGTGCTCCTGGCGGAACAACTGGTACACCAGCGGTGCGTCCATCCCGGTC